>JAZKFD010000068.1:0-51925 GCA_040386635.1 Pseudomonadota bacterium
CGCAACCAGCGTGGAACCTGATGAAGCACCGGACCTACGTTTCAGAGCGAGCGGCTTTGCCGCGCTGCGCCAGAAACTGGGGCTCGCTGCGAAGGACATGGGAACGCTCCTTGGCGCCAGCGGGCTGAGCGTCTACAAGTGGGAATCGGGCAAGGTCAAGCCCAGGGCAAAGCAGCTGCCTGCCATTGCGGCCCTTCGCGGGATTGGCAAGAAGGAAGCACTCGCGCGCCTGGAGTCCATCGCAGCAATGGCACCGCCGGCAGGCAGGGCCGCCGGCAAGCGTACGAAGCGGTTGGCGAAATAGAGGGGCGGCGGGGCTCCAGGCGGATTCGCATGAACTTCGCCGCACTCCAACCCATGCTTGCTGGACAGCCGAAAGCACAATCCATTCAGTTCACCCGACTGGCTCTTCGAAATCAAGTACGACGGCTACCGAATGCTTGCCGAATTCGGCGAGGGCAAAGTCTCTTTGAAGACGCGTGGTGGCCACAACGTGAGGCGCCCGAGCGGTCGATGCCGCTGTCACGTTTTTCGAGGCTGACGCCGAATAGCGGCAAAATGAGGGCTCCTGAAAAGGCGAGCTGGCGAACCAGCCCACATTCCATCCCAAAGCACCGGCCCCGCGCTGGCTGCCGCTGAAGCGCTGCTTCGGTCCCCAAATCCTCAATGATCTGCTTCGCGCAAGCGAAGCCTTGGAGCGGGCCTGTGCCTGCTCAGAAAGGACACCCGTGTCTCAACACCATTTCCCCGCACCCGTTGCGGGCAACACATTGCCCGTGACCGTCGGCTATGACCCACAACTCGCGGAGTTCTTCGCGATGACGCACCCCGCGCTCGAGGACACCGAGTTCACTTCCATGCCGACCGGCAGCATGGACGCGCTGGAGGCCGAGTTGCTCGCCAAGGTTGGCGTCACCATCCCCGAAGCGATCAAGAACGCCGTCCTCGGTGACTACGCTGACTTCCGCCTGGGCGCCAGCGATGTCGGTCGACGAGTGTTCCAATACGACGCGATGGGCGCCGTTGTCGAAGCGGCCGTCCTGTAACCAGGAAAAGCGAACATGACAACACCTAAAAGCAAGGCCGCGCCCTCCACGGCAGCCACACTCAGCATGGACACGCGCTCGCGCGTTGCCACCGTCGGCCAGCTCTTGATACGAGCGGCCGCGGAACTGCAAAAAGTGCCGCCCGAAGAATTGGCCGAGCTCGAGAAAATCGTCGGCGGGCCTCTACCCGCTGGTGTCCGCACCCTGCTCGATGCAGCCCTGAAGATCGATCCTTCGCTGGCCGCGCCGATAAGAATGCTGGACAAGAACTGAGCCACCACCCACCCGGAGGGCCCCCGAGAAATTCGGGGGCCTTTCGCATTTTTGGCTATCATTTCGCGATCAACCGAGCTTCGCGCACGGACGACGCTAACTGAAGCCAATCAGACATCCATTTGCCTTTGGGGCCAAGCGCCCTCGAGGCCGCCTGGCCCCTCTTCATTTCTGAGGGACCCCCATGAAATCCAATCCAGGCGCGCCTGCGAAGGCTGCGCTGATCGTGTCCGCACGAATCACTGCGATGCCAGAACACCTTGGCGACCCGATGCCCGAGGTGATCGTCATCGACTCCGAAGGCCAGGAGACCAAGGTCTTCAGCTATTTCCCGGATGAATTGACCTTCCAACCGAAGGAGTTCATTGGGCTCACGCTGGCGCAAGCTCGCCAACTCAAGTTCACGAAGGACCGCGCGTACTTGCGGTCCTGAGATTCCCTTCAACCTTGCCGGGCGCAACTCCCGGCAGGGAGCGCCTGGTCAACCGGAGCGCATATGAATTCCGCAATCACTCGCGGCGGCCTCTTCGGCAACGCGGAGGACGACTGCAGTCTTGAACAACAACACATCGGCGCCGAGCCCCATGAGCGCGCGGTTGCCGCGATCAGGCGAGTAATCGAGGAAGGCCATCCGCTTCAACTCGCCTACTCAGCTGGCAAGGACAGCGCGCTTTGCGTGCACCTGACTCTCACGGCGGCAAGGGCAGTCCAGAGAGAAGGGCGCCTTTGCCCACCGATCGTCGTTTCGAATATCGACACGCAAGTCGAATCACCAGTCGTACGCGCCTTGGCAGAGACTGAAATGGCCAAGATGACGGCATACGCCAAGCTCCACCGCATTCCGCTGGAAACGCGAGTAGGGCGGCCAACGCTCAGCGCGGGCTTCGCCGCTCGCGTCATCGGTGGACGCGCACTGCCGACGTTTCCGCAGTCGAGAAGTCAGGACTGCTCAGTCTCCTGGAAAGTGAAATCGGGTGAGCGGATCGCACGACAAGTTCGCGCCATGCTCGGTCCCGAGTCTTCGAAACTCGTCACTGTGATCGGAACGCGAAGCAGCGAGTCCGCCGCGCGTGGGCGAGCAACCGCTGGGCGCAAGGAAACCGCGCACGAGATCTGGTGCGATCCGCTCGGCGAACTCAGGCTGAGCCCCATCCTCGATTGGACGACGGACGAAGTGTGGGAAGTGATCGGCGAAATTGCCAACGGCTTTCACGAGTCCTACACAGATTTCGCCGCTGTTGCCGAGTTCTATGCGGATGCTGGCGGCTCGTCATGCGCGATCGTGGCGGAACTCAAGTCCACTGGCACATCGAAGCCATGTGGCGCGCGATCGGGATGTTGGGCCTGCGTGGCAAGCGGACCGACCGACAAGTCGGTCGAGACGATGCTGGAACAGAACCCGGGGCGCTATCCCTATTTGGTTCCGTTGCTAAAGCTACGCAACTTCCTGTCAGCCACGGCTTGGGATTGGTCTCGAAGGAACTACCTCGGCCGCACCATCAATGATGATGGCACTATTCAAGTCAGCGCCGACCAGTACTCGCCGCAAATGGTGGAGGATCTCCTTTACTACACGTTGGCCGCGCAGGACGAGGCGAACTCACTGGGATCGCCATCGTTGGTCCGGCCGATTGGTGTGCGCGAGCTAGTCGCGATCGATTTTTACTGGAGCAGCCGCGCGTGGCATCCGCCCTGGCACGCACTCGCGGTCTACTTCGATCACTGCAATGGCAATGTGAAGACGGCGCCGGCGATCAATGTCCCCGCAAGACCCAGTGCCGTGCCGTCCATCGGACGCGTATATGTCGGCGAGGACTGGGACTCCAACGAGAGCCCTCTGAGGCCGGCTGGCCTGCGTCACCCGATGTGGGAGTTGTTCAGCGAGAGCTGCGGAGCCTCACTCCGCACCAACGCCGCGGGCAAGGTCTTCTTGAGCCTGGACGAGGAACCTGAGTTCACCGTCGACGAAGAGGGAGCGATCGACTTTCTGACGTTCTTCGCGGAGGAGAAGATCGCGGCCTATCACCGGCACGACTACTGCGACTGGACGCTCGGGGCGCTGATTCGCTGTGTAGCATGCCGTTCAGATGTAGGGTAGTCCATCGAGATGCAATTTCGCAAGATGCACCCTGTTCGGGAAGGGTAGATGTTCAAGTTCTACAGCCAGAGGTCGAACTACGGCGAGTCAAAGACGGCACAGATCAGCTTTGCGCCTGGCGTTCTAAGGCTTCCGTCCGGCGGATGGGTAGCCGATGCATTGGCCCAAAGCGCTGCGCAAAGCAAGGCCATGCCGGTAGAGTCCCGCACCGTCGGCAACTTAAGGCGCGGCCTGGCGGCAGCATCCAAAAGTACTAGCTGGGTACAGGCTGCAGCCCTGCGGCCTGAATCTGTCAGTCTTGTTGAAGCGGTCGGGGCGTTCCAAGCGCTTGAATCGGCAATTGAAAAGTACGCCGCCGGAGGCGAGGCCAACAAGTACGCGTTGTCCGCTGCGGTGAGGCGCCTGCTCCGCGAGTATTTGGTCGACAGGCGGGCGAAGGGCGTAAATAGACTTCACGTAGCTTTCCGCACCCAGTTCCAATCACGACAGCCCCCGCGACCGCTAATCTCTGATGGAGCTAGTGGTGCGTATCCGCTGGGCGCCACTCCTCATACCAGTCGAGCCTCGCTGGACGAAGCGCTGACGGATCGTTTTCGGCTGACGCGCTCACGTCTTGAAGATCCGTGTGAGCTTGAACTTGATCGATTCTTCTCGCAACGCCAGGCCGTCGATCAGTTTTTTTCCGCGAAGCCCGATGAGCGGCTAATTGCGAATTTGCTCAGTGTGAATGGGAAGCTAATTTCGCAATCGCAATGCTTTCCGAAGTGGCTTAGCGAGGCCCCTGCTGCAGATTTGCTTGCCGCCTACTACGCCATACTCGTTAGGCATCGGCCAATGCATTCGAGCACGTTCGCGTGCGTTCGGACCGTGGAGTTGAGCGGGCTTCTGGCAGACCTGCTTGGCACGTCAAGGCCTTCAAAGCCCACGGACCTTCTGCGGCAGCTCGGTCACCTTCGAATAGGTACCGCAGACGCAATGGTTGCAGCTGTCATTTGCCTTCAATTTGCTAGCGGATGGAACGTCAGTTCGGTCCTGGAGGTCACCGAAAGTGATATCAAAGAAGAAGGGGACTTCCTACTCATGCAAGGATTCAAGTCCAAAACCGGTGACTTCACCCCGCCGGTGTACTTGTCGCAAGCGGAACACCTTGCTCTCAAAGCACTCGCATTTCTTAGGGAGCGACTGACCTGGCTCAAGGCCGTCGGGTGGGTCGATTCAGACGAGAATCGGCTGTGGCTAAGTCCGCTCAAGCTGAGGCGGGGTTCGCCAGCACAGTACGCCGGCTGGTCAAAGATGCTGCGCGACTTTATCGACAAGCACGGTCTGCCGCGCTTCACCTTCGAACAGCTTCGGGACGAGGTCATCGCTCGAGAAGCCGTCAGCGTTGGGGGCCTCGAGGCCGCAAGGCGGATCGCGGGACACCGAAGTGAGATCCTGACTGGTGAATACCTCGATCAGTTGCTGTTGCACCGAAGAAGCTCGTCCATCAACCTGGAATTTCAACGCAGGGTGGAGCGGTCGGTGACTTACCGCCTCACCGAAACTCCTGAATTCTTTGATGAGGACCTTCTATATCCAGTCGGCGACGGCACGTCCTGTGTTGACCCTCTTCATCCCCCGGCCGATCGGGCGAGTCCTGACGGGACATGCTCCGCACGCCTGTGTCACTCTGAAGAAGGTTGTCCAAACAACAAGTTAGTCATCGACGCCCAGCGGATCGAAGAGGTCGCACGCCTCTCTAGCTTCTACGCGCACAACTGGAAGCGCCTCCTCGCAGAAAACGCAGCGCGATTCAATCGGTATGACCTCCCAGCAATGCGGTTCAATTTTGCTCTCCGCAGCGTGATCGCTCAGGGACCGATGAGACTCCAGCTGACGCGAGTAGAACGCCAAATATCTGAGGAATCTCGTTGAAACACCTACATGCGACAAGCAGTCAAAGCGGAGAGCCGCGGCTTTCCTTGCCCGACTCAATTCTTCGTTTTGAACGGCAGCGCCCCGCCCCTTACGAGAAAGCGTACGCGCACTTGGACTTGGCGAAACTTTGGTTACCTTCAACGCCCTTTTGTCTTGAGCCAACGCCCATCGCGTCGCACCCAGACATTGTCTCCGTCATTAATGATGCCATTCGTCTTGTTTCGGGTCGGATAGCGCCATCAAAAACGAAGCATCACATTCTTGCCTCCTATGTCAGAGCGTACACGCGAGTCTATGAACATGGTTGGTACATCGGATGCTATTCCCTCACCGACTTCACTGAAGTGCATATGCAGCGCCTCGCGGCCGCGCTCGCAGTGGGCGGCTGGTACAAAGCGCTTGATATGTCGACACGGGTCGCCGAATACATTCGGCGCGCTCCAAGCCAAGTGCGCTCTCTCCTCCAAATCAAGGATGGAATCGTCCACCTTCGTTACCATCAAGCAGCGCGCGCGCTAGGAACCTGTTTGTCCGCGCGAGAGTTGAGTTCGGCAAAACTCCAGCTCGCCCAAGCCTGCGGACTAGGACACATGCCGATGCGCGGGACTACCAACCTTCGGCACAAGCCCGTGCATGAGGCGGGGCCGTCCAGTGCAAACCTTGCAGCGCAACTAAACGCGCTCAACACACTTTTCGACGTACCGGGAAAAGAAAGACTGCTGTTCGTCCCCTTCAACAGTCCTCTTCAAACGGGCGAAAAATCGGGCAGGCCGAATGGTAGAACGCCTGACATCTCGCCGGAGCAGATGGCCGCGCTACTGACAGAGTCCTTCCGCTGCATCGAAAAGACCGGGGAGCCGCTCGCAAGAGTGTGCGAGGAGCTTCTCGAGCTGATCGGGCGTAGGAAGGCAGCGGGGAAGAGCATCGCTTCAACCATTCGATGGAAGCTGTTCAGGCAATGCACTGGCACCCGAACCCTTGACGAGATCCTGGGCCGGCCTATTGAGAACCTGAAGCACGAGAAGGTGAAGAGCGGACCGACGCTGTACTCCATGTTGGAAGACTTGTACACATCCTGCTTCATCATTCTCGGCATTCTCAACGCCAGGCGGAAAGACGAAATCGCAGGCACAGGCATTGGTCTCATGACCAGTTCTCTTCGGCTTGTGGACGAGGGCCTGAGTCTCTATGAGTGTGAGTTCTATATCGAGAAGACACACCATGGGCGGATCCCGTTCTTCGTTGGAGAAGCAACCGCCCAGGTGATCAAGTTGCTGACACGTCTTTCAAGGTACGCGGTGGAATTCCGATCTCTGCTCGGCGATGGACTGTTAAAGCCGGGGGACGATCACTCGATATTCTTGATGCCGTTCACCGGACAAACAGGCCTTCCACAGGCATACCAATTCAGCGCGCGTCCCAAGAAGAGCGCAGAGAGACTCGTTCTTCGAGCACTGGGCACGGGGGAAGTTTTGCTCGGCGCACACGTTTTCCGACGGTGCTATGCGCTGCTGTTTCACTATCGGTACGAAAACTCCGACCTGCTCTCGCTGACGCACCAGCTGGCACATTTCGATGTCGACGCTGCGCGCGTCTACATTACAGACGCACGAGGCGGCACAAGTTGCGGTGATGCCTTTCGCCGACTAACACCTGATCAACGAAAGGCTCGCATCGACGACCTTGACCAGATTGGCATCGAAGTCCTGAAGGTCAGCGACGAACGTTTAGAAGCCCTGGCTCGAGAGGTGATTGAGGGGAAAGCTCGATACTCAGGGGGATTCGCGCCGTTCGTTCAGAGGTTCCACCAAATGTCATGGAGGCATATCGAGTATCGACGCCTTACAGCGGAACAACAGGCCACAAGACTCGCTTCGAGCTTGATTGCGCGCGGCCATCAGTTTTCCCCTATGGTGCACGGCCACTGCGTTGCGTCCGCTCGGGCCGCCAGCCCTTCTGCAAAGTGCTTCTCAAAGCAACGCCGTCAGCTTGATCGGGCTGAAGCCAGTGCGCAGTTGTGCGCTTCTTGCCCATTCCATCTCGTTAGCGAGGTTCAGGTGGACCGGCTTGAAGAGCAGGTGCGAACAATGACTCGAGATACAGCGGGTCTGGCAGGTGCCACTGTGCAAGGGGTGTTCTTGTCGAAGCAGATCGCAAACCTGATGAAAGCCATCGCGCTGCATCGGAATCGTATGCAAGGCGTCACACCGTGAGGCGCCGCGCAAAGACACGCGGCGAACCGGCGATCGCCAAAGAAAATCGGCTGCAAGCCTACGTCAACATCAGAGCAAAGATTGAAGCCCTAACACTGGCAATAGAGACCGTGAAGGGCCCGCGTGTTCCGGGTGACGACACTGGTCGGCAGCAGCTATTGGCCCTACTACCGGATTCGCGCAATCGATTTTGCGAGTGGACCACGGCCGCGATGGACTCGCACGCAGATCCGAGCTGGCCAGTCTTTCACAGTAATGCGGCCGCTACGCTCCGAGACCAGCGAGCAAGCGATCTACTCGCCGAGGTCATATCCACGACAGAGTCGGTCAAAGCTCTCAGCAAGAATCAGAGCAGTCCCCCCCGCTCCACGGAGAAAGTCACAGATATTCGCAGCGAGCTAAGGGTTGCGCGCATTAAGGCCGACATAGCCGACCGAGAGCTGAAGGCGGCGCTCGCTGGGCTGCGCACTCTCAGAGATGAAGTGGTGCGACTGGAGGCAGAGCTCAAATCGCTAAGAAACAAGAGCACGGAGATTGCCCGCAAGAAAGATCGCGAGATCGATGCGCTTAATCGCCGCCTAGGCTTAACAGCGAAATCCGCAAGGGAAACAAAGTGAGGGCGTTCCGCTACGCAAAAAGTCACGATGAGCACGGACTCGTGGTGTATGACTTGGTGAGTCGCACTATCGTCCACTACCTATCTGAGTGGTCCCAAGTCGAACGCCGAAGCTGCAAATTCGCTACCGTCGATCGCCGAACAGACCATGTGTTGCGCTTTCTGGAGTTCCTGCACAACACACAGTGCGGCATCGAAGCCGTAACAGACACGCTTCTCGCTGACTTTCGCGCCTTCGAGCTTGAATCAGTGCTGGAAAATCCAAGGGGCCGAGGTTCCAGGCGGACGGCGAAGCAGACAGTGAACGAGAAGCTCTGGGCGGTGTATCAGCTTCTGGAGTGGATGCAGGGGGAAAACCTATTGCCTGGCGACACCATTGGGGTCGGCACTCCGTTTCGCGTTCGCGTGAGGGAAGCCATGGGGGCGGGCCGCGGGCGGGGGGCGAGAGGTGCATCTCGCTATCCCCTCCTGTTTAGAAGTGTCGGGGCGGGGTCGCGGCACTCTATCCGGCTGCACGTGACGCGCGAGATGTTCGATCAAGCCATCTGGGAGTTAGGAAGCAACCCAAACCCATACTTGGCAGCGCGCGATGCCCTGATGCTAGACATTGCCGGGACGGTCGGCCTCAGACGGGCATCAATAGTATCGCTCGACATACAGCAGTTTGTCCGCGAAGAAGTTGAAGCAACCTCACAAGCCACAGTTCTTGTTCAGCCGAGCGTTCAGAAGTTTGACTACGACGATGAGTTTCGGTTTCCCGTCGACCTTGCCCTGCGCATTCTGAGCTTCATCGAAAATGAAAGAGAAGAATTGCTCACGGCGCGTGGCGCTGCTGGACGCGCACGCGCCAACTCGGCGATCTTCCTTTCACACCGGGATTGCGCGCGGATCACTGAACGAGCGTTCTCTAAAATCGTTCGAGACGTGTTTCATGACATAGGTTGCGAAAAAGGAGTCTCGGTGCATGCTGGACGACGCCTCTTTGCCGTTGAAGCCGTGGAATCCGAGCTCGATGAGCGACTGCGGCTTGGTCTTGACACCAGCGTTCGATCAATTTGCGCCGCAGTTGCTCAGAAGCTTGGACACAAGAATCCGGATTCCGTCCATGCGTACGTGGTCGCTGAGCTTTCTCGCAGGGCGGCAGAGGCGCGCAGTCACCGCGCCAGTCGAGATTGACGACAGGCAAGTATCGTTTAGCGTAGCACTCGCGCCCGGTTGCGGCAGACGTTCGCTCCCGTCTCCATATCAGCGGTCTCCTTTGCGGCTGCTTCCGGCCAGAAGCGGACGCTAAGTGCGAACTTGGACGTCGTCAGCGTGCTGACAGCTCATCCTTCGTACTATGGACAGCACGGAAGGAGGGTTCTGCCTTGAACGCTCTGGAGTGGTTTTCGCGCGCGGTCGATGCGCTCAACCGAGTGATCGGCCGGGCCACGGTATGGCTGATCCTTGCTTCCATCGTGGTGAGCGCCGGCAACGCCGTGATGCGCAAGTTCTTCGGCCTCGCTTCCAACATGTGGCTCGAAGGCCAGTGGCACCTGTACGCCGCGGCTTTCCTTTGTGCAGGCGGCTACGTGCTGCTGGTTGACGAGCATGTGCGGGTCGACGTGCTGTCTCAGCGATTCAGCCCACGGCTGCGGGCCTGGCTGGACCTCCTCGTCATGCTGCTGTTCGTGGTGCCCGTGTGCGTGCTCCTGGTCGGCCTGGGCGGATGGTTGGCCATGCGCTCATGGAGCAGCGGCGAAACCTCCTGGCACCCGAGCGGCCCCCTGCATTGGCCGGTGCTGACGTGCATTCCACTGGGCTTCGCGCTGCTGGGTCTGCAAGCGATGTCCGAGTCGATCAAGCGGGCAGCGTTCCTGCTCGGTCGTCGCGACACACCCCACGCGGTCGAGGCAGACCTCCCGGAGTTCCTTGGCAATCCCGCGACGCGCAAGGCTGCCCCATGACCTGGATCGCAGCCCACCTGGCGCCGCTTATGTTCGCGGGCTTGGTGCTGCTGCTGCTCACCGGCGTGCCCGTGGTGTTTGCGCTGATGGCGTGCAGCGTCGTATTCGCGCTCGCCGGCATCATGCTCGACGTGATACCGCCCGCGTTGATGGGCGCATTGTCGCTGCGCGTCTTCGGCATCGTCTCCAGCGAACTGCTGCTCGCCATCCCGTTCTTCACGTTCATGGGCTTGGTGCTGCAACGTTCCGGCATGGCCGAAGATTTGCTGGAAACCGTGGGCCAGGTGTTCGGCACGGTGCACGGCGGCCTGGCACTGGCGGTCGTCGCGGCGGGCGCGCTGCTCGGCGCGACCACCGGCGTGGTGGCGGCCTCCGTCATCTCCATGGGGCTGATCTCGCTGCCCGTGATGCTGCGAAATGGCTACAACCCGCGCATCGCTTCCGGTGTGATCGCCGCTTCGGGCACGCTGGCGCTGATCGTGCCGCCCTCACTGGTCTTGATCGTGGTGGCCGAACAGCTCGGTGTCAGCGTGGGCGAGATGTATGCGGCGGCGCTGGTGCCCGCCGCGCTGCTCACAGGGCTCTACGCCCTGCTTGTCATGCTGCTCGCCGCGTGGCATCCGGAGTGGCTGCCGCCCTTACCGGCGCACCGGCGGACCCTGGCGCAGGCCGACGGCACCGCCGGGTATCGTTCGCTCCTGGCCCTGGTTGTGGCCAGCACCGTCTCCGGCATGTTGCTCGTGAAGAACTACCCGGCGATGCTGCAGGCGACCGGACGCATGTTCGCGCCACCGGCCGACGAAGTCTTCATGGTCGGTTTTGGCGGCGCGGTGCTCGCAGCCTTCTTGCTGTCGCTGCTGGACGCCGGCTTGCGCCTGCGATGGTTGTCCCCGCTCGCGCGGCGCGTCGCCTTCGTGCTGCTGCCGCCGCTGATGCTGATCTTCCTCGTCCTCGGCACGGTCTATCTCGGCATCGCCACACCCACCGAGGCCGGTGCGCTCGGTGCTGTTGGCGCCGTCATCCTGGCCTTGGCGCGGCGGCGCCTGACGCGTCGCAACGGTGCCCAGGCGCTGCTGGAGACCAGCAAGCTTTCGTGCATGGTGATGTTCGTGCTGATCGGCGCCACATTTTTCAGCCATTCCTTCCAGGCGCTGGAAGGCCGGCTCTGGGTCGAACAGCTGTTCGCCGAACTTCCTGGCGGCGCCACCGGGTTCCTGATCTTCGTTACGGCGCTGATCTTCGTGCTTGGGATGTTTCTCGACTTCTTCGAAATCGCCTTCGTGCTGTTGCCGCTGCTAGCGCCGGTAGCGTACAAGCTGGGCATCGACCTGGTGTGGTTCGGCATCCTGGTCGGCGTGAACCTGCAGGCTTCGTTCACGACGCCACCCTTCGGCTTCTCGCTGTTCTTCCTGCGTGGGGCCGCGCCGCGAGCGGACACGATCGATTCTGAAACCGGCCGGACCATGCCCGGCATCAGCACCAACGACATCTACCTCGGGGTCCTGCCTTTCGTCGGCGTGCAGGTGCTGGTGTTGGGGCTCCTCATCGCGTGGCCGGAACTGGTGTTTCGTGAAGCCACTCCGACACCTCTGGACGCCGCCGGGGTTGAACGTGAGTTGGAGATCGGTGCACCACCTCCCCAGCAGGGGCCTGATGCTGTAAAGATGCTCTTGGAGAGCTTGGGCGGAACCCGCTGAGGGGTGGTGAGGTGTGAGGGAGCTTGCGGGACGCCATCAGATAGACGGGCGCGATAGAGCCGCCCGTCCAGATTGGCGCTCTGGTGCGGATTGAAGTTGTTCAATGCCCTTGGTCCGCTTTGGGTCGAGAGCGGAAATTGCCCGTTGGCTAGATTCTACGGGTGAACAATTTCACTCCGCCCACGTTGACCGGACGGGCAGTCAAAAAGCAAACGCAGTGCCGTCGTTGAGCACCTCCGGCACGATGCCCCCGTGTGTGCCGGTGTAGGCTCTCGATACGAAAGTGAATCCCTCGTACTTTCGGGCTGCGATCACACCCGCGTAGTCCCGGTTGGCGGCGAAATTGCCCAGCGTGGCGTATGAAAGGTGCAGCCTGACAGGCAGCGTCCGGTGCACATTGGCATAGGCCTGGTCCCAGGCACTCGACGCCTCCGGCATGCAACTGACGGATGCGTCGCTGGCCAGGTAGGTGGCGAAGCTATGGGCACCGGGCGCCTCAGAGAACATCGCATAAAGCGCGAAGGCGCCACCGTGCGAGTGGCCGAAGAGGACACGCTTCTTCGGATCTCCGCCATATTGCCGCTCCACCAGCGGAATGAGTTCCTTGCCGATGAATTCGAAGAACGCCGCGTGGCCGCCGCCATTGGGGGTGCAGTGGTTGTCGGGTACATAGTCGATGTTGCGGCGGATGCCGTCCAGCGCCACGACGATCATGCCGCGCTGGGCGGTGTCTGCAAGGTCAGCAAGCGGGCCGAACCAGGTCTGGCCATCCAGCGCGTAGACGACCGGCATCGCCGCACGATCGCCTGTGCTGGCGGGCGGAACGTAGACATGGGTGACGTAGGTGTCGCTGGTGTTGGCCGACGGAATATTGATCGTGAGGCGGGTGCCCCGCTCTGCGACTGGAACCTGCGGGCCGGCGGGCGCTTCGGCCCCGCCCCCGCCACCACCGCAGGCAACCACGACGTACAACAGGATCGAAGCGAAGAGGGTGCGCATGGCGGCTGATTGTTGGTGACTGCGTAGTAAACGTCAATACTGCGTTTGGTGCCGGCGGGTGCCAAGGCCGGAACTGCGTCGAGACTGCTTAGGGTCGAAAGCGGACATCCTGCGCGCTAGGAAACCAGGGCTGCCTCGCGCGGTTGTCGCTGTCCTGCTGTCTCGCTCGATGCCGCGTCGCTGGGCACCGGAAAGAACCCCAGCAACTGTGGAGTCGTCTCGTCCGTGTGCGCAATGTGTGCGGACCTGCACCAACTTGGATGCAAGGGGCGCCATTGAGTACGCTAACATACCAGTTCCTGACAACATGTTTTTTAATACGCGTTCTCCATGAAGCAGATATCCTCTAAGCCATCAAGCCGGAGCCAAAAAAGCAAAACCGGTACAGGAAAGAAAACGCCCCCTGCGGCGTTGACGAGTGAACTCGCCGATGCACCTACTCTGGCAGAGCAAGCCTATCAACGGATTGAAGAGCAGATCATCACCCTTCAGCTAGCGCCCGGGACGATCTTGTCGGAGAACGGACTGTCGGAGTCGCTGGAGATCGGCAGAACGCCGATTCGCGAAGCGCTGCAGCGCCTGGCCGGGGAGGGCTTGGTGCAGATTCTTCCTAAGCGCGGTGTGTTTGTGACCGAAACGAATATCCGTACGCAACTGCGCTTGTTGGAGTTGCGCAGGGAAGTGCAAAGACTGCTGGCCACGTTGGCAGCGGAGCGAGCCTCAGCTGAAGAGAAAACGGGCTTCGCGCGAATCGAGGCGGGATTGATCCGGGCGGCAGAACACCATGATGAAGCGTTGTTTGCGCAACTCGATCGCGAGCTTGACGAGAGGATGTGGGAGGCTGCGCGCAACGAATTCATCGTCAAGACGATGGCGCTCATGCGCGGCTTATCGCGCCGTTTCTGGTTTGAGCACTATAGGCGCGCGGGCGACCTGCCCTTGGCTGCGACCTTGCACGCCAAGATCGCGAAGGCCATAGGCAAAGGCGACGCAAAGGGCGCCGCAGTAGCATCGGATCGTCTCATCGATTACATCGAGAGCTTCTCGCGCGAGACGATCGGACAGTGAGCAATGTGCTGTTCAAGCCTGCAGCTGGGCGCCTTTGTCCTTTAGCATCTCGCGCAGTTTGACCTTGAGCATCTTGCCTGTGGCCCCCAAGGGAATGGCATCAAGGAAAACAACGTCATCGGGGATCTGCCACTTGGCAATCTTTCCTTCGTAGAACGTCAGCAGTTCCTCGCGCGTCAAATCCGCCTCTGGTTTCTTGACAATAGCAACGATCGGTCGCTCGTCCCATTTCGGATGGGGCATCCCGACACAGGCGGCCATGGCGACCGCCGGATGCGCCATCGCAATATTCTCGATGTCGATCGAACTGATCCATTCGCCCCCGGACTTGATCACGTCTTTGCTGCGGTCTGTGATCTGCATGTAGCCGTCTGCGTCGATCGTCGCCACGTCTCCTGTACGAAACCAAAGGGCACCGCGTCCGTCCTTGACGAGTAGATCACTGATTTCATCCTTGAAATAGGCCTTGATGACCCAGGGCCCCTTGACCAGCAAATCGCCGAAGGTTTGGCCATCCCAAGGAAGATCATCGCCGTGTCGGTCGATGATCTTCATGTCGATTCCAAAGAGGGCACGCCCCTGCTTGAGCCGGACGGACATTTGCTCCCTGGCCGAAAGGGCCAGGTGCTTGTTCTTGAGCGAACACAGCGTGCCCCACGGACTCATTTCAGTCATGCCCCAGGCGTGAAGCACTTCCACTCCGAATTTTTCACGGAAGGCTTCGATCATGGCCGGTGGACACGCCGAGCCGCCAATTACCGTTCGCTTGAGGCTCCTGAACTCAAGCTTGTTGCCTTGAACGTGGGTCAAAAGCATCTGCCAAACGGTCGGCACGCCGGCCGCGAAAGTCACCTGCTCGGTTTCAATCAGCTCGTAGATCGATCGGCCGTCCAGCGCGGGGCCGGGAAGTACGAGCTTGCAGCCGACGAGGGCGCCCGAATATGGAATCCCCCAAGCATTCACATGGAACATGGGTACCACTGGCAACACGGTATCGCACGCCGACAATCCCATCACATCTGGTAGAGCCGAGGCGTAGGCGTGCAGTACCGTGGAGCGGTGGCTGTATAGTGCCGCTTTCGGGTTACCCGTGGTGCCGCTCGTGTAGCACATGACGGCGGCCGCGTTCTCCTCGAACTCGGGCCAGCCGTAGCTGGTTGGCCGTTCAGCGATCCAACTCTCGTAACTCGTCAGTCCAGGAATGCCACTGTCAGTCGGCATATGGACGTCATCCGTGAGCAGCACCCATTCTTTGACGGTGGGGCATTCGGCGTGGATCGCCTGAACCAATTCCACAAAGGTCAGGTCGAAGCAGAGGACGCGGTCTTCGGCGTGATTGATGATCCAGGTTATCTGATCCCGATGCAGCCGCGGGTTGATGGTATGCAGGACTCTGCCTGACCCGCTCACACCGAAGTACAGTTCAAGGTGTCGATAGCCGTTCCAGGCCAGCGTGGCAATCCTGTCGGAGAGGCCGACATGCGCAGAGTCGAGTGCGTTTGCGAGTTGCCTCGCGCGATTGGCGCAGGCCGACCAGGTGTAGCGATGGATTCCACCTTCGACCTTGCGCGACACGATTTCCGTGTCACCATGGTGATGGTCAGCGAACTCGATGAGTTGAGAAATCAGCAATGGCTGATCCTGCATTAGGCCAGAAAGCATATCGAAGTGTCTAAGAGAAAAGTGCGAGATAGCGGAGAACGAGGCGGCGGTACTTGCTATTCTTGATGTGCCTCCCTGTTGACCTCCGGAAATATCCAGATCGAAAACACCATAAAAAGTCCCAAAAAGAAAGCGGCATATCCGGCGTTGC
Organism: Pseudomonadota bacterium; assembly: GCA_040386635.1. Lineage (GTDB taxonomy): Bacteria > Pseudomonadota > Gammaproteobacteria > Burkholderiales > Burkholderiaceae_C > Ramlibacter. The sequence goes on from JAZKFD010000068.1 coordinate 15,687, forward strand.
GCAGATCTCGGGAAAATTCGTAAAGCCCGGTCGCAACGAACATCAACAAGATAACCACGGAAAGGATCACCTTAACTTTGGTTGGCATATGAAACTCCTCAAAGTTTGAGCGCTCAGGGTCGGGCGAGACGAGACAGAGAGACTTTTGGTGTACGTGCTGTCTTCCTCAAATCGGATCGCACATGCTTGGTGCTGCCTCCATTGAAAATGTGGCCCAAGAGTCCTCGTTTCAGATCCGAAGTCCCGAGTGCCCAGTCGATGATCGGCGTCCCTATTCCCATGTTGACCTCCATCATGAGGGCGTGATCATGATGCGCCATATGATGCCTACGCGCCGTGTTGACGATAGGCAAGTTCCGCATCAAGAGATTGTCATCAACATGGCAGCAGAAGTGAATGAATTCATAGAACATATAGCTGGCTGTGAAGGCCGACATCAGGAGCCACCCAAAGTTTGCGGAGACGACAGCGCCAGCCAGTAACGACGGCATGGACGATAGGATTGTCAGAAGGATCATCGTGAACGGGGGAAAGAAAGTAACCCGCCAGTCGTAGTGATCTGCAAAGCGCATTTCTTCGGTCGTGAAGAACTGATGGTGCATCAGGGTGTGCCTGATATACAGAGCACGCAGCATCGGATTCTTTCGAGGGCGATGCATTACATGGGCATGCAGGAGGTATTCGGCCACTTGATATGCAATGAAGCCCAGGGGAAGGGCTGCCCATTCCCACCATTGGATACTTGCCAGATTGGCCGAATAGATATAGATGGCAGTGACGCCGCTGATGACGATGATCATCAGGTGCAGCCAGCCGTGGTACCAGCCGGCAATACGATGCCGATACTCTTGACGGTAACGGCGCTGGCGATCTTTCATCATGCTGCTTTGAAGTTCCATGTGACACCTGTTGTTGTGATGGCTGATCAGACTTGTTTTTGGGCGCGGTCATGCACCGACGCCGATAATTGCAAGATATTCGTCAATGTCTTTGCTGGTTACTAACCATTCGTTGTCGAAATTGGAAATAACAGATTGCATGAACTGCTCGCAGTAGGATCGCGCAAAATCCGCTTTGCCACAGTGATCCATCAACAGAGCGAATGCAAGCTGACGCGGCTCTGCTCCTTCATACCCCCACTCAAAGCCCATTTGTGAGAAGCGCTGGATGTCGGACCGATCAGGCAAGGCGCGCCCATCGACCAGCACCTTGACACCATCGATGGTTCGGTCTCCCGTATACGTTTTCATATCGTCCTCTTCATAGTCAGGTACCTTCAGGCTCCAATACGCCTGCAACGATGCTCATAACGTGTTTGTCGGCCAACGCGAGCTTCAAAGAGCCCGTGTAGATCAATTCACCGCGCTCGATCACCAGTAACCTGTCGATGTAATCAGGCACGTGATGAAGACTCGATTCAGCCATCACAATGGCTTTGCCAGCCGCGCGAATTGCGGCGATCCCTTCCGCGACGGCCGGAATAATTGCTGGGGAAAGGCCCTCGAAAGGCTCATCCAGCAAGAGCAACTCAGCATCTAGAGTGAGCGCACGTGCTATAGAAACCATTTTTCGCTCGCCGCCGGATAGCTCGGCACCGCCCCGTGCTTTGTAGCGGTTTAGCTTGGGGAAAATTCGATAAGCCTCTGCAATTCGCTCCGCGGGCGGCCGCTTTCCGGTGCGGGTCCATGTTGGAAGTTCAATGTTTTCTTCCACAGTGAGGTCTGCGTAGACCTCCGACTCCTCAGGTGAATAGCCGATCCCCGATTGGGCGATCTGCCATGTGGCAAGCTGCGAGATCTCTCTTCCTTGCCATTGCACGCTTCCGTGCGAGGGACGGAGATATCCCATCAATGTGCGAAACGTCGTTGTTTTTCCGGCGCCGTTGCGACCCAGGAGACACATCAACTCACCAGGCATGACCTCAAGATTGATGGATCTGAGGATCTCGCTGCCTTGGATCGCGACGTTCAAGTTCGAAACTTTCAGCATGCCATCACCTCTGCCGCTCTGGTGGAATGCTGGCTGTACGCCGGCCCGATGACGGCATCGAGCATCAAAGGATCTTTGAAGAATGCATCGGGCGACATGTCGCCAATCACGCGACCCTCCTGCAATGCCACAACGCGCTGGGAATAGCGAGCGACCAGCGTCATGTCGTGCTCCACTTGAATGATGGTGCCCACACCTTCGGCCTTGGCGGCTCGCACGAGCAACTCCATGATTTCGTATTTGTCCCTGCTAGATACGCCCGAAGTTGGTTCATCCAACAGAATTGCTGTGGGGCGAAGGGCGAAGGCACTCGCGATGTCGAGCAGCTTTTTCTCTCCCTGGGAAAGCGAACGCCCTGTTGCGGCAAGCTTGGCGTAAAGGCCAAAGGTTGTGGCAAGCCGTTGAATTTCATCGTCGATAAGGCGATCGTTCTGTAGGGAACGCAGGGGATTGGAGGCTCTGCCCAGCCTCGATGCCACTGCGACGCCGATCGTTTCCCAAACTGTGGCTTCGGGGAATATGTTGATCAGTTGGAATGACCGAGCCATTCCTTTTGCGGCAAGTCTCACAGGTCCAATACCGGCAATGTTCTGGCCCATGAATCGCACGGTTCCACTGGTCGGCGCGACTAAGCCGGTCAAGACATTCACCAGCGTCGTCTTGCCGGCTCCATTCGGACCAACGACCGAAAGAAATTCCGTGCCCTTGATCTCCAGAGAAACGTCTTTCAACGCTTGGTAGGAGCCGTACGCCTTCGACACGGATCGTGCGCTGAGAATTATGCTCACGGCAGCTTCCTCCTCGCTGACCCATTCAGGTTCAGGCGGCGAGAGAGGGTCCCGAGCAGGCCGTCCGGCAGCAAGAGAACCAGGAGGATCAGCGTGGACCCCAGCATGAATCTCCAGTAAGGCGTATGAGAAACCAGCACCTCATGCAGGATCACGAAGATCAGCGCACCGACCCCGGGCCCGGCAAATGTCGTCGCGCCACCCAAGATGAGCATGAAGATCAGATTTCCGGATTGCGGCCAGTACGCGAGTTCGGGATCGGCGAGACCGGTTGAGATGCTCAGGATGGATCCCGCGATCGCTCCGAGCATCCCTGAGAGAACGAATGCAAAAAGCCGTAACCTGTAGACCTGAACGCCCAAATAGCGGGCCTTGCTTTCGTTGTCTCTGATGGCCCGGAGGTGAAGGCCAAGAGGTGAGGACACCATCCGAAATGTTAGCGCTCCGAGCAGTGCGTACAGAGCCAAACAATAGTAGAAGAAAGGTCCTCCCAAAAATTGGGTTGCGCTCATGTCCCATTCGATGCCCATCAAACTGGGGCGTAGCACCCGCATTCCTTGGTCGCCGCCCGTGATGTCATAGAACTTGAACAGGAACGAGTGCACAAGCATCCCGAATGCGAGCGTCAGGACGCCGAAGAAGATGTGTGTAAATCGAACGCACAGAGCCCCAATCAGCAAGGAGAACAGTCCTCCCGAGGCAGCTGCAATCAGCAAGATCAATTCGAATGAAAGGATGCCCTGCCGGGTTGCGACTGCGCTGGCGTAGGCGCCGATTGCAAGGAACATCGCGTGCCCAAACGATAGCAACCCGGTGTAACCAAACAGCACGTTCATGCCAAGCAATGCAATTCCGTACGCCAGGACGGGAACTAGTAAAACGGTGCTGTATGCGCTGAGTGCAAGCGGAGCCACAGCCAGGCCTGAGAGCAGGATCGCAAAAGGAATAAATCCTCGGAAAACTCCGCCCGTTTGAGTAGATGGCGTCTGAATCACCGGCGCTTGCAGTACTGTACTCACGTGGCGCTCCTTCCGAAAAGGCCGGCCGGCCGGAACAGTAGAACGGCCACGACCACAAGATAAATAGACAGGATTTCAACTTCTGGCATGTAGGACACAGCGACGGCCCGCATCAATCCGACAATCACTGCTCCGGCTATCGCGCCAGCCATGCTGCCCAAGCCGCCGATGATGACGACTGCAAACGCATCTACAACCAGCTCCGCGGCCATGTTCATTGACGCGGCAGAGGTCGGAATGACCAATGCGCCGCCGATGGTTCCGAGCACGCAGCCAAGAGTAAAGACGAGGGTGAATACCTTAGAGGCATTGACGCCCATTGCCTCGGTGATGTTTCGGTTCTCAGCGGTGGCACGCACAATGCGCCCGACGCGGCTGCGCTTGAGAAATAGGCCAAGCGCGATCGCAATGCCGATGCTTGCCGCGATGACGAGAAGGTTGTAAATAGGCATCCGAAACCCGTTGAGTTCCATGCTGCCGTACACCGTATACAAGGTGCTATCCAAGGACCTCGGCGCCGCGCCCCAGAAGAAGCGGAAAACGTCTTGGAAAACCAGCACCAATCCAAACGTCATCAGCAACTGGTAGCTAGGATCACGCCGATAAATCGGCCGCAGAAGGAGTTCCAGCGGGGCTCCGACTAAGCCAATGAGCAACCCTGAAACAACGAGGGCGGGAAGGAGCATCACCATGGGCATCTCGAGCGCCTGCAAGATCCCCACTGTAGTGATAGCAAAGAACGCCCCCAATGCATAGAAAGATCCGCACGCTAGGTTGACGACCTTCTGCACGCCAAAGATCAACTGAAGCCCGCAAGCGACAAGGAATAGGACGGCAGCCTGAAATAGACCCGCCATCAGTAAGTTGAGATATTGCATAAGCGAATCATTCTTGGAAGGCGGCAGCTGATCTGTCAGCTATCGACCGGTTCGGCCTCCAGCGACCAGGACAGACTAGAGGGGGAAGTTCGCGCTCTTGATCCAATTCCAGTACTCGGCGCCCGCCGGCTTCTGCAGTTGATCTGCAGAGAGAGTCGACGTACTAGAGAACATCGGATACGCCGAGTCGGATTGATGTTTGACGAAGCCTTGGCAAAAGACCTGTTCCGCAATCTTGTCCGCGCGGTACCGGCCGCGACCTCCGAGGCTTTCGATCTCGTTGCCCACGATGGCCTCTGCAATCTCTTCGGTCTTTGGCCAGCGGCCCACTGCCTTCATCGCCTTTTCGACGCCGGCCTTGTAGGCCATCAGATTGAAGTAGGCCCGATCCGCAGAAGACGTCGGGAGCGTTTTGTAACGGTCGCGGTATTCGTTGACGAACGCCTTGTGCAGCCCCGATGCGCCGGATTGGCCGAAGAAAAATGTGTTGTGCCCCAGCAATGAGCCTTCCGGTACGAAGCTGCTTCTGAGGTCGTTGATCTGCCCCCCGGCGGTCGATGCCACCAGCTTCGAGTTCGCCAAGAGCCCGGCGGCGGATGCTTGGCGCAGGAAGATCGGCAAATCCGAAAGAAAGAGCGAAGTGAAGATAAGGTCTGGCTTCGCTGCACCAAGCGCTGCCACATTGGTCGTCAGGTCGGTGGCTCCGACCTTGACCCATTGTTCGGAGACTACTTTGGCCTCGATGCCGTACCTTGCAAGCAAGGTCTTGAACGTCTCCCAACAGTTTCGCCCATAGGAGTAATCCGAATTGATGCCTGCGATAGTGGCAAACTTGCCTTTAAGGTGCTTGATCGTCAGCAGTGCACTCATCACGGCCTCGCACTCGTTGTCCGTGGACCGGAACACAAAGCGCGTTTTCGGCATCGACTCTTGAACGCCGTTCTGCGTGGTGCCATCCCAGCATTGCAGGAGAACGCGTTCCTCCTCGGCGACAGGCGCCACTGCCAGCGTCACCCCGGTGGAGATTAGGCCGTGAACCGCGTCGACCTTTTCTTGCAGTACGAGTTGCCGGAACCGCTCGATCGTTTCTTTCGGTGTGGTCTCTTCTTGGATGACGATCTCCACCTTTCTTCCCGCGATTCCTCCCGCGTTGTTGATCCTTTGGACCCCCCACTGAACGGCCCGAATACTGTCTTCGCCGAGGAATGCTGCAACCCCAGATCGGGAAGCCAACAGGCCGATGCGCAGTGGTTTGTCCTGTGCAAAAACCGGGACCCCAAACGCGAGTCCTGCGGCGCCCAGCGCCGTCTTGGAAAAGGTACGTCGATTGATCATTTCTCTATCTCCTAAAGACGTTATGGTCTGCGCTAACTGATATACAACAAAGATGTCAGATGGATATTATGATCGCCAGCGATGCGCGTGACGTTGGGGTTTCCCCCTAGTTGATCGGTTGCGCATAAAGCTGGGCCGAGGCCGGGTGACTGGTGAGGATCCAAGGATGGGCACAAAGGCTGGCAAGAGCTACGAGCGATCTCGAGGACACGGCGAACTCAATGCGCCAGCATTGGATTTCAGCGGGACGGCATTAGGGAAAGTGTGAACAAGTCCGCCGACCCGCTGCGCGTCAACGTCCTCCGCGGACAGCCGTAGCCGGGGCAGTTCTCTCAGCGCGGCCTGCAGCACCTGGAAACAAACGGGCTTGCGCAGGTGCATGTAAAAGCCCAGGTCGGCTGTACGCCGGAGGGTCTCGGCATCGTCCCAGGCCGAATGGGCAATCAGCGCCGGCGCAGGCCAGAGTTGCCGTAGCGCGGCAGCCGCCTGAAATCCATCCATGACAGGCATGCCTAGGTCGAGCAAGACCGCGTCATAGCGCACGCGGGTTGCCTCGCGGACGGCCTCCAGGCCGTTATGGACCGTGCCAGTCCGATGACCCTCCAACTCGAGAAGCATTGACATGCTTCTCGCCGCATCGTAGTTGTCGTCGACCACCAGGATACGCAAGCCCCGCTGGTGCTGGTCGTTTTCGTCCTCGTGCACGGTGCACTCCTTTGGGCTACCTGAGCTCGTTCGTGGCGATCCGCGCCGCGTCGGAACGTTCGCTCCGTGCAGGATGCAGCCTGGTGGTGCGCTGTACGGCGTGGATGGTGGGTTGGCGCGCAATAATGGGCCGGCCCATGGCCATGGCTCCATCATTGGCGCGGCACTCGGCGCGGCGCTCTTCGTCGAGGAGAGATTCGAGAATCACTGACATGTCATCCCCTGGCAATTAGTTGGCTGGTTCTACATCTGGCTGGAGCAAACCATCGGCTAGTCAGATGAATATGCATAGCCGACTTCCGGATCGGACTCGGACTTGTTCAAACCCTTCTAAGCGCGGTCGCTAGCAATAGAGAAGATCAATGCCGCGAATGCTTTGGGGATGGTGATGTGGGGGTTGTGCGATGCCGCAAGTTCTTGGAAATGCCAGCCTCTTCTTCGCTTGGCCCGCGCGGCAGACAGGCCGAAGCTGTCGATCGGGCCCGCATCCGTGCAATAGACATAAGTGGTGGGGATGTGCTCGGCGTGACCTCTGAGCTCGAGCGATTCTGTGAAGGTACGCAACGGCTGCGGCCCCCGCCTGCTAATCGCGAGTTCGCGGTCCCGAAGCGGTGTGTCAGAGGGAAGAGGGCTTGGTGGAATGAGCCACCCGAACCCTTTCTCATGAACCGCCTGCATGATGCCGACTCGCTGCGCACTGGGCAGGAGGTCCAAGGCCGACTCGCCCGACTCTGGGAGCAGTGCATCCACATAGATCAACTGCTTGATTCGGTCAGGTAGGCGGTCCGCCAGACCCGTGGCAACCATGCCGCCATAGCTATGAGCAATTAGAACAATGTCCGAGAGGTCTTCGTTCTCTATTACTTGGGCCATATCTTTGATATGGAGGCCAAGATCGACATGCAACCCCAGAAGATGAGAACGCTCACCAAGGCCGGTGCAAGTGGGTGTCAGCAGCCGTGCTTGTGCCCGGGCGAACAGTGGATGCACGCGCCACCATGCCCAGCCTGCGGACCAGGCTCCGTGAATGGCAAGAAAGGTTGCCATGATCGCTGCATCACGAGCGGTAGCCGAGCAACCCACCGTCGAGGACGAGTTCGGCGCCCGTGGTGTATGCCGCCTGTTCGGACGCGAGGAACAGGATCGCGTTTGCAGCGTCCTCTCGCGTGCCGATTCCGCCGAGGGGTACAGTCCGAAAGAACGCATCGCGCATCTGCGGGTCCGCTGAGACCACCGACGTTCGCATTGGTGGCAGGAGACCCGGCACGATCGCATTCACGCGAACACCGGACTTCGCATATTCTCCTGCCGCCGATCGCGTCATGGCAAGAATGCCGGCCTTGACAGCGCAGTAGCCCATGTGTAGCCCGGGCATGCCGATGTATGCGGCTACGGACGATACGGTGACGATCGACCCGCCGCCGGCCCGGGCAATCGATTTCCCACCGTTGCGGATGGCCAGGAATGTGCCTCGCAAGTGAATCGAGGTCAAACGGTCGAAGTAGTCGACCTTCTCTTGCTCCGGAACCATTCCGCTGATGCCTGCGTTGCTCACGACGATGTGAACGCCCTCAAACAGGTTTTCTGCGGCGGCAATAGCACTTTTCCATGAAGTTTCGCTCGCGACATCCAGCTTCACGAATGACGCGTCTCCGCCCGCTTCGTTGATCGAGCGAGCGACCGCGTGTCCTTCTTGCTCTAACAGATCAGCAATGACCACGCGCGCACCCTCGCTCGCGAACCTGGTTGCGGTCATCTCGCCGATGCCGCTCGCAGCCCCGGTAACAAAGGCGGTTTTTCCTTTGAATCTCATGTTGGCTCCATTTCTTTGGACGTAGGCCCGACGTCGTGTGCGGCCTCGTCTGCCATTCTACATATATGTTAGCCATATGCAAGCTGCGCGGATGGCTTGCCTTGAGAACGTCGACAGTTGGAGCAGCGATGGCCACAAGCTCACCGCCCGAAGCTGCTCTCGGGCCGCCGCGTTCTCCCCACGCTGAGCTAGAGTTCGGGGCCTGGCGCCACACCAGCGGGGCACGAGTGGGACATGCTCGACACCTAGATCCGCTTCAATCAACTGAACGCTTACCCGGGCATGGCAGAAGAGTCTGACTCGCAAAAAGCTTTCGCTGCTAGGGCTGCTTTCGGCCAGTAGCAGCCGCTCCTCGGAAACGCCGTTCGACGAACAGTTAACATTCCTCAACACTTGCGAGGAGTGACGAATGGGACACGGCAAGACAGAACATAAACTCATTCGAGAGGCTTGGCATGTATTTGCGCGTCGTGCCTCATTTGAGTGGTTCTTGACGCCGACCAGGCCGAACGGCGGCGACATCGTCCTGGCAAGGGCGATTTCTGTGGCGGTGCTGCTGTGCGCGTTGGCGCTGATCGTGCGAAACGCGATTGATCCAGAATTACATGGGCCTATCTCCTGGCGTGGTCTCGGCAAGCAACTTGTCGAAATCGCCCCTTGGTTTGCTGCCGCCGCCGGTGCTGCTTACGCGGCTCTCTATGCGCGCTTCAGTTCGCAATGGGGGTATCTTGCGGCCCTTTACAACCAGATCAAGCAGACGGAGATCGAGTTGGTCTGCGCGGCCAGTGCCAATGAGCCGGCGGCGGCGGAGAAGTTGGCGCAGTGGAAGGCGGGCTACATCGAAGATGCACAAGATCTGCACCTGCACACCAAAGGGAACATTGCCGCGATCATCCACTTTTGGGGCGAGGACGTGGCCGTGGTAAATGCCTTCAAAGACTGGGCGCCTGGTGGCGCACAGAGGTGGCTGCAGCTTCAGCAAGAAGTTGAGGCCGCCTATTCGAGAGCGGCCCAGGAGTACGTGACATAACCGTGCAGTACGCCCATGCATCTGATGACCGCTTTCGGCCGAAAGCGGACATCAAGTGTCTTCAAGGTACTTTTCGAAAAAGAAGTCGTCGACAATTTTGGACGGTGAGCGGAAAATGCGATGGCGTATCAAACGAAGAACACAGAGAGGATTGACTGATGAACAAGCCGCAAGACGCTGGCAACCCGAACAAGCCGGAGAAGCCAGACCATCCCACCCACCCGGACGTCCCGCCCGGTCCCCCCACCAATCTGCCGAATCCCGGCCACGGCGCACCTAAGCCTCCGAATCATCGCCCGGTCGGGTGAATGGAGAATTGGTGGGATAGGTTTCCCGAAGCCTTTGAGGCCGAACAAGCTGCCTTAGACGCTTGGGGTGAGCCCTGGACGATCGACAAGGCCGAATTTGGCGCCGGCCGTCTCGTCGTCAGGATTGCGACCAAAGTCGCAGGCCAGGTGCGCGAGCTCTTGGCCATTTATCCAGACAGTTACCCGTATTTCATGCCCCAAGTGGAAATGCGTGAAGTACAACTGCCCAAGCACCACAACCGCCACGGCTATCTCTGCCTCTTAGCAGACGATGGCGCGCTTTGGAGGCCGGGCACCGATACGCTTGCCGGGCTACTGCAGGAGCAACTGCCAAGACTCGAGCTGGTTACCAACCCCACAGCGGACGCGGATGTCGTTGCCGAAAATGAGGATCATGTTGCCGAACCCATTGCCAACTACCTCCCCTACACAGACCGTTCGGCGATCATCGTCCCGGACGAGCTTCCGCCCAAGGCAGCAACTTCAGGAGGTTTGCAGCTGCTGGCCCGGCAAGGCGGAGGTCGGTCGTGGATCGTGGCCATCCTGAAGCAGGTAACGGACATAAATAGCGAACCGCTAGTCGATTTTCCGGTGGAGCTTCTTTCGTTCAACGAGCGGATCTCAGGCTTCTGGGTGCGACTCAAGGAGCGGCCGAACCTTGGCATCTCGACCGACCCTGAAGCGCTCAACCAGCTCTACAAGTTGGCTTTTGAGGGGTTGCCAGCCTTTCAGAAGCGGCTCCGCACGGCCAGGGAAGGCGCGGTCTTTGTACTCGGACTACTGTACGAAGATGAGGTGACTTGGCGCGAGTCTGGCGAAGACTGGGTCTTCATCTGGGTGAAGATTACCAAGTCGGCAAAGGGCGGACGGAACCCGTCGAGCGCCGAAGCTGAGTACAGTTTTGTCCGCGCGGACTGGGCGGGCGAGCGTTCGCTGCTGATGCGTGCACCAGCCTTAGCGCCGCTCAGGATGAAATCCGTCCTCCTCGTTGGGCTCGGAGCCATTGGCTCCCCCTTGGCACTTCAACTTGCCAAAAGTGGTGTCCGAGAAATCCACGCAATAGACATGGACCATTTACAGGTGGGCAATTCGGTGCGGTGGGCATTGGGATGGAGCCTGTCGGGACATCCAAAATCAGGAGTCATCGCATCCCACGTTCAGAACGAGTATCCCCGCACAAAAGTTATTCCTTCTGGCATCAGGATTGGCGCGCATGCGATGACCCCTGAAGGCGCGCCGTTTTCGGACTACAACTTCTTGCGCGGATTGACAGAAGGCGTCGATCTAGTGATCGACGCCAGTGCAAACTACCGGGTCAATCATTTGCTGGCCGACATGGCGACTCGCGAAAAGAAGCCGTACCTTTGGCTATCAACTACCTCTGGCGCTGCTGGTGGTTTGGTGGGGCGAGTGGTTCCTGGGCGTACTGCGGGATGTTGGCACTGCTGTCAACTCGCGCTCACCACTGGAAAAGTTGCACCTCCGACCGATGCTGGAACTACCGAAGTGCAGCCGCGCGGTTGCACGCACCCGACCTTTGTCGCAGCCGGCATAGACAGCGATGAAGTCGCGTTGCTTGCGGCGCGGGTGGCCGTCGCCACTCTCGTCGCGCAAGATGGTGAAAGCGGGCAAGCAGCTGATTTCGCATGGGACCTGGCGGTGGGGGATTTCTTCGAAGGACCTCGGCGGATCGCGCCGCGCTGGGCCACCTACCCGCTGGAAGTTCATCCAGAGTGCAAATTCTGTGGCACTGTTGTTTGAAACCTGGATAGAGCGCAGAGCACTTGGCCTGATGGCGGCAGAAGCGGATGCACGCTTCCCACTTGAAACCGGCGGAGTGCTCGTTGGCTATCGCGCGGAGAAGAGTCAAGTGATCATGGCGGTGACAGGACCTGGCCCAGCGGCCATTCACCGGGCAAACAGCTTTCATCCCGACCACGACTGGCAGTGTTCTCAATTGGATTTGGTATATAGAAGGTCAGCCGGAATGCTCGTCTATCTCGGGGAATGGCACACTCATCCAAACGAATCAGCGCACATGAGCACAACTGATCGGGCGACCCTAACCCGCATAGCAAAGTCCGAGAAAGCAAACGCGAGCCACCCTGTGATGCTCATAGGCGCTGGCACGAGGAACCACTGGGAGTGGATGGCCAACGTCTATCTGAGTGGTGGCTTTCTCAATCTGTTTCCCCGCATTCAATCTGCAGTAATCCGGCCGTTTTACGCTTGCCCTGACACTGCCTAGGGCTCATGACTCGAACCGTCCATCGCGAGTGGCAAGTCACCAAATTCAGGGCGATGTCATGGGTGTCATTGCGGCACGATGAACGCAGGCGGTGGCGCGGTCATTCTGCCATCGCTTCCCCGGCGCGCGTGTTACGTGCCGCGCGAATGAAACCTGTACAACTCTGCGATTCGCTCCCTGGCGTAGCGGCTGCTTTGGGTCGAAAGCAGCCCTCACGATTGGCCGTCCACCGTGCCGATCACGGTGTCCAGCAGCACTGATCTATGCATTGGTAATGCCCGGCGTATCCGAAAGTAGGCGGTCAACGGCTAGTCCTTGCACCACACGACGAGGCCCTGTCTAAGGATAAAGTGACTTCTGCAGCCGCCGGCACGTCTTACTGAAGGCCAAAGACTAGGCAGTTGGAGGCTGCTGCCGCGGAGCTGCCAGCATGGGCGTGCTGCCGGTGTCATGGCAAGTTGGATAGTGGAACCACATCCGCAAGGGCAACGCAAAACACCAAGCCAATACTGCTGTGCGCCGTCTGCGACTAGGTGCAAGATGCCGGCCACGGGAACGCCAGGCGGTTCCTGCTCGACGCGGGCGACATACCGCACCCCGTCGGACGTGTTCGAAGGCACATGCCGCGGGGCTTGTCCGGGTTCACGACTGGCCCAGTTAAAGAGGCCTGCCAGCCATGCGATGAAACGCGGTAGCATGGGTCAGTTCCTCAGGCGCATCATGCCAAGGAATGGGTCTTGATCGCCCGTACCCAGCAATCGAAGCATCTCTGAGCACGGGGCTCCATCGCCTTCGTCCATGCTGGCTTCGGGATCGGTCAAACAAATGCGGCGCAAGGCAAACGCGGCGTTCGGCTGCAGCCTGAAGCCATGCAAGCGGGCGAGGAACTCGTTCACGGCGGCGGCAGCTGCCGCCATATTGACTGAGATGACCGCCGGCCTGTCGACCTTCACACCCTTGATGTAGCCTTCGCGCCTCAGGCGTTCATACTCCTCAGGGCTGTCGCGCAACATGAAGGCAGCCTCCAAGTCGCCTTGGTCGTAGACCCGCCTGCTCTTCAAGCTTGATCCGCCTGGCTGCAGGGTGTGAATGGCTAGCCATATGCTCCCGATGCCGCCCGCACCGTCAGCGTCCAGGCGAACGCCCAGATCTACGTACGGGATGAGATAGGCTGATGCCAACTTGTTCAAGATGTGGCGGCCGTCCACGGTGTCCATGCAGCCAACCACTAGGTCGCAAGTGGAGAGATCCCGTAGCGCACGAATGTCTAGGAGGTCGTGCGGATGAACGGTGACGAGTGTGCCTAGTCCCATGGCCGCGATCGACCGCGCTTGAACCAATGTCTTGTTGGCCCTGGCGAGCGCGTCTGCCTTTGTACTGCTCACGATGCGATTGAGGTTCTTGTCTTCGACGTGGTCGTTGTCAACGAGGACCAGCTTGCCCACCCCATTGCGGGCAAGTTGCTCGATGACGACACTGCCGGTGCCAGAGCACCCCACCACCCCAATCTTGAGGCGGCGCAACTGCGCATAGGTTGCCTCACCGAAGGCCTGCGCTACCCGCGCCCCGTGCGAAGGCACCTCAATCTGTTCGTCGGGGAACCAGTATCGGAAGTCATCTCCTGCCACGCGGATGGCGTCAAGCTGGTCTCCAATCTGCCCGCCCCACATCGATCGGCCGACAAGCCGACCATCTGGCAACATGATCAAGCTGGCCATTGGTCCCTGGTCATCGCCCAGCCAGCCTGAAATCGACGGGAACAAGGTGCTATCGGCGACATCGTCAGTCGTGGAAAACCACGGTTGGCCGCCGGGATGGCTGTGGATCTTCACGAGAGCCAGACCTTCGTTCAACGCCCGATTGAGAATCGAGTCCAGTGCCCTGCCTTGCCAAGTCACTCTGCTCGGTGTGCGAACGGCGCACAGCTCATAGGGAACGGTCAAGATCTCACGCACCAGCAGCAGTTCCTGATCCTCCCGTCGGGCTCTTCCGCATAGCGCGAAGGCCACTGCTTCATTTCCATCGCCGGGAAAGAGGTGCGCATGCAGGGCACGATGATGCATGCCCGCAATTGCCAGCCTGGTTGGTATTGTGGCGGCCATTACTTGCGCAGCTCCGCGGCAACCCAGTCTTCGACCAACGACATGTGCGTGCTGAGATCGTCGATTCCCGGGCGCCACGCGCTGTTAGACGTCCGGTGTCGCGACCATTGTTGCCACTGGCGGCCGTCGAACGTCAAGGCCGAGACGGCGTTGATCGTACGGCCGTTCGCCCGACTAAGAGCCGGCGCAAAATAGGCCATGTCCAGGTGGGTGTCCGGATACCCACTTGAGAAGCGCACGTGAACGTCGGCGCTGGATACGTTGTAGCCGACCGGGAGGGGCCAGCTATAGATGATTACGATCTGCACTCCGCCCTCCACCACTGCCTCCCAGCAGAGGCCCAAACCGTCGAGGTATTCGGCATCAGCCTTCAACAGAGTGAACTGCCGGCGAGGCTGAGGGCCCTCGCCTTCAGTCACTTCATTGGGGACGGTCATGAACCGTTCCAGTCCGGGTTTCAGGAAGCTGACCACGTCGTCGGCCGCAACCGGCAGCACGCTTCCGTTAATGCGCTGGCGCAGCAGAAATTTCTCGGGCGTCTTGCCGACCAGGGCCAAGAGCTGCCGCCCGGTCAAGTGATCGACGTCTACGACTTTGACGTCCTTGTCTATACGGATCTGGTATTTGCTGCCAGGTGGAACTGGCTTCGCGGATGCCAGGAACTGTTCGATGTCGATGATCTCGCTGTTGGCAGGTTTATTACCCATGTTGAATTCCTTCTTGGCCTGAAGGCCGGTTTGATGATCTGCGTCGGGCTTGGTTGAATCCAAGTTGCCCGTCGAATTGGTCTTGCTTGCGTCTGTCATTTCGAGCCCTTGTCAGCGCGTTACGCACTGTCGGTTGAGTTGCAATCCCCGGGCAGCAGCCTCGAGAATGTCCTGCATGAGCGCTACTCGCGCTGGTCCGTCTCTCGCCTTGTTTCCAGTTGAGGGTTTCACCATTGAGCTCCGTCTCGAATCGCCACCTTGAAACTTGTCTGCTAAGCGCATGGAGTCGATTGTGAAACACGCCAATCGACTTATCTGCGGATACGCGGATCAGCGTATTTGACCAGAAAAGAATGCGGGCCGCAAGTGCCCGCGTTTTCTTTGGCTTTTTAGAACAAGGTGGGGGAGCTGGGCTTGTCTTTCGCGACCTGCAGGCGAATCAGTCGAACCCGCGCTGCCTCTGCAGAGACATTGAAGGCATTCTTCACTTCCTCGATCATCGATTCGACAAGGGCTGGACTGAACCCTAGGTTACCGCGCACATAGTTGGGAAACCGGTCGGCAATCAGTGATCTGAGATAGGTGGCCGGCATAAGGATGGCCCCGGAGACATGCCCCGCTTGCCACTCCATCCAGTCTGCCTGACCAGCGTTCAAGATACTGCCTTCGCGGCAAGCTTGCATGGGCGCGCTGGGCTCAGCGTCGTCGAACAGCTGCGCGTCGCGCGAGCGCTCGAATAGCTGGTTGTGGAAGACCACGTGGCCGAACTCGTGACTCAAGGTGGTTCTCAGGCGATTCTCACGTTTGGACTCGCACAAGGCGGCCGAGATTCGCACGCTGGGCTTACCGTGTTGCGAGAATAGGGTGACGCCTTCCACGTCCGTCCCCAGTTGACGAAGATCTGAGTACAGATCAAGGTCCTCCACGTGCTTTTCCAGCAAACTGGTCAAGTCATCGGTGCTTAAAGGAAAGCGGGCTGCACCTTTGCGTCGAATCAGGAATTCGGTGACGAGAGTTTCGGACTCAGCGTCGAGCTCTTGCGGCGAATAGTGCGGCCGCTGCTTGAACCGTCCAGTATTGTCTCTAATCATCCGCATGACCGAGCCCTACTTCTTCAACGCCTTTCGGAAGGCCATCATGGCCTTCTCGAACTGCTCGGGGTTTGAGGCACTCTCCGGCAGATCCTCCGGCCACCTCCGCGCCAAGTAGAGCAGGTAGTCAGGGTGCAGGTCCAAAACGGATGCAATTTGCTGGGCTATGTCAGACGACGGGACCCGTCTGTCGTGCTCGATGTCGTTCAGGTACTGTGGGGATATGGAGACGCCGTCCTCGCGCACAACGGCCGCGGCAAGCTCCTTCTGGCTCATCTCCTTGGCCTTACGAGCTTCGGAAACGACTTTGCCCAAAGTCTTCATGTCTGTCATGGCTCAAATCTACTAAAATCCGCTGAATTGCGTATTCTAGGTCGCGAAGCCGAATTTGTCTAGTCAGAGCCGGGGGATGAATGGCTGATCGCCCTTGACGATGTTGCCTGCAGAAGGCTCGAAAGCCATGTCGAACTGACTCTTCTGCTCCAACTGTTTGTCGTCTTGATGAGCATTGGCGCGCTTAAGTTCATAGAAGGCGATCTGCGCCAGTCTCAAGCCTGGGTAGAGCCGGATTGGAATCTCGCCAAAATTGGCCAGTTCGAGAGTCACAATACCGCGGTATCCGGGATTGACGATCGTTGCAGTGGCAATGTTCAGGCCCTCACGGGCCCAGGATGACCGCGCCGTAACTACACCTTGTAAGTCCGCCGGGAGCACGACCCACTCGAGCGTCGGAACAAGAGCCAGTGCGCCAGGGTGCAGCAAGAACGACTCGTGGAAAGGGATGTCGAATCGCTCGTGCTTTTGCTTGCTTTCTTGCACTGTCCCGTGCGATTTCGACTGGAGCTTTTCTTCGCTGTAAAGCTGAGGATCCACGTGCGACTGAGCCCCTGCGCGCGCAACCAGGACCACGGTGCCCATGCGCAGATCTATGGACGACATCCCCAGCTGAGCATCGGAAAGAATGGGCGACACAATGAGGTCGCGGCGCTTCATGCGCTCCAGAATTGAGCTTCTAGACAGAGCGCTCATGCAGGGAGGGCGGTAAACATCTTAAGCGCACGCTGCTGCATGATCGCGTGCTCGCACAGGCGGTTCAAGTCCTTCTGGCCAATCGTGTTCGAGTGCCCCTGAATCCAGCCGGCATACAAGATGTGCCTGAAGTCGATCGTGGGGCAGCGCAGAGAGTCATCGTCTGCGATCGAAAACCCAACCGGTGGCACTAGGTTTTTGAGATCTGCAATGAGGCCTGGCAACAGTGTGTCGGCACCCAGTGGGTACGGTGCAGGGGGGTGGTCGTTAAGAAGCAAGGAAAGTTCGCTCAATGCGTCCTTCAACGCCGGCCGATCAATCACGTCACACCATGAATCAATATTGCGCTTCGTCTTCAACTCAGACCAGAAGGCCTGGGCAGCTTCGTCCGTAGGCGAATGGGATGAGGAAACAACGTCCAATCCAAGAATGCTCGAGGCATCCAAAAGCATGTTCAGTCTCCATGCCACGGGTGGATGGTCTGGCCCATACTTCATACCCGTCGGATCAATGGCAAGCAGCAAGTGGCAGGCAGCGGCCACGTAGCTAGGACCGAAGGTCAGGAGGCCAATTAGATCGCACAGGAGTTCTTCGATCCATGCATCCCAATCAGCAGTTCGAGTAAAGAAATCTCCCTGCTTAGCTCCCTTGCTCATTAGAGACTGTCGGACCATGAACGGCACATTCGAATCGAACATCCTTGCCGCTGTCGCGTCTGGGGTTTCCAACACGCTCCCGCTTCTCGACAGGTGCGCGTCTCGAATCTGCTTGAGCCGGTTCTGGTGCTTGGCGTGCGCCCAAATAGCATGCCCGATCTCATGCCCGAGAATCGAATGAAGCAAGACGAAGTGCTTGAGCGTTCTCGGGAGAACGATGGTCAGAATCTTGCGCCGGCTAGCGGACGGTCGACTCTGTTCAGGATCGATGGCATAGCGCAAACCACCTTCGGACAGCACATGAATTTTGGGTAGGGTGCGGTCGTGTGTGAGCGTTACTTCAGCGCAAATGGAGGCCGCCATCTCCTTCAACTCCTCGACGAAGGGCCACGAGTATTCGCCAATCGAGGACCGTTCTATCCGAGCAATAAGATACGTCAGCCTGCGCAGCTGTATGGAAAACGCCGTGAGCTGATCGTGATCTTGGTCAGGCGTCTGTTCGATTCCAGCTTTGGTCGAATCGAGCCGAATGAGACACTCTTCGTAGAAGTCTTTGCTACCTTCGCCGCCGTACTTGTAGCGCAGGGTTTCGTCGAGAACGTCGCGTACGTTATGGCACTCCTGAAGGAGAAAGGCCTTTGAAGACGCCATCAACTAGAGGGCGTAGCCAAGGTCTCGGAGAACCTTTGAAAGAACGTCCGGCACATTTCAGCCTCAGGAATGGCGCCAGGCTGGCCTTTGACTAGTGATCTAAGTGATGCCTGCAATTTGGGGACTACGACGTCCTTGCCTGACGGGCCAAAGACCTCAGTCATTGCCCTTTCAAGAGCGTCCTTGATATTGGTGTGCCAAGGACCTTCGTATCGAGGCTCCGCAACGTCGACATCATGCCCCTCTAACGCCAGCACACCTTTGCGATGCTCGTCCGCGAAAGCGTCGTACCGATACATCTCAAGTACCCGAAACACATTCTCAAGAGGCACCTGAGCTACAGGCTCCTGAGCAGCGGAGGGGTGGTCGAAGTAGTGCGAAACCGCTGCCGCATAGCGCTTGCAGAGCAGGTCACTGTGATCACTCGGGAACAGCGAAATAATGCTCATTGAAGACCTCTCTGAAGCAGAAGTGATCCCGTCGCGCGGTCACAGAACAAACACACAACTACGCCCAAATACTTATTGATGTACGTACCCCTGCGTGTAGGACTTAGGAGAATACGGCCGTCGGCAGGGGCGCGCCCCGAGAAAAACCCGGAGTGATTAAGCAATTTTCATGCGGTGCTCCCGCTTGTCGCGGATCGCACCCCATATTTGCTGGCGAACTTCCTCTGCCTCTTTTGCCTTTTTGGGGTGAAGCCGGACGACGCTTGTGCGCGAGTCCACGATCAAGTTTGCACTAACTTCGTCAACCACGCGCTCTAGGTCGACAACAAAGGCCAAGGTGAGTTGACCCGTGCGGAGCTCGCGGCCAGCTTCCGCGGCCGAGCGGACAGTGAGCTCCCCCGCCTGGACGAAAAGGTGCTGGCGAACTTTTTGGCCAACCGCGATAGGCCCAAATTCGTCACGAAAGATCTGCAGCACCTGTCGCAGGTGACGAATCCGTCCTCTGTCACGACAGACCTCGCGCAGGGCTCGAAGAATGACGATGTCAGCAAAGCTGTACTGACGGGCAATGCCTCGCCCGGTTCGCGTGTCCTGGGGCAGGAATATCTTTTCCCGCGCCAGGTAGTCCAACATGTACTTGCTGAACCCGGTCAGCGCCACGGCTTCGTGAATTCGAAAAGCACGCGGAATTGCAGCCATAGTATATAGTCTAGCGCTAGACTATATACCGGATGCAATCTTTACTCGGCTTTCTGATCATTCACTGCACGGAGGCGCTATGCCAGCTCGACAGAAAGTAGTCGTTCAGCCCGCTAAGGGTGGGCCAGGGTGGGACGTGGTCGGCCCCAAAGGCACCACACACCACACGGCAAAAGCCCCTGCGGTAGAAAAAGGGCGCCAGGTCGCCAAGGCCATTCCGACGCCGTCCCAGCTAGTAATCAAGAAGGCTGACGGAAAGATTCAAACCGAGCATACCTACCAGGCCGACCCCAAGAAGTACAAGGGCTGACGCCCTCAGTCACTGTCCTGAAATGCACTCAGGGGCGGTCAGGACTTCTGGAAGAAGCCTGCCTTGTTCCACCCCTCACCAAGCAGTTGCAATACGTCGACCAGCTGACTGCTAATTCGCGTGGCTACCGGACGAGGGAGGGCTGGCACCTTCGGGCACACAACTAGGTCTAGCTCGGCCGCATACTGCCCAAGTGACTCCGGCACTTCGGCGTGCCATTGAGTATTGGCGCCGAGCTTGCGTAGCCCATGGCCGCCAGATTTCAGCTCGAAATGGACCCAGACGCTGCCATCTGCAAAGCGATAGCCGAAGTACGAACTGTTCGTCTTTTTCTCGGCAACCCAAGGCTGCGCCGCGACAGACGGTCCGCCTGGGACCGGCCCAACAGGAGCGGCGACTTCGACGCGCCGGCGTTCGAATTGCTCGCGAACTCGTTGTGCGCGCTCCTCCGCTTGCAACTCCTCGGCTTCGAATCGAGAGCGCAAGCGCGTCGCCGCGTCATTCACCAAGCCATAGACGTCCGGTTGATATACCCAAACGAAACGACCTGTTCGGCGCAAGTGCTCCAGCACGCCAGTGTGTGAGCAGAGGACTTCGTAGTTCGGAAGGTGGGTGTAGAACGTGATTAAACCGTCCGAGGATGCGAGCTGCGCTGGCGCAGGTGGGTCTTCCGCAATTGTGATGAGCAAGTTCACGGACACCTCATTGTCCAGCAGCATGCGTGCAACGGGCGAATCTTGCAGGCCCCGGTCCATCCATTCGACGCGGACGGGCTGCGCATCCCACTCGACCTGCTCAGTGGTCAATCCAGCAAGAAGCCTGCGCGACACCTGGCGGCGATAGATCGGAAGGACAGGGTTCCCCCTTTCGCGGAGAAACTCTGCCGCCACCCGTCGCAAAAGATTGAGTGCACCAACAAAACACTCGGGCCGCTCCTGACTCGCCTCATGGGCGAAGTGGTGGGCCTTCACAGTCCCCTTCCTAGCGATAAGCGGGCTGCCGCAAGCCACACAGTAGCAAGCGCAAGCAGCACCAGAAGGGACGTCGTTGATAAAGCGTACCTGATGCGCGGCGTCAACGGCGGCAAACAAATTTGCGGTGGGGCGCATGGGTTAGACAGACAGCCTATTGCGAAGCAAGACGAATCCAACCCGGTGTAGAAAGTGGCGCAGGTGTCCGACCCTGTGCTTCGGCTAGAGCGTGCGGTTGATACGCTGTCGCAACGCCTCAAGTTCGGTCGCAATGCGATCGAGACTGCAATCCTCCTCGTGCGCATCACCAATAACTCTACGGAGCGTCGGCAGAACATCGACCGCCAGGAGCCTCCTATATGCTTCTGTTTGCAGAATCGCCGCTTGGCAGTAATTGACACGCTCACAATCAGCCTTGTAGTCGCAACATGCAAGTCGGCACGCGACGCCCGCTGGGGGCCGTTCACTTGAAACGCGATCGGGCGGGGTACTTCGTGCCAAAAGCTCTTTGCATTCCGCAAGCTCAACGTCGCTAAGTTCGGCATAGAGGTCCGATCCCGCAACCCTACGGGCGAGCCGCCAACCAACGGCGCGTTCTTCTGGACTGGTCATCGCCTCTCCTTCATCGGCGCAGTGCCGAAATTGTGTGCAAACAACTTCTCAATGGCCGCAATTCCTGGGTACACCGTCAACCTTGAGCGAGTCGCAGTTTGATCATAGGTCGCCCCAGTCTGGAGGGGTCGAATGTTCGTCATCAAAGGGCCGGGGCGCAAGCTGATACTCACTGATCCCGCCATGTACTCCATGGTCCTTCAGTGGGAGTTGCTTGAGAGCGGGGATGACGCCGAATTCAAGTTGGCCCACCTCCATGTCCGGGATAAACGGCGAGAAGAATAAGACCCGTTCCTCGAACAGTGCCAAGTCACCGTTGATGATCGTCGGCACCTTGTGCTTCTGCATCTGGGCGAACTTTTCCGGCGAGCTAAACGCCAACGAATACGAATTGATGAAGTCCATCTCGCGATAAATATCATGGTCCTCGAAGGGCTTGTCGAGACCCAGTCCCCGCCTCAGAAAAATGTCGTCTGAAGAAAGACGCCGCGCATTCGGATGGGAATCCTTCCAAGCTTCAAGGTGCTTGTACAGCAGTTCATGATTCAACTGCAGGATACGCGCCACATCCTGCGCGCTAAATGTCGCTGCCGGGAGATCCTGTTGGGCGAGAATAACAACGCTCTCGAGGGCCGCCGACCTCAGAAGTGGCACTAGGTAGCTTCGAATCGCAGCCTTCAGGCCGCCGACTCTAGGTCCGCGCCTGCCCTTCGTTCCAGAGAACCAATCGCCCGCGATCGTCACGCAGAACTCCTTAGCCTTGGGCGCTCCGATACGATCGCTCAGCTCGGCGAGAAACTCGTCTTCGAGAGCCTTCTTCCTCGCGACAAAATACGAGAAATTCTCAGCGGCGATTTCGGTACCATCCGCCCACTTGACGGTACCTGGCACATTGGTAGCCCGCTGAAGAGAACGCCCATCTTCGTGAATGGCGTCAAGAAACAGTTCCATTGCCGCGGCAGAATCGCGATATTGGGGCAGCTGCGCAGTTCGCACGGCGAGGCTGCGCGACGGGTCGTCGAATTCGTCAGCGTTTTCCGACTTCATGGAAATTCCACGGTTTGCATCCAGGCATGCTACAGCCTGTACTGTAGGCCTGTGTCTCGCCGCGCGTGTTGGAGCCTCGAACAGAAGTTTTCAGTTCGAAGCAGGTGCCGATATCGCCGCAGTGCCAGAACCTCTGAAGGCGACCGGATAGACCCGACTCCCCCGCCCCCGCTAGAACTGGCCGTCCGTTTCGCTACTGGCGGGTCTTGCTACGCAATGCCAACTGCGTCCGCTGAAATTCATACGAAGCCGGCTCACCTGATCAGCCCAGTGTGGTGTTTGGGTCCGCTCATGAAATCGGCTGCGATGGTTGCCAGCGGGCCCACACGAGCGGCTACAGCGAAGAGCGCAAGGTACTGGGCTGCCAGCACGAATACGTCTACCGTGAGCGCCAAGGGCGCACTGCTGGTGGATAGCCATTGAGCCGCTAATGTGGGCAACCAGTTGAACCACAAGAACAAGAACTGGCCGTCATCGGGACTAGCTAGCCAGGGTGACAAATAGCCGAGAATGATCGCGACAAGCACCAGTGTGGCTTTGCCCATATGGAGTCCTTTAAGTGTTTTGCAAAGTCTCATCGATCTTGCTCGCGCTATCAGTGCAATGTCCGTCGCAATTGAAGTGAAATATTCACCGAATCAAGCGAGGGTGCACTGGTGGAGAAACAGGGCGCGGGGCAGAGTGGGTCAGGGCGTTAAGTAAGGCTGGCGGGGTGATTCGTCCAAGTGCCATCGCCGCAATCTGCATTCCTAAACACGGATACTGGCGTGGAATGACGCAGCACAACAAGGATCCCGAGATGGCTACAGCCAGAGCCCTACTTCATAGGTACCTTGACGAACAGTTCTTCCGAATTTCCGATGCTGCAGAGCGTGGGGAGTCGCGGGCGTTGCTTCCGGGCCTGGTAAGCGAAAGCGCTGATGAAAACAACGTTGTTGCGCAGTTCCTCCAGTTTGTCGTTGCTGCTTGGACGATGTACTTTCTTCTTGAACGGGGCGACCTGAATGCGCTTGGCGACTGGGCAGGGTGGTCGCTTGCCACCGAAATCCAAGAGGGACATGAACAAGAGATACACCCTGATCGCCTAAAACGGTTCTTCGCGAATGACGAGCTCGCATCCTGGGAGAGGTTCCTCCCGACGGCGGCGGTATTCTTTAGCGCCTTCTACTACTACGCCCGGAGACGTGCTGCTATGAAGGGCTTGGGAATTTCCTTTTGGCCAGAGGCCAGCTGGACGCTTCGAAACCTTTTAGGAAGGGAAAAATCCGACGTCCAAATTCCGGAAGGCTACCTTGGGGTCAGCATGCTTGCCTGGGCTGCCGTAGATGCGCCAGATCTAGCGCGTGAGCTCACCCCAACGATCGAACAGTCTGTCGACCAAGGGTTCCCGAGCGGTGTTAGAGCAATGTTCTGCCTCGCGCTCTCCACAAACGCGGGAAAGTACTCCTCGCGTCCTGCGATGGAGTGGGCGCGAAGGGCGCTCGGCGAGTTCTCTGGCGAACTTGTAAACGAACAACGCACGCAGATGCTCGTCACGGTGTCTGACCCTATTGTTCCCGAGCAAGCGGCGGAAGTCGTTACCGAAATGGCAGCGTATCAGAAGGTGCAAAGGGGATCACTCGGGCCGATGGAGTTTCTCCGGCATGCGGCACGGCGCAGCGACGTCATACGCCCATTCTTCCTGCGCGCCGCGCGTGGGTCTGCATACAAAGCGTTCGTGGATGGAATGCGGGCTTGGCATCTGGTAGATGACGCAGAACCCATTGACCCATCCGCCTTACAAGTGACGGTACCTTTCGCGGAGGAGGGATATCTTTGCGTCACCGGCACCCAAAAACTGGAAGTTTTCAGGGATTCACAGGCGGCGTTGGAACAGCTTTCGCGCGAAGTGAATGCCTTCTTAAGCATTGCGAAGACCGTCACAGGCGCCGTCGACAGTGAGATCCGAATTCCAGAAAGACCAGGAGTACCGCGGACTGATGAGTTTCTAGGACTTCAGGACGCAATGAGGCTCGCGTACTGCCCTGCGCCTCTGCCCGAACAATGGACTCCAGATACCCAGTTGATCCTTCCTCCGGAGGGGCATCCGATCCAGGCCGTCCAACTGGCCGTCTGGGGCCGCACTTGGCCGCTATGTGCCTCGCTCAAAAGGAGACGACAGGATCGGAACATCCGTCGGGTTGTTCTCTGGTCTGGAGGCGGAACTCTGGCGGAAGACATGGAACTGGAGTTCGTGAAGGCGTGCTTCGAAGCCGCGCACATAGGCGTCGACGTGCACGTGGCAGTCGACACTACTGCCGCGGAGTTCTTGGCTGTGTATGCGGATCCCAGTGTTGACGTGTTTTGGATAATGTCGCATGGGGAGTTCGATCACTGGGCGCCCCACGAAGCAACACTCCAGGTTTCGCGTAGCGGCAATTGCGTGTCATTGAATGACCTTTGGCACCGCTCGCCAGACATCGACCAACGACGACTGCTCTTCCTGAATGCATGCGACGCAGGTCGGTTCGAAGAAGGTGGGCTGTTGCCGCACATTGGTCTCGCACCCGGGGTCGCCGGACCAGCGCAGGCAGTCGTCTCGCACCTGTGGCCGGTCACCCATTTCCCCTCCGCAACCTTTGGGGCGTTCCTAGCTCATTTTCTCTCTCGCGGCCAAAGCTTCTTCGACAGCTTCCGAAGTGCATTGGCTGCGCTCCGCCAGAACGGCCCAGCCGCCGGTACCGCACTTGAGCAGTTGTGCGGGTTTTCGACATCCTTGACGCATCGGCTACAGCAGCGTGAAGAAGACTTCACACCTCTTGAAATTTCTGGATCACCCGTCTTCTACGAATAGTATTTGCCAAGTTGGCGCGGCAATTCCGCCCCAGGGCCGACCAATTGTTCGCACTAGTATCCAGCCGCAGCTCGCTGGACGTTCCCACGGGGGCCACCCGTCAGACGTGCTCGGGCAGGAACGCCTCGCGCCTAATTGCGTCGAGCGCCTCGCCGGCCTGGTCTGCAAGCCTCAAGGTGTGTAATCGCGCCGCCTCGATGCGCTGACACAATGCGGCGAAGCGTTGCTGAACCTTCTCGTCATCTGGTACAGGCACTGCGATGTCGGCCAGCTTGTCGTAATAAAGTCTGAAGCGCACGCTGCCCTTGGTCTTCTGATTGATCTCGTGCCGACCAGCTTCACTACGCAGGTAGTGATACACGTACTCCGGAACGAGACCTGACAGACATCGGAACACCACGTAGTCAGGGCTTGTGATGCCCGTAGACCCCGGGGTTGACGCTACCCCAATTGAACCGATGTTGATTCGCATCGGGTTGTATGCAAGGTACCCATGCCGAACAAGCTTGTACCGACTCGGCTGTTTCCCAATAGCGCCTTTAGGATCGCAGAAACCCTCCGCCGTCGAGACGCCGAGCAGCCTGGTGTCCTTCGTATAGTCGGCGCCTACGCGCTCGTCACATTCCATGGTGAGCGTGCCGAGCTTCTTAAGTGGTGCGTTGCGTAGAAGCTCCGTGATCTCCGCCACGTCCGATCGAAGTGACTCCGTTTCGGACGCCAGTCGACCAAACGACAGCGACAGCGCACTGAGGCGGCCATCAGCCGCCTGGTGTTTCGCGAGAACCATCCGAGGGTTCTTTAGATCTAGATTTAGCGTCTCATCCAACTCGGACCGTAGAACCATCCAGCAGGATTCTGCGAGTTCGGGTGACTCGGGAATTGTCCCTGTCTTCACGCACTCCAAATAGGGTGAGAGCCACTCATACAAGAACGGATTCGTCTTGCTCAGAGTGACGCCCTCAGCGAGCTGAGGTTCGCAAAATAGCACCTGCTCTGTCGGGCCTCCCCGCTGAAAAAACAAGATGTTTGTTTTGATGTCGGTATACGGTGCAAACACGTTGTGAGGTAGTCGAACTACAGCCTTCAATGTGAAGTCTTCAAGCAGTTCTTGCCGTATCCGCATGGCAACGCCGGGTGATGATAGTGTGCCGTTTGGGACCACGACGGCTGCGCGACCGGCTTTGGGTTTGCGCTTCAGCCTTCGCATGATCAGTTGCAAAAACAAAAGCGCTGTCTCGGCAGTGCGCTTGTCCTCCGGGAAGTTACCTTGTATGCCCCGCTCCTCCTGACCGCCGAACGGCGGATTGGTTAGGATTACATCGACTCGGTCCTTGTCCCCGATCTCTCGAAGCGGAAAGCGCAGGCTATTTCCCGAATCGATCTGCGGTCTCTCGAGTCCATGGAGCAAGAGATTCATCTGAGCGAGAAGAAACGGCAACGGTTTTGGCTCGCCACCGAAAACGCTATTGCTTTGCAAGATGTCGCGATGCCGAACCGTCTTGCACTGCTTCTCAAGATGGGTGAAGGCCTCCACAAGGAAGCCCCCTGTTCCGCATGCAGGATCAAGCACGATCTCGCCGATACGAGGGTCGATGGCCTCGACCATGAAGCGGACGACGGGCCGAGGGGTATAGAACTCTCCCGAGTCTCCTGCGGCATCACGCATTTCCTTGAGCATCGCCTCATAGAAGCGGCTCAGTGTGTGAATCTCTTCGCTGGCGTTGAAATGGATGCCGTTGACCTTATCAATCACGTCACGAAGCAGGTAACCATTGAGCATCCGGTTCTGGATGCCACGAAACACGCTCGCGATCACATCTCGGCGGTCACCACCGCCGCTGTCACCCTGAAGTGTGCGGAGATATGCGAAGAGACCGAAGCCCTTAGTGCCATTGGGCCGGACTGTCTCCTCCTGATTGACGAACGCGATTAGTTCGCTGCCTGTGATGCCGCCTTCCGTTGCGGCCCAATCACGCCATCTGTATGGCTTCTCAATCGTAGGGCGAAAGGCTTTGCCCTTAAGCGTGGCGCTGGTCTCGCTGACTTGTTCGAGATCATCCAAAAACTTGAGAAACATTATCCACGTCAGCATGGGAATGCGATCGGCATCTCCCGAGAGGCCCTTGTCTTTGCGCATGATGTCGCGCGCGGACTTCAGAATGCTGGCTAGCTGCTGTGACGTAGTAAGCGCGGGTGTTTTTTTCTTCGTGGTGAGCATTGACTAAGGTGTATTGGTGTCGCGACTAGGGCGCGTACAGAAGCGCCTGCAAATCGTCAATCGCAGACTTGAGCTGTGAAGCGCCGCCGAATAGCCCGGCGATCTCCATTACGCTGCCATAGGTAGATAAGGGCTGGATCAAAAGTATGTCCGGCAATATGAGCTCCTGCGGGCCGAACTCACAGTACTTGTCGAGAAGACTGCTCAGAACCGCACGTGCTTGTGGCCCATATTGTTCGAAGAAGTCGCCTCGCATCTTGCGCAGACGTTCCGCCCGTTCCTTGCGAGTCCGTAGTGGCGCGCTAAATGCGAGATGGCAGATGAGGTCGAACGGATCGGCGTCAGGCTGGCCTGAAGCCTCAGCGAGAGTTTTGAACTCGATGCCGCGTTCCGAGAGCGCGAGGACGACAGCCTCGCGCTTAAGCGGGTCGGCCCATTCATCCCTAAGTTCGTCGAGGGACCGAAAAAGAGTTCTGACCTTCTCTGCCGTGTAATCCGTATACTGGACTGCACGCAATTGTTTGCCGTCAGCGTCGAGTTCATACACGACGTGAGCCGAGATGCTGACCTGGCCGCCGTCAAAGTAGAACTTGCGAACAATGTCGTCCCTAGAGTCCGCAGCGTTTCCCGCGGCGGCATCACCTGTGACCGGTGCCTGCCTATTGCTGGCCGCCAGCAACCCACTCCCGTCTTCAGCGTCGCCGATGACATTGCCCTCGTCATCGATTACTTCCTGATCTTCGATCTCAGGAAAGCCGTCGAATGCCGGATCAGCAAATTTCTGTGTAGCGGCCCCGGTGTAGTCGATGATGTTGAAAAATTGCTTGCCGTAGTCCTCCCGAAGCCGGGTTCCTCGGCCAATGATCTGCTTGAACTCACTCATTGAGTTCACAACGCGCGCGAGAACAACGTTCTTACAGGTTGGCGCATCAACACCTGTCGTGAGCAACTGCGAAGTGGTCAGGATGACTGGTGTCGTCGTCTCAAGTTCTTGAAAGCGGCTAAGGTGGCCTCTGCCTATGTCGCCCTCGTCGGCCGTTACCCGTGCGACGTAATTAGGGTACTCCTTGACGAGGTCCTGGTTGAAATTGGAGAGCGCGCGCCGCATCTCGTCAGCATGTTCCTGATCAACACAAAAGACGATGGTCTTCGCATAGCGGTCGGTGCGCTTTAGGAAATCGGTCAAATGTCGAGCAATTGCTTCAGTGCGCGCACGTAACGCAATGACGCGCTCAAAGTCTTTGGTTCCGTAATCATCGTCCGGGATCTGATTCCCGTATCGGTCAAGTTGCCCCTTGGTTGGCCGCCATCCCGTGGCGTCGACGTCGGTAACTACACGATGAACGCGGTAGGGCGCCAAGAAGCCATCGTCGATGCCTTGCTTCAGGCTATAGGTATAGATCGGGTTGCCGAAGTACCGATATGTGTCGCGATTGTCCTCGCGCATCGGGGTCGCTGTCATGCCGAGCTGGTAGGCAGGAGCGAAGTACTCGAGAATCTCGCGCCAATTGCTTTCGTCGTGCGCACTGCCGCGATGGCACTCGTCGATAACAATTAAGTCAAAAAAGTCAGGGGCAAACTCCCGATAGAGACCGGGGCGGTGCTCGTCCTTCGCGATAGCTTGATAAATCGCGAAATACATCTCGCGACTCTTCGTGATGTTCCCGCCTTCAATCTTGAAACGTGCATCGCCGAATGGCGCGAAGGTCTTGTCTTTGGGGTCGTCGACAAGAATGTTGCGGTCGGCCAAAAATAGTATGCGGGGCTTCCTGTGTTCCGCTGCCCTGTTCCAGCGGCTGTTCCAAAGCTTCCAGCAGACCTGAAACGCAACTACCGTTTTGCCCGTCCCCGTCGCCATGGTAAGCAAGATCCGCTGCTTGCCGCTCAACACCGCCTGAACCGCTCGGTTTATAGCGATCTCCTGATAGTAGCGGGGCGCGATTGAATCGGAAATCAGTGAAGGTGTCAGAAGTTGCTGCGCCTTACTGTCGGTGAGTCCTGTACTGCCGCGAAGCCGCTCCCAGAGCTGTGCTGGAGTCGGGTAGACGGCTAAGGTCGTCTCAATTCCCGTAAGGTAGTCGAACTCGATGATCTCGTGGCCATTGGTCGCATACGCGAACTTGAGCCCGAGGATTTCAGCGTATTCCTTTGCCTGCTGCAGGCCCGTCCCGGCGAGGGCGCCTTCCGGCTTTGCCTCCACGACGGCGATGCTGAAGTCGCGGGTGTACCGAAGCAGATAGTCCGCCCGCTTCTGTGGACCTCTGGTGACTGAGCCGCCTCCCGCGAAGATCCGCCCATCCGTGAATATCTGTTGCTCATTCAGCGAATGTGGAGACGTGTCCCAGCCCGCAGCCTGCAGCTTCGGTGTGACATGCAGACGGCAGGTGTCAGCTTCGTTTAGAGCCATAAATCGCCCTCACGCGGGCTCTGTCGTGGTGGCTTTGACCATTTCAGCCTGTGTCATTTCCCCGTGATGTTCGCACGAGATGCGAAAGGAGTCGATTGTGCCGCTTTCGGCCCGGGCGGACCGGAGGCGATAGCACCTGGCGAACCCTATCGATCCGCCCCGTGCCGAAAGGGCCCAGATCGATGCGCGTTTCGAGGGGCGGTTACCCGGAAATCATCAATACAGGGGCGCAAGTCAGTGTCAACGGGATGGTCTGCGGCGCGCCTTGGGCGGCATAGGGCTCGTGCCTTGCGCCGCAGAATAGACACATGACTCACGCTGCAAGAGTCGGGGGTCGGTTCCTAAGCAGGAATCAACGTACACGCTGGAGGCAACTTTGAAAAGCCAGCTTGTCATTTCTGTCTGTGCGGGCTCTACACACCGCCACAGTTCAAGCAATGGCTCGAGTCTCCAGGAGTCAGCCCCGTTCATGTGTGATGGCGTAAAAAGGTCAACTCGGTCGACCGTTGCCTTGTCCACACCAAGAAATTGCTCCAAATGCCGCGCCTTCGCAAAGAAGGTTCGTCGGTCATGGGCGCGACTGTTTCTCCTCCCTTGTGACATGGTCACGACGAGTATTGGGATCGCGAGTTCCAGTTCCATGAGATCCCAGACTTGGAGATCCGGCAGCATGGTTGACGAGAAGTTCAGACGCATCGCAGAGGTGGTCACGAACACGACGACCGTCCTTTCTGAGTGAGAACTCAGAATCTATATGAATTAGTGTTTATGCGAAATAGAGCATAACCAACATATTCCTTGGCGTGAAACTCACGCCTGGTCAATTGTTGGGGAGCTGCATTCGTCGGAAGCGATTGGAGCTTGGTATGAGCCAAGTTGAGTTCGGAGAGCACTGCGGCTTTTATCAAACCTACTTGAGCCGGCTGGAGCGCGGCCATGCCAATCCGAGTCTCAACGCCCTAGAAGTTATCGCCGCTGCGTTCGAAATTAGCGTCTTCGACCTATTCGAAGAGGCTCGGGTTTCAGGCCCGACGCCGAATAACAAGCCCGCAGGTCGACTCGCAAGACCGGCTTCTTCCAAGGACAGAAGGACGCTGGCCGGACGGTAATTCCCCACCCTAGTTATCCACAATCGTTGGGCCCGGCTTAGTTATCCACAATTAAACGAATAATCAAGGCTTACTCTGCTCGGTTCAGGCCGTTCTTTGCTTGACTACATTTGACCTACCTCCAGTACGGCATCGTTTCACCGGCCGTGGGACAGAGCAGCGCGATCGACTCCATGATCCGCCGCTCGCAATGGCTTCAGCGCCATGAGCTTCATGGCCATCAGACCGCTGAGACGCTGCGCGCCCGATGCTCCTCTCTCGAGGTCGCCCAGGCCGAACTGTTCGGCTGATCCGTTTCAATTCCCCGGCGCCCGCCCTCTACGTGAGGGGCGGGCGCTTTTTTTATCGCCAGCGGGGCCAGTATGACAATCTTGACCCCTGCATAGCGGATGCATTAGGTAGGAGGAGAGGTCACCCTCTCCGTCCTCCCACACCACCGTACGTGCGGTTCCGCATACGGCGGTTCATGATTGACTCTGGAAGCGCCGGTGGGTATCCACCAGCGACACCAACCCCATGTGGTCGAAGAAGGATTTCGGGAACGCGTGATTCATGTGCGACGCCCCGGCGTTCCACCAGGCACCGCGCCCGTTGGTGGCCGAGCGCCACGCGCGCTCCTCGGGTAAGCCCCTCTTCATCAGCAGCCGAGCCCTTGCCAGCGGTCGCTTGCACTGGCGCCACAGGCGCCCGCGTAGCTTGCGCCGCAGCCAGCCGTCCAGCTCCTGCCACACGTTCTTGACCTCAGCCCACCGGAAGTAGTTCGTCCAACCGCGCAAGAGCGGGTTCAGGGCATCAATGACGGCCGCAACACTCACTCCCGCGTTCTGCCTCAGCGCGTCCTTGACGCGCTTGCGCAGCCGCTGGATGCTCGCCGCCGCCACTTTCAGCCTTGCCCGTTCCCGCCCGACCAACCCATAGCCGAGGAAGTCGCGCGCGCTCGCGCGGGCGACTGCGCTCTTAGCCGGGTTGATCTGCAGCTTGAGCGCACTCTCCAGATAGTGCGTGATGGTCTCAAACGCTTGCTCGGCGGCCGTCCGGCTTTGCAGGTACACGTTGCTGTCGTCCGCGTAGCGCACGAAGGTATGCCCCCGGCTCTCCAGTTCCCGGTCGAAGTCCGTCAGCAGGATGTTGGACAGCAGCGGCGACAGCGGCCCGCCTTGCGGCGTACCCTGCGTTCGCGGCTGCACCGTTCCATCTCGCATCAGGCCCGCTTCCAAGAATCTGCGGATCAGCTTGAGCACCCGCGTGTCCTTCACCTGCCTCGCCACCCGCGCCATCAGCAGGTCGTGGTTGACCCGGTCGAAGAATTTCGCCAGGTCTATGTCCACCACCCACCCCCGGCCGCTGCGCACGTGGTCGCGGGCGACTCTCACCGCCTGCCCCGCGTTGCGCCCCGGCCGGAAGCCGTAGCTCGAATCGCTGAAGCCCGGCTCGAACACCGGCTGCAGCACCTGCAGCAGCGCCTGCTGGATCAGCCGGTCCACCACGGTCGGCACACCCAGCGTCCTCACCCCGCCTTGCGGCTTGGCAATGTCCACTGCGCGCACTTCACGCGGCAGGTAGCTTCCCGCCAGCAATGCCTTCTTCACTGACGGCCAGTGCGCTTGTAGCCACGCCTTCAGTTCACCCACCCGCATGCCGTCGGCACCGGGGGCTCCCTTGTTGCGCAGCACTCGCTCGTAGGCCGCCCACATGTTGCCGCGCTCGACCACCTGCTCCATGAGCGCTTCGGTAGCCACTTCCGCTTTCGTTCGCCCCCGCGCCGCCGTGGCCGACTCGGCACCGTCGCTGGCCTCAGTCGGGTTCCGCCCGCCGCAGCCAGCACCGGCCATGCCGCAGGTGTCGCCACCGCTGCGCGCTTGTGCTTCATCGTCGTCCATCGAGGTCACAGGTCCTACTCGCGTTACTCATGTTCGGCCCTTCGGTGCGCGGCGCACCTACTATGGCCTCTGCTGACTTCTGGCCAGCCATCCCCGCGCCTCTCGACGCCGGTAGCCCTCTCGGGCAGCACAGCCAGATCTCCCCGGGTATTGCGCACCCACCTTCACGCTTATGCCTGTCGGATTTACGCCGTTGCGTTCCGTGCAAGTACC
Source organism: Pseudomonadota bacterium (assembly GCA_040386635.1). Classification (GTDB taxonomy): domain Bacteria; phylum Pseudomonadota; class Gammaproteobacteria; order Burkholderiales; family Burkholderiaceae_C; genus Ramlibacter. The sequence continues at coordinate 48,784 of JAZKFD010000068.1, forward strand.
GGGCTTTGACGATATTGGCCGCCTCACCCCGCAACGTCGCCTTCTATCCGCTTCCTGTTCGTCAGGCCAGCGCTTTGCCTTCGGCTTCCTTCAGATTCGCAGTCGCCCGCGACACCCTTGCCGTTCGGCTAACGGTTCCCCTTGCTGGGCCCGTAGAGGACTTTCACCTCCTAGTGAGTGCGCCCTGCCGGGCGCACCAAAAAAAAAGGCCTCCCGCTCATCGCGGAAGGCCATCATTCTGTACGGTCACATCGGGTTGTCGTCGATCCATTGGAGGATTTCAGACTCGTCGATTTCAGCATCGAGTCGATGCTGCGCTGCATAGGCTGTCGCCCAGCACGTCGCGCGATCGAGCGACCCTGCAGCGTCTTCATACTCGATATCCCCATCGAGCATGGCTTCCGCTAGACGGGCAGCGACGACATCACGCACAGTTTTGCGGATGCGTTGAGCCCGCTCGGCTACAACACTTGACTCAAGACGCTTCGGCGCGGCCTGTGCGGCCGCCTGCTGCTGCAGCCATCGATCGAGATGCCCGAGCCTGTGTTCCATGGTTCGCCCAGAGCGCATCGAGGCGCGAGCAGCGTAGTCCCAGGCTTGGGAGTCCGTACTGACGATCCGTCTGCGATAGCGCTCATGGCCAACCAGGTAGGGCAGGGCCGTGCCCTTGGCGCCGAAGCAGAGGATGCGAACGTGCGGGGGAAGCCACCGATCAACTTCATCGATCACTGCGAGCAGCCCGTCCGGCCCCAGGACCGGCCTCCTGCAGACGGATCCGAGCCCGACAATTGCTGGCTATTCGGCGATAGGCATGAGGTCGAAGCACAGTCTGTATTCCGCTGGAAGGAATCCCTGCAGCACGGGCATCAATGGCATCACACCCATCTCGGTCGCGGCGGCCTGGGCACGCAAGTAGAGCTTCACGGTCCCCGCGACTCGCAGCAGGCGAGCTGCAGCATCGCTGGCGATCTCCGGTTCGCAACAGAGGTCGGGCTGCGCAGCCCAAGACCAAGCGCGCGCGCCGACCAACTCGCAGTAGTCGCGAACTCCCCAAGGGAAGCCGCGATACCGCGCCATTGCAACGAATCCGGCGGAATCCAAAGCACAGTCGAGGCCATCCAAGTTTGAGATGTCTTTCTTGAATGCTTTGAAAGCACCGGACTTGGTGTGGCCGCGATGGTAGCGAGTGGCAAACGCATTCGCACTTAGCAGCAGGGGCAGGCGTCGGCGACGGGCGTGCGCCACCATCTGGCCACCCACCAGCGGAAGCCCCGCGCGTACCAGGATAGGACTCGAGCGGAGCAGGGCGCTGGGGGCCATGTCAGGCGAGGGCCTCGCTACGCGCGCCCGTCCAGTCGTGGGCCTTCCCGCGAATGAGAGCACCCGAGAGCACGCACTCGACCCGGAGAGGCTGTTGCGAACCACCATGATGGCCGTTGAAGCTGCGCTTGAACATGCGCAGCGCTTGGATGCCATCCATCTCGGCTCGATCCTTGAGCGCGATGCAGAAGCACAGCGTCGCGGTGCCGCGCGCTGCGTTGACGAGGCCGAAGCTTTCCTTGATGGCACCGCCGGCGAGCTGGATACCGGCTCGGTTCGCCTCCTGGAGGACGGCCGCGCGGAAGTCGGCTTCGATTGAAGAAGCTTTCATGGATTTTCCTTGGAAGTGAAAACGCGCCACTTGGGCGCGAGTTGATGATGGAAGGCGCCCCTACATGGGAGGGCGCAAAGGGAACTGCTTCAGCGGAAGTAGGTCCCGGGAAGGACGGTCTGAGAGAGCTCCGATCGGGCAAGCACCGGAGCGAGGGCGTTGGTGTGCCACCAACCGCCTGAGGTCTCATTTCGGTAGACCGTTTGAGGCAACTCGGTGCGGTCGGCACACACGGCCGCTGAAGCTAGCGCCGTCGCAAGTCCAGTGTCTGTGCCGGGAGGGACACGGCTGGCTAGGTTGGAGGAGAGCATTTGTCCAGATAGGGACAGGACATCCCCGCCTCGGGAATAGCCCGGCGGGGTTGGAGAAACCACCCGAGGCGGGCGGGAGCGGCGGAATGCCGCATTGCAGCCAAAAAATCGGCGCAGGCTGAAGGCGTCAGCTCGACGTACCTCGAAAGGAAGTGTGCCAATTTTAGCCACGGCAGGCCGAGGCCAACAAAAATCTACTTTGCACCTTCCAACCGGGAATGAATTGAGCGCCATGAACGTCACCGCCAATCTCTCGGGTCAAGCTATGCGCGAGCAGCCTGGCGCTCGATTCGCGCCGCCGAACCGAGGACAAAGTCATTTCCGTGATGGCCAACTGTCTGATGGGCCCATGAGCATCGAGCCTGCATTCAGGGCCTGGGCTCCTGGGCTGACGGAGACCCCGGAACTTGACGCGGCGGCGGCGGCGGCATGACCGGTGCCACAAAGGAATGCGATTGAGCGATAGGAGTGCGCGCTGGATTAAGCCTCATCGACTGTTCAATTTCACTTCCCACGATTGATGGAAGGGGTAGTCGTACTTTTCGGTGATGGTTCAGTTTGAATTGGGGCCGTTACAAAAAGGGCTGGAGCGTCCTACCATTGGGCAATGGCGCTTCACTTCTACTTGCTGGTGGAAACCTACAGGAGCGGCCCGTTGCCCGGCCATCGCGGCGAAGTTCGGGTTCGCGCCGTCGACGGGCAACGGGTGGACTCCAGCCTCTTTGTTCGCGCCCAACGCTCAATGCGCAATGACTACCCGGTCGGGTCGAGATTCTTGATCCGTGCACAACTCTCAACCCGAGAAGGCGGCGGCGAGTATGTAAACACCAGCAACTGGGATCCGATATGCCTCGTAACCGAGAACGAAGCGCAGGAGTTTCTTAGAACGGGCCGACTTCCAGCACAGGGCTGAAGGCCGCGTCGCAGGTCATGCGTTCGTCTCGGCCATCACCACGATATCTTCCAAGCTCCACAGGAAATCGGTCACGCCAGCTTCCATGGCCGGGGTCGTGCGGATCGACCTGTGAATCTTCACGAAGTTGTAGACCATGAAGTAGAACGACATGGCGTGCATGTCGTTCTCAAATTTCTTGCTGAAAGCCAAGGCTTCGCCCTGTCAACGCCCGGCGCCCGCGCGCTAGCGGTGGCCCAGGCCTGCGATGGGCAGCACGCTGCGCCG
>JAZKFD010000068.1:52109-94952 GCA_040386635.1 Pseudomonadota bacterium
GTCACACCAGCCCGCGTTGGCCAACCCGAACGACGGTGCACCGTCCAAAACCGTGTGTTCGGCGGCCTGCTCAATCCACCACTGGGACATGAGACCGATCAACGTCGGGTGGCTGCTGCCGAAGGTGCGCTTGGCTACATTCCAGCGGACTGTCGCGAGCGAATCGAACAAGGATTTTGAAAGGGACACGCAGCGATTCTAGGGGCGCGACGGAGCGATGCAATGACCTTGCTCAAAGTGCCGGTGGCCCTCGCGTGCGACTTGACGCCGGCCTGCGCTGCAGGATCACGACGCCACCTTCGGCCTGGTCAAAATTGCCGCACATGCTTTCGCGGTTCCCACGACGTGCATTAGGTACTTTGCGCGCGAGGTTCCGACATAGACCATCTCGCCTTGTTCTGCAGAAGCGACTTCATCGCCAGGCCACAACATGACCACGGCCGACTCCAAGCCCTTGAAGCGCGCCACCGTGTCCACCAAGATGGTTCCCGGCACGCGACGCTCAAAAGACCAGTCAACCCCGCCGGGGAGCCGGTGGCCAGAAAGCAGGTCGTACAGAGCCTGCTTGGGACGCTTGGCCAGCAACACCACTATGTCTGAGGGTGGCACCTTTTCCTCCGTGAGCAGGCGCCGCACGCGACGCTCAATCTCCGCCGCCTGTTCCGCATTGGTTTCTAAACGCACGGTCTCAACCTCTGGGCCGGCCAGTTCTGATGCGTCGACCGGCGTGCCGAAATAGAAGCCGTAGGCCAAGGCGTGAATCGGCGCCGTATTGCGGCAGTTTTCAGTCAGATGGTAGGGCGCATCCTCGATGGGAAGCTGCGCATCCCGCCGGTAAATGGCCTGGTTTTGATCGGTGAAGAGGTAGAACGTCCCTTCGCGAGGATCCTTCAACAGCGTTTCCACGCCGAACCAATACTCGTCGCTGAAGTCCTGCGCTTCGTCGACGATCACGGCGTCGAATAGGTCGTCGGTCAACACTTCGTTGGCAAGGGCCAGTGCGAACGGCATCTGGACCTCGTACTTCTGTCTGTCTCCCCGCCCCGGATAAGAGCTGGCGGCTTCTTCCAGGACGTCACGCCCGGTCCGTTTCCGCACGCGATCGATGCGCTCCTCGCACAACTGGTGGTAGCTCATCACCGCCAGGCCTGCGGTGTTGGCAAGGCTATGCGCCAGAACGTCTGCCAACGGCCGGTTGTAGCAAAGCAGCAAGACTTTCTGGCCTTCCGCAGCTAGCTGGCGCGCTTTCTCGACGGCGATCAGCGTCTTGCCGGTGCCGGCGCCACCAGCGATGACTGCACGCTTGCGCCCGCCGAGGGTGCGTAGTACGCGGGCCTGTCGCTCGGTCAGCCGAACGAGCTCCGCTTCCGCGTAGGCCAGCTCGGCGCGCAGAAGCGCTCGCACTTCCACCGGTCCGCACAGAATTTCCTCCACTAGGTCCACGCCGCGGTTTCCCAGGTCCTGTTCCTGTCCGGTGCGCCAGAAAGCGCAGGCCTGCGTCGTCCAGGCCTGCAATTGCTGGAGATCGGCCTGGCCACCAATCAGCTCTCGCGCGCGACCCGGATGCGCGAGTGCGGTGACGTCATGCAGGTCAGGGAAGAAGACTGCATGGCCGCTGATGACCCGTCGACCGGGCCACCTTCTCCACTTGGGGTGCCCTTTGATCTGATCGAGGATCGCAAACTTTTCGGACTGCGCTTGCCGAAACGGATCTTTGATGGCGTGAGCGACACCGAATCGGTCGATAGATGACCACTCACCTGTGCGCGCGTCCAAGCTGATGCCGCCACCCTTGACCTCCACTGTCAGTAGCCCAGCCGTAGGAAGGGCCAGCGTGAAATCCGCCTCCCCCTCGCGCAACTGGTGAAGCTTGTCGCGGTAGGCCCAAGAAGCTGAATGAACCACAAGCACGTCGTTGGGCAAGTGATCGCGACAAGCGCGATAGAAGCGCGCCTCGGCCTGCGACGGCAAAGCACGTAGCTGGTCCTCGGTCAGAACTGGACGCATGATCGCCATGCTCAATCCCCTTTGGACAAGCGCATACGGGCCGGATCGAACACCCTGAAGACCTGACGCCCGTCTGCAAGGTACACATGGACCTTGCAGAACATGCTGCCGCCTTTCTTGACGCTTGCGATGGTGCCCATCCCGAGCCCAGGAATGTCGATGCGCAGCCCTGCCGCGGGCACCAGCGGAATAGTTCCGGTCTCACGAATCGCTGCAGCTTTCCAGCCTGAATCGAAGCGGAACTGGTCGACCCTGCCGAATGGGTTGTTCACGAGATGCAGGACTTCCTGACCGGGATGGACTGCGTGTTCGACGACGCAAAGCCAATAGCTGGCCCGCCGCTCCGCCGCGCACAGAAGCTCGGCCGGGGTCAAGGCGATGCCTGCGGCCGTCCACGCGCCAGACTGTCCCTTGACTTCGATGACGTGCTCGCTCCCGTCGTGGGCAATCGCACGTATGTCGAAGCCCTTGTTGAATGGCGGCATCTCCTCCAAGCTAGCCCACTTCTCGAGTTGGGTCCGCATGACATGCAGTACGGCCGCCTGCGCCGTCGCATCGCGCTCGCGCGCTCGTTCCTCGTCCACGGCCCGGTCCTCATCGACGGTCGATGCCGGACTATTCTCCGGCTCGACATAACTCAGTAGTCGGTGTCCCGTCTCTCCACGACTGCTGCGGCGGCCCGCGCCCGGGCGTGGACCGGTGCGCCCACGTGAAGGGCGAGGCCTATCGGGCTGTGTCGAGAAGGACGCAGACGTGCTCTCTCCCGACCCGCTCGTCGTCGCACGGAGCTGCGCAGTGTTGGGTTGAGTTGGCAAACCCGTCCCGGGGAAAAAGCCGGCAGGCGAGGGTGACGCGACGGGGGACGTGACCAGCGCCCCCAAGACGTCAATGGGATCGGGGGCGGGGCCGGGAGCCTCCTCGTCGGGGGCGTCCGGCTCCTCCGTGTTACCGGAGTCGAGCGCGACTTGGTCGAGCGTCAACTGGGCCAATTCGTCATCGGGGAGTGCGGCCAGTTCGCGCACGTCCAGGTACTCCTCAACCTCGCCAACCAGCTCTTCGCGCAAGATTCTGCTGACGCCGTCGACGTGCATCATTGGTGCCTTGAGCATCAGGCAGATCTCGCGCGCCAGGCGGTCGGCGATCCCCTTGGCGCCCACCCGCGCGTAGGCCACATCGCCGGCGATCACGACTTCGCCCTGTGTGGCGACGGTGCAGCCATGCAGCGTGCTGCGGATGGTCAGCTGATCGACATCCACAACGCTCAGCATGGACAGGCGCCGCCAAAGGCCCGCTTCCTTCGCGCGCTCGAACACTGTGTGGCTCTGGCCGTACAGCAGCCGCGCAATGTGACGGTACCGCTCACGAATCCGGTTCGTGAACGTTGCGTTGAGCCGCCCGTTCTCTGGCTTCTCCAACGAAATTTCCAGGCTCGCGGACAACAACGGAACTCCCGCCGCTTCCAGGAGAACATGGATTTGCGGCACCCTCGCCGGTGGCACCGCGAGGAAGTCGATGTCCTTCTGATCGGCGAATAGGGCGCTGGTCGCGGGCTGATCGTCAGCGAACAGAGCGTCGTCCAGCGCCACCATCTCGTCGCGATGGTTCAGGAACACGGGCCGCTCGCGAAAGTCCTCAAGCCACTGAGGCATGGTGCCGTCGGTGATTCGGTCCAGATCTTTGTTCGCTCGTACATAGATGCGAAGTGCTTCCGCTGCGCGCGCTTCGTGGCCGAGATCCGCGTCGGCCAGCAGCGGTAACACACGAACTGCAGCAGCGACTGTCACCTCATGCGGGACTCCCAACTTGCGCACGAAGAAGCCATGCAGTTCGGCGTACTGCACATTGAGAGCAGGGTAGTGCGTTGCGAGAAACTCGCCGGGCGACGACCAGACCACTTCATCCGGGCGTCGCCAAGGAGATTCTGAATGGCGGGTAAGTATCAGCCCATGCTGAACGAAGGCCTCGCGCACACCTTCGGCCGCATTGCGCTCGGCCAAGTGCGCGAGTTGCCTGTACAGCGGGCGCACTTGCGACGCGGACGGCTTGCCGGACGCCCGAATCTGCTTGAGCCGCTTGATGCAGGCCGCGGAGTCCGGTCGGTACACGATCCCGCAGGTGTCGAGAAAGTTCTCGTTGTGCAGCTCCGCGTCAACGTAAGCGGGCGAACTGCCGAAGACTTCTCGGACCGCGGCCGAGGCATAGAAGGCCTCCTGCAGCACAACTTCGCGTCGCACCCGACTTGGGGCAAGGGTCGCGCGTAGCGCAGAGGCGAAGCTAGAGTAATGTCGTGACCCCGACCGCGAAAGCATGTAGGTTGCGTGAGTGCTGTAGTGAGCCCAATGGCGGTCCAGGCACTCAAGCGTTTGGCGACGGATCTGGGGGCTTTCCGAAGTCAGCAGGGCGGCCAATTCGGGACTGCAGGCCGCTGGCGTTGTGCCTGACAGACGCGGTGCGGCATTGATCCCCAAGCGCAGGAAGAACGCACGCCAATCTGCCTGTTGGTCGGTGCTGTCCTGAGATCCGCGCTTCGATCGACCCTTTGGCATGTAGTCGGCCGATAGCACGCGCAACGGGTCCAGGTTCTGCCCAAGCAAGGTTTCAATGTCGAACTCTGGCAGATACTCGCTGCCCAAGTACAGCTCGTCCGCATGTTGGAACCACCAGCTGTCGCCTTCGCTTTTTTTGGTCTTCAGACGGAGTCCCTTGCGCAGCCTCTCAATGGCCGCGAGCTCGGCGACGCCCTTCGTCGGCGCTGCGGCGAGGAATTCGCCGAGCTTTTCCTTGATGTAGCGAACATGACCCGTCAGGGCCTCAAATCCCGCCGTTCGCCAGCGATCGCCGCTATGCGCCGGCAAAATGTCATCGGTGATAAGGGAATAGGGCTCGGGAATGCGCACGCCGAGGTCATGCAGCAGCGCTTGCACTGCCGTGGCATCGCCGCTTTGGTCATCGGCACCGAGGGCGTCGACGAATGTCTCGTCGAGAATGACAAGGTCCTTCTCGAATCCAAACGACTTGCCCCGTGCCAACGGGAAGAACACAGTCCGCGCACCAGGTACGTGGAGCGTGCCGTCACCCACGGGAAGGCAAGGGGCGTCGCGTAGGCGTGCTTCGAGCAGCTGCTTGCGATTCAGCCCCGCGAGATAGCGAAAACAACTGGCCAGCCAGGCAATCCCTTGCTGGCGCACCCAATCCCCATGCTCAGTAAAGAGGCGCACGACGTCGGCTACCAAGAGCTGTTTGCAGCCGAGCTTCTTGAGCGTCGAGTCTTCGTAATCCAGATCTGTTGCTGGATAGTCCTTGCCGAACAGCGTCCAGGCTGCCTGTGCCGGCACCAAGCGTTGAAATGCGGCTGGCGCGGTCATCACTTCCGCGGGCTTGCGCCATTGACCGCTGGCGCACGGTATGCACTCCGTCTGCGCCAGCGTGTCCATAGTCTGTTTTACAACCGGCGCGAAAAACGGATGGGTGACTTCCTGTTCGCGAGGCAGGTACCGCAGGAACGTCCGAGCTAGTGCCGGACTTGCTCGGAATTGCGCGAGGCTTGCAACGAATGAAGTCGCGATTGCGTTGCGCAAGGCCACATTCCAAGCCCGGGCGCTTTGGATGTCCTCACGGGCCGAACTTAGGAGGAAGTCGCCCTGTACGCAGAAGCGAAAGCCGAATGAGCGAATAGGGAGGAACGCGAAAGTCGCGCAGTCCGGGACAGCGAGCGCATGGCCTGCTTCGTCGATCGCAAAGGCTAGGATGAGCTCGCTCTCGCTCACTTGGGGTCGCTTGTCATCGGGCGCACCGCCCATAGCGATGGCAGTAGCAACGCGCAGAAAGCGCTGGCGCTGAAGCACCTCCGAAGTCCCCGCGGACTCTCGCCGTGTTTCCAGTGACGCGAGCCCGTCGTCATCGACGCACCGCATAGACACAGTCTCGTCTGGCGTGTGCAGGTCGATCTGGCGAAGCCTGCGCAGGAAGAGAAGCAGGCGTGCGTCCAGCTCGCTCAACACCGAGGCGGAAAAGTGCTCCCGCTCTTTCGCCGGCAGAACGATGGTCGTGCCCTCCGCGGCGATTGATGCATCGGGCGCCACCCAGTACGGCACGATGTACCCCAAGTGATGATCAGGGTTGGTCATGTCGAATCTGAAGTGATACCCGTTTGAATGGATCTCTGGCGCGTTCGACACCTGAAACACCGACTTGAAGCCGATCCCCTTCTCGCCGATATAGCCGGCCTTCTTCGCCTTGGTACTGCGGCCCACACTGCACAGGGCTCGCACGTGTTCCGCCTGAAACCCCATTTCGTTGTTCCAGATCGTGAGCGCCTGTGGTGCCAGACCAATTCGGATCATCGGCTCGGTCCCCTGGGCATAGGCGTTGTCGTCGGCGTTCTGGATCAGCTCAAGGACAAAGTGGGTCTTGGTGGAGTAGAGGTCCTCCGATAGAAGTCTGAGAGCGCTGCTCAGATCCTGTCGCAAGCTTTCAGCTCCCTCTTCGGCATCGGCGGGGAGGTCCATCCCGATCATGAATTTCGACCGCCGCAGCTTGTCGATGAAGGCTCGGCCTTCTTGGTTGATTCGGACTGCCTCTTGGAACCCCATATATCCTCCGCTTTCGAGACACCTTTCCCGATTGTGGGCTTGCGAGCTGGCTTGCTCCTCGAAGCGGGGCTAGAATTGCCGCGCCCAGGAACGCCTTGCGCCGCCACCTCGCGCACCCGTCTTCAATGTCAGCGCCCAGCTAATTGCCGGTGGTGGAACGGCCACTGTGCCCTGCACGGCGCCAGCGGCGCGAAAGCCATGCTAGTCGCAAACTATCAACTCGATAATTGCGATAGATACGATGTATCTTATGTAAAATGATTTTCTGAGATCGCCACCCTGCCTGCCGCTGAAGGTCGGAGAAGCAATCGCCCGGACGATGCGTCTAGCGGATTTCAGTCAAAGTCGCTAAATTGCATTGTGAAATTTGTCGAAGGGTTGAACACACAGGAAGTCGCCCCATTTTCGACGGTGAGCCTGGTCTGAAAAGCGGTGGCGGCTTTTCAGAGTTGGCTCGAGCGGTCTAAGGCAGCCGCCTGATAAGCGGCCGAAGGCTTCGGTCTTCCACTGGTTCGAATCCAGTACTCTCCGCAAGGGGTCCTCCAACAGTCCATAGCAATGGGCTGCTGGAGGACCCCTTTCTGGTTCTAAGGGTTGGGCGATTCCGTCGCCCGTCCCATCGTCGGGACCGGACTTGGCGACCATTTCACTTGTGTCGGTCGGATCGCACTCCCCGACTGGATCGGGATGTCAAACGTGATCCGCCAGGAGGTATATGCACCTCACTCTCTCGAAGTGCCGAGCCACCCGCCGCGAACATACCATCTGCAGCCCGCACGTCATCCTGCAATGTGAGGAGAACGCCGCGCCGGAAGAGGCGAGCGCTCTGTTACAACTAGCTATGATTCAAGCAGGTGGGGCGGGCGCGTCGGCGCTGGTCTTCCGTCTGCACCACCGTGTCGTAGCACCAATGGCTGGGAGTCGTCCGACTTGGATCCTGATCTGGTTGTTAAGTACGTGGCCCAAATCCACCGCCGGTTCTGGCGCGTGGAACACAAACTTAGCTGTATCCGATTCGCAGAGCTTTTGGGCTTTCCGGAATTGACCCCTCACGACTACAGCCGGTTGACCAGCCGGACGACGCCCAAAGTCCTTCGCGAGCTCTTGAAATCTCCCGAGGTTCTGCGCAAGATCGAACAAGAGGTTAACTGCCCGGGTCTTTTCGCATGTCAAAGCGGCGCCGAAATTGACCGCCTGATCTCCCTATCTTCCCCCGCAGATAAGCAGGACGCGTCCGAACCCGCTTCCTCGGACCTAGTGCTCGTTCCAAGCTCACGCGATGCATCCATCCCTCTGGGCTGGCGTGAACAACGCGTTGCCAGGCAACTGGTGCGCCGCATCCTTCTCGGCAAGGGGAACATCGTTGCTTGGTCCAACCCGCCACCCGTCGGGGCTTCCTTCTTGGCGTACATGGCGGGCGGCTTTCTGCTTGACGAAGGCGTCAGTTCGAGTTTTCTCATCCGACCGTTTCCTTCTGCTGTGCCCGAGTACCTGAATGGAGGAAAACTCGTCGCCGCCCCGGCGTTCGACGAGGCGTTGGCCGAACTAGGTCAGAGACTGGGGATAGAGGGACGCCCCAGCGTCGACGACCTGCTCTCGGCGTTGAAGTCGACCCGTAGCGTCCTGTTCGTGCTGCAAGCCGACCATATCCCGGTGTCCACATGGGGCACTGGCAGCAAGATTCAGCGCCTGCTCGGTCAGGCAAGACGGGCCCCGCCACCGCAGGATGGACACCCATCCCCCATTGTGCTGCTTGGCCGACCCAACAAAACAAAGCGGCCCGACAGCGAACACACACTGGGCAACATGGTGGATGAACTGTCGTTCAGTACCGGCCCGCCAGAGCGCAGTGAAATTGAGCGCAACAAGTTCTACGAAGAACAATGGAAACGCTATTCAGCACTCCGAGGCCAGGCGGCCACTTTTCAGGCGGGCAGCAGCAGGCTTAAGCGCGCGAGGCAGTATTACACTGCGGAGGCCGGTTCGGTCATCTGGCCGAGCATGCTGCGAGTTCTCGCCTTCTTCGCGTCCAACACTTCGACCTTCAGCTATTTCGACCCAACGTCTGGGTGGGAACGTCTGGCTGGCATGCCGTGGGACCAGCTTCCCATTGATATCAAGTTGCACCTGGCGGAGGTCGTCGAACAGGCGCGTTCCATTCCCGAGCCGACGAAGCGCAGGCCTGAGCTGCGCGCTGCGCGCTGGTGCAGCACGGCCGTCTACTGGCTGACAGAAGATGCCGCGGAGGATCTCGGCAAATCCCAACCTCGGACGGACCTGGCCCGGTTCCGTTCCGCGGTGACCAACCTGTCGCCCCTCATCGACGTCGTCGAACGCGTCAAGAACCAGCCATCCGTCTACAAGATGGACATGGCACTGCGCGCAGTGATCCAGCAACGGTGGGCGCTCGCAGATCCACTCGGACGCGCCCATACCCACTATCAGATCGCCCGTCGGCTGTATCAATCCCGCGACGACAAGGACCTACTGCATGCAGAGTTTCCCGTTGAACCCCATTGGGGGCGATCGCGCATGCACTTCCTGTCGGAGACTTTGCGGCACTTGGTCCGGTCCTGTGAGTTCAGCACACCTAAGCAGGACGTGCCGCATCAAGATGGAGCTGCAGGAAAGTTTCCGGATCCGCCGCTGCCTGGCTCTAGAGGTTGTGATCCCGCGCAGGTGATCAATTTCTGCTTCTCTGAGATATTTTGGAAAGAGCTCAATGGCAACAACATACGGACCAACGCCGTCCACAACAGGACACTCGCGAGGCGGCACGGTGCCTACCATTTAACGGCCGAACTCCTTCAGCTCCTTAGCCACGACAACGAGCTAGGCCAACCCCACCCGTTGCTCAGGCCTGAGTACAGGCATTGGTACCTTCGGGAGGTCGGCTACGCTCAGTTGGATTTGGGCGACTTGCGCAATGCCCAGACCAATTTCGAACGCATGATTCAGTGGGCAGAAGAAGGTGAGCTAAAGGACGCGGTCAATGCCGTGCAGGCTCGCCTCGATCTGACCATCGTGCTGTGCGCCATGGGCGACTTGGCTGGCGCCCGCGCGATTCTCTCGACTGCTCGGACGCTGGAGAGTGCGATTCCTGTTCTTAAGAGGCATGACTCCGAGCGCGCCCACAAGCAGCGCGAGACCCGCCTGGATGCCCGCGAAGCCGAGTTGCTGTATCTTGACGACGACTTGAACGGTGCGCTGGCGGCGTGTGAGCGGGTGCAGAAGACAGTTGGCCCAGTCGTTCGGGATGTCGCTCACATCTACATTGCAACGTTGGGCGCGCTCCCCAATGACGGCAACGGGCACCTCAAAAAAGCGATGGAAGTGTGCATCCGAAACGTTTTCGAGAATACGTCACCCGGCCTGCACCATGAAGCTCTCGGATTCCGGGTTGCGCTGGCCCACATCTTCCGCAAACAGGGCATGGCCCAGATCGCGGAAGTGACAATGGACCTGGTCTACAAGGACGTGCTTCAGTACGGCTGCTCTGAGCGCACCTACATCGCCATGTTGCTCGAGGCGGGACGCATCGTGCTCGCGCTAGGACGGCCGGCCCGGGCCTACGCGGCATACCTGCGTCCTTGCTTTGACCGCGCGACGTCGCGCGGCTACGCCCGACCGGCGGAATCCGCGGCACGGCGCGCGCGCGAGTGTCTCCAGATGCAACTCGGGCGGCTCGAAGGGATGACCCCATTCACACTTCAGGCGTTGCAGAAGGAACTCGAAGGCCAGGGCGACTATCTTCGGCCGAAGGGCTCCAGCGCCATCGACCCGAAGTTTTCCTACGAGACAGCGTCCATTGACCAGTGGGTCTCGCGCTTGGCTTCGAAGGGCGCCATAGAACAAGAACTGCGCGACTTCGATTGAGCAAGTAGCTGGCCAAGTGCAAATTTGTCCGGCTAGCGCAGCGCCTGCTGCAACTCGCGCCGGTTTCACAACCCTGCCTTTGCAAATCGCCGCATGAGTTCAGCTTGCGGTACCTCTGCTGCTCGTAACACTCGGAATCCTCACTACAGGAGACCGACCATGACCCGCGCGATCGTCGAATTCCAGCACCGTGAACCCATTGGCTCGAGCACCTTCCCGATGCCGGGAGATCTGCCGGAGCTCGGCCTCTTCGAGAAGGCCTTGAGCACCGCCGAGGGCGAGCGCAACATCTCGACCCTCTATATCCATGTCCCGTTCTGCGACCGCATCTGCTCGTTCTGCGGCTTCGCCAAGACTGTGGGCGATGACGAAGCCAAGGCCGCGTACATCGACGCGCTCCTCGTCGAGATCGGCAAGTACGCCGCGACGAAGTATGTGCAGTCGCTCTCGATCGACGCGGTCTACATCGGCGGCGGCACCCCGAACAGCCTGACCGCCGGGCAGCTCTGGCGGGTGCTCGCCGCGTTGCGCAAGTTGATGCCGCTGTCGGCGGACTGTGAAATCTCCGTCGAAGGCATCCTGCCGAATTTCGACGAGGCGCGCGTCGAAGCCATGAAGCTGGGAGGCGTCAACCGCGTCAGCGCCGGCGTCCAGACCCTCAGCCGCCGCATCCGGGTGGAACACCTGCACATGCGCGACGGGCGCGAGGAGGTGGAGGGCTACGTCGCACGCCTCCGCAAGCACTTCGACAATTTCAATCTCGACTTCATCTACAACCTTCCGGGCCAGGACGACGCGATCTGGAAAGAAGATGTGGCCTTCGCCATCGGCTCGGGCGCGACGCACCTCACCCACTACCCGCTGACGCTGCTGGAGCGCACCGGCCTGTACTCCGATTACGTCAAAGCCGGCAAGCACGAGGCGCCCGACGAAGGTCAGGAGATTCGCCAGTTCGACTTCGTGCGGACCCAGATGCAAAGCAGTCGCTATACGAACCAGTACTCGGTGCGCGACTGGTCCCTGCCGGATCGCGCCTGCCGCTACATCATGCTCAACGCGCAGGCCAACCACGTCCTGGCACTGGGGGTGTCCGGACACGGCTACTTGGCCGGCATCACCTACCGCAACCAGGGCTCCATCCCCGCCTACATCGACGAGGTCAACAGCGGGAAGCTGCCGCTGCAGGGCATGCGCGTGGCCAGTCTCGAGGAACGCATGCAGCGCTGGATGGTAATGGGCCTTCGGTTGCGCGAGCGCGATACGACCGACTTCGCCGTGCGCTTCGGGCGGACGGTGATCGAGGCGTTCGGTGACCGCATCGATTCGATGATCGACAGCGGCTACCTGCGAATGGAGGGCGGCGTGCTGTCGTTCACGCCGCGCGGGGACATCTGGGCGAACAACGTGCGGACCGTGTTCGAAGGCAACAAGAACACGGCCGTGGGCTACATGAACACGACGGGCATCGACGAGACGGGCAAGTCGCACTATGCACGCATCTCGCGAATCAAGGCGTCGGCCGACGTCGAAGCCCATTCCTGATCAGCGCGAGCAGAACAAGATGCCCAGCCCCAACCCCCACATTGCGATCGTCGGCACCGGCGTGGCCGGCCTCATGGCGGGCCGCCGTCTGCGCGAACTCCTCCCCAACAGCCGGATCGCGTTCTACGACGCGGCCTCCCAATCGGGAGGCCGCCTGAAGTCCATCGTGATCAAGGACGATGTCGAAGGTGCCGAAGAGATCGTGGAACTCGGGGGAGCCCGCTTCCACCCCGAGCACCACCCAATGGTGCACGCACTGCTGGAGCAGCTGGAAATCCCCACGCGAGACTATCAGTGCGCGTTGTCGCCGGTGCACCGCGCCTATTTCGGGTACGTGCTCGACGTCCTGCGCGACATCCTGCAGCGCCTTCAGGCGTCCTTCAAGGAGGCCACGCCAGCCGAGCAATCGTATTTGAGCTTCGGCGACGCCGCGGCCCGGTTCCTCGGATCGGACGCCCGGGACCTCATTGCGACGGCCGTCGGCTACGACACGTTGCTGCATCCGAACATGTCGTTCGCCAGCGGCATGGAGCTGCTGCGCCAGCATCCTGAGACCAGCACTCTGTGGGGTGGCCACCAAGGCTGGCTGACGCCGGCCAAGGGCTTTCAGTCGCTCACCCATGCGCTGGAGGCCGAGCTGCGCCAGACGTGCACCTTCCACTACGGCCGCAGCCTGCGCACGTTCACATCCTCCGCGGTGTGCTGCCAACTCGGATTCGACTGCCCTACGGGCCACAGCACCGAGATTGCCGACTATGTCATCCTCGCGGTGGCCATGCGCGACCTCGAGCATGTCAGCGGGGCGCGGGTGCCGAAGGTCGTGTCCGACGCCGTGATCGACGTCCCCCTGGCCAAGGGTTACTTTACGTTCGACGCCCCGTGGTGGACCGACCTCGGGCTTAAGGGGCAATGCTTCACAACCGCAACGGCATTTCGCAAGATTTACTTCCCGGCTCAAGGCCGCAGCGTGCAGATCTACAGCGACGGCCCGAGCGCGCGCCTGCTGCAGGAGCTGGTGGCAAAGTCGACCCGAGAAGAGATCGCGCGCGAATTCAGCGCGGCCCTTCAGGACGCTGTGTCCATCCCGATGTCGACACAGCGCGTGCTTGAGGCTCAATCGGGATGGGCGTTCTGGGAGCGGGGGGTGTCGTTCTGGAAGCCGGGACTGCGCCTGATGCCGCCCGATTGCCTGGCCATCAGTGACCGGCACTACTTCTGCTCGGACCTGTGTACCACTTCCAATGGCTGGGTGGAGGGCGCACTGGTGAGCGCCGATGCGACGGCGAGGAAGATTGCCGAGCATGCCCGGCAGCGCGCGCTGCAACTGGATGACCAGCCCTCGGCCGAAACTGCGGGAGTGCGCGCATGAAGGCCGACTACATCCTGTTTGAACCGGACGTCAGCACGGCTGCAGACGCTCGGCTCGTCGTGCTGACCGGCGACCGGCCCACCGGCCCGCTGCATTTGGGTCACTACATCGGCTCGCTGAGAAACCGCGTGGACTTGCAGGACACGCACGACCAATATGTGTTGCTCGCCGATGCGCAGGCCCTGACCGACAACGGCGACAACCCTGACAAGGTGGTGCGCAACATCTTCGAGGTGGCTTGCGACTACCTCGCCTGCGGGCTGGACCCCGAGAAGACGACGATCTGCGTGCAGTCCTGCCTACCAGCATTGCCGGAGCTCACCACGCTCTACATGAACTTGGTCACTGTGGCACGCCTGGAGCGCAACCCGACAATCAAGGAGGAGATTCGCAGCCGAGGATTCGAGCGCGACATCCCTGCGGGATTCTTGTGTTATCCGGTCGCCCAGGCGGCCGACATCACCGCATTTCGCGCCACGCTCGTTCCCGTGGGCGACGACCAGGTGCCGATGATCGAGCAGACTAATGAGATCGTGCGTCGCGTGAATCGGCTCGTTGGAATTGACCTGTTGCCCAGCTGCCGCGCGATGCTGTCGAAAGTCGGTCGCCTGCCGGGCATCGACGGCGCCGGGAAGATGAGCAAGTCAGCTGGCAACGCTTTGAATCTCTCAGCCACGCCCGTCGAGATTTCGAACGCGGTGAAGATGATGTACACGGACAAGGACCATCTGCGTGCCGCGGATCCTGGAAAGATCGAAGGGAACGTCGTGTTCGCTTACCTCGATGCCTTCGATCCGGAGCCTGATGCCGTACGAACGCTCAAGGAACACTACAGCGCCGGCGGCCTGGGCGACTCTGTCGTCAAGAAGCGTTTGGAGACCGTGCTGCAGGAGTTTCTTGCGCCGATTCGCACTCGCCGGTTGCAAGTGAGCTCCGATCCCGGCTATGTGCGTGATGTCCTGAGGCAAGGCACTGAAGCTGCTCGTGCTGTCACCTCCAGCACTCTCGCCCAGGTCAAACGAGCCATGGGGCTTCCAGAAATTTAGATGGAGTCAGGCCCCATGAGGACTCCGTCGCTGACGAACCGCCTGGTGAGGATGCCGCTGTTCGGCTACGGATCGCTGGTGAATGCCGACACGCTGCATCGCGCCGACGTAGCCGTGCTAGAGGCACGCCTTTCCGGCTGGGAGCGCGTCTGGTCGCATCGCATCCCGAACAGCGACGCGCTCGCCGAGGAACCTCGATACCCGCTGGCGCTATCGATCCAGCAACGAGTCGGCACTACGATCTGGGGAGTCGCGTTGTGCGGGTTGTCGATGCAGGAGGCCGCGGCCTTGCGCTCCCGAGAACTCTTCTACGAGATCCTGGAAGTCGATTTGGAAGTGCGCAGCGCACCTGACGATCCATGGCGAAGCCTGCAGGCTTACACCTACGTTTCGCCGCCGGACTGGAAGGAAGCGGCCGATATCGCCACAGGCGCAAGATATGAAATCTGGCGCTCTTACGTGCACGTGGTCCTCAAGGGTTTCATGGACTTCTACAAGGAGCCGGGATTGAGCCACTTCATTTCGACGACTTCGGGATGGGCCCAGCCGTACCTCGAAGATGATCCCCCGCGTTACCCGCGCCGGGCGTTGGTCGACATCGGCCCGGTCGACCAGGCGAACTTCGACGCGTGGGTACGCTTCGCGATTGAACGTGACCGCGGCGCGACGGGCTACTCATGCGTTTGACCCATGTACCACACCGGCGGCCCAAACGCGTGGTCACCGGAAGGCCACGGGAGTTATCGAGTCGACGGCCTCAGAGACGTCGATGGCCAGCAACCACTCTTTTTAGAATCATCGCAAAACGCGAGCCTTTCGGCTCCGATCGACACGCGGCCACAGGCGCAATGTGCGAGGGGCTTGAAGTTGCTTGGGGCTATGGTCTTTCAATGTCTTTTATCCAAGTGACGTTTATCGCCGTGCTGATGGGCGGCGCTAGCCAAGGCAGCTGTTCAAAGACATAGGCTACCGTAAGGCGCAAATCTCTTAGCAAGGATCGACAGGCATCCTCGCTCAATGCACTTAGCTGGATCGACGTAAGCGCCAGCGGGTCGATCTGCTGGGCGGTTTCTCTTGCGTGCACGAACGAATTGCGGAGTTCGCGCGCACAGTCCATCGAGACAAACAGCGGGTGCTTACCCCCGAGGGTGTTGAAGTTGGCGCCCTTTTTGATGGTAATCCTGCGGGCTGCGCCATTGATTTTGGCGAGAGCCGACCCTTCGCCGTCTGGGTGTTTGCCATCGGCGTCGAAGATCAGTCGATTTGCAACTGCCTCAAGGCAAGAGGCAATCGCCACGACACAATAGACACCGTGCATGAAGCTTCGCTCCAACTCATCTGCAGCGATCGCCCTCTTGAGCGCATCGAATTCGTGCAACGCCTTTTCATAGTGCAGCAGTGCAAATGAAGTTTCCACATGAGGCCGTCCGTCGGCATCATGGACTAAGCGACCGTAGCGGGTGAGTTTGGTTGGTGGATAGGTGAATTCAGGCCCTTTGCGTGGTGCGCATTCATGATGGGCGGCAAATGCTGCCAGGGACGCCTCATTTTCAATGAAGATCTGATCGAGCAAATCGCGGCACTGGGACAGGTCGCCGGTAGACGAGCTACCCAGGCGAATTTCATGAAGTGCGTTCGTAAGGTCTGCGAGCTTTCTGAAATCGAAGACCTCGGATCGTGGTTCGCCTCGATGCGTGCCTGTGATGCCCACATGCTTGCCAATTGCCCGCTGAAAGATGCGCCCGGGTTCGATGGCGAGGTAGCTGACACCCATGGCTGCAAAGGGATGCGTGCCGATGTGCAGCATGCCATTTGGGCGGACGAGAAAGTTCGCCTGCGGGTTAGCCTCGCCCTCGACGTAGATTTTCCCATCTGGTGATGGGGCAGCAGATGTACCCGGCCCGACGAGTGCGGCGAGCAGTCGGTACTTGAGATCCCCCGCGCCAATGTTCTGCCAGAGAATGCCTTCCGACAGCAAGACAAACCTGTCGAGGCCGCGCATCCAAGAGCGCAATGCTTCTTCGTCAATCGCAAGATGCGGGTGCGAGTCTGTGACAACCCAGACATTGCGATGTCTTTGCAAGACGTATTCGGCTCGCAGCTCATCAAGGCCATTGGCGAATTGCAGCTCGTTGCCTCTTGTGGACAGGTACATGGGTTCCGTTTCCTTGGGGGTCCAATTATTTTGACAGCGCGCAGAGCCGAACTTCCCGTTTCTCGTTGTGGGCGACATGCGCGGCCATGAATCCGGACCAACCCAGGCTTCTTAGACGCAGGGACTCCAGGCGAGGTTTGCATGCATGGTGCGCCGTTTGACGCCTGATTCGAGAAGCCGGGGGCGCGCGGTAGCTACGTCTTCGGAGCCCGGAGCGTGCAGCAAGTCGAACACCGCCCGAGGCTGATCAAAGAGCAGCCCGGGCCGCCGCGTACGTGTGGCAACAGCCTGCTGTAGCGTGCTACGAAGCATCCAGTTGGGCCGTCCACGGTCAGCGCGCGGCCCTTTGGACTTCTGGACGAATGCCGAGTGAACGACGGCACTCAACTCGCAGCTTGTGGTGTACAAGGAGTACAGGATCTGAGTTGTGCACTGCCGTTACCGGGTCCCAGCGGGTTGTCGACGAGTTCCCAGCCGCCGGCTTCCGTATTGAAGTCGAAGTGCGCCGACCCGAGCGCGAGACGCGTCGGCATGCCGCGGGCGATCAGCTGATAAACCAGATTTTCCGGAGGCATTGCGCTGGCCGGCCAGACGCCCACTAACACTTCCACCACGCCGTAGAAGCACAGCCGGTAGGCGAACAGCCCGTACTGGTCCGGTTCGGACCGTTGGTAGTAGAAGACCAGCGGGTTGGCACCCAGCTTGGGCTTGCCAGCGACATCGATGGCAATACGCTGGCGAAGGAACTCATTCATCACCTTCGCGTTCCCCTTCTCATGGTGCAGGAACGCCAAGTGGATGTGAAGCTTGCCCACAAACGCGATGCCGAAGTCGTGAAAATGCAGGCCGCGCACGATGGCGTCGAAGCAGCTTCGCAACCGCTCAACGTCGGGTGTGCCCCAAAGCACGTCGACGAACCGGTTCGGCGCGACCTCGACGCGTAGGAGGTGCTGTGGTTTCACCACCGCCTTCATCAGCAAGCGGCTGGCGGATCGTCGCACCGCGCGATCGACCTTGCCCATGTTGTGTCGGTATCCGATCGCGTTGTTGCCGATCAGGCCCGCCAGGCTGACCATCAGGAACTCGTCGTCCTGAGACTTGGCGAGGTTGTGCAGATCGCACGACGGCACGGTAATGAGGTCCTGTCGCAGATCTAGCTGCGGAATGTCCTTGCGCTCGGGGAACAGGTTCTTTGGGGGAACGTGTTCCCGGGAAGTTGCGAGCAGGCCGCACGCGTAGCAGGTGTACACGACGCCTACTCCAGCAATGCGGTCGGCTTGTAGGTCGAGTCCGCCCAGTCGTACAGTTGGATGCGGCCGACACCATTGAGCCGATATCCCAGGATCATCGCGAACACCGACGGCGCCTTCACGACAAGGTGCAACGTCGACAGGCCGTGCTCCGAGCGGAAGCGCACCATCGCCGTCTTGGCCTGCCGAACCGCCGCATTCAGGGTGGGCATGCCATTGATCACACCGCTCGAAACGAGGTCCAAACGGGCCAGCTTCTGCAAGTTCGGGATTCCGCTCGCGTTCAGGTCGCCACCCACAGGCGTGGGAAAGCCGATGCAGACCACCCCCTCGGTACCGTTGAGTTCGCCAGCGGTCTGCGCCGCGGCAAAGAATTCGTCCGGTTCTGCATCGTGCAGGTCTGTTCGGTACACGGCCCCATTGTGGTGAACCTGAAGATGAAAGCCTCGCACAGCCGAGAGTTGGTAGCCCAGCGTGCAGCTGGCCGACATCCTGTGCTTCCCATCTACCGAGATCTGCCGGCGATCGCTGCTGCCGGAGAGAAACTGCGCAAGCGTCGCGATTCGTTCTTGCAAAGCGCGCCAATCGCCCGGGCCCAGGTTCGCGCGTTCAGTGCCGTCGAATGCTTCTAGGGGCACGCGCAAGTCTTCCATGCCACCGCTGGCCAATTGCAGGCGCCGGGGCGTCGTGATCCAGGTGGACTTGGCCGCCGTTGAAACGAAGCAGATGGCCCGCTCGAGGTTATCGCGGTGCAGTGGGCCCTGCGATGACGTTGCGATCAGCGCCTTGAACTGATCCTTCAGCGCCGTCCGTTCGGTTGCGCGTAGGTCCAGCACCGAGAACATGCGATCAAATTCACCCGCGAACGCCGGCTCGGCCGCTTCGTCGGCGAACTCAATGAACTCCACACGGTCCATCACGAATTCCGCAATTGCGCCCCTGCCCTTGCCGGCCATCCATGTGGCGATCTGGTCCCGGGCATCCCGTACAACTGGCGAAGAGGCCGGATGCGAAGTCAAGACGCCGCGCAGGCGCTCCAGCATGTTCAGCAGCGGCTCGACCGCGGCAACAAAACTGCGGCAGACCAAGCCGAAGCGAACGTACTCGGTGGGCGACTCGTGGTGGATCTTCTTGAAATCGGCTAGCTCCGACCAGAAAGCGCTGGCCGCCAGCTCATACCCCTTGGCCTCGTACAGGCTGCGCAAGACCACATCGGACCCGCTGAAGTAACAAACTTCCACGTCGCCCCGGGTCTCGCTGACCACGTGGCTGAACGCATCCTGCGCCAGCCACTTCGGCAGGTTTTGCAGCACAAAAGCATCCTGGTACTCGAAGCCGCCTCTGGCAACGGCGCCACCAGTGGCTTCACGGCTGAACACGCCTGAATTCATTCGGGGGCCTCCCAGTCCAGAGTCGATGGCAACATGCGGCCGTCCGGCAAATAGGTATGGGCGCTGCCCACCAGTGTGCCGGGGTCTAACCGGAAAATCACAAGTACCAAGAAGTTGGCGCCGACGGCCGGATCCGCCGCCATCCGGCGCATGGTGTCATTGTCTTTCTGGCTCGGGTTGACGCTGAAGGATGGATGAGAGTGCCACTCGCCCAGGTAGTTGAAGCGCCGGAAGTCATTTCCTTTGGCCGATAGGAACCGCCGCACAGCCTGCACCGCGTTGGCCACGCTGCGCACGAACCAGGCGAACCCGCCCGCCTTCTGCACCGTGACGGCGCGTACGGCGAAATGGTTGTGCCCGACGTGCTCACCCATCAGCACGCCGCCGCATTCGCGCGAGCCAGCCTGAACCAGCGCTTGGTGGATCGTCTCTTGAATCTCAAGTGGCAGCGTTATCTTGAGCATGAGCCTGCTTGAGCTCCTGGAGCAAGGAGTCGAGGACTTCGTCCTCCTGCGCGGTGAGCGGCGCCGGCGCACCAGCCGGGAGGATTGCACCGGTGCAGTCGATCGGCACGGTCTCGAAGGGTTGTCTGAACTCCCAGAACTTGCGAAAGCCCAGAAGGTACGCGGCGTAGGGGTAGTCGGTCTCCCCTCCGCTCAGCGTGTCCAGGGAAAATTGGCTCATCGCGGCGGCCAGCGCGCTGACGTCGGCGTCAGATGCGACGAAGGTCTCGCCGTCCAACGAACCTGAATACCGGCCGGCATTGACCAGCTTGGGGACCGGTAACAGTGTCCCGAGAACGCCGAGAACGTGGTTGCGCACGGCCAGCGGATCGGCATCGAGGCCCGGCCGGGAGCGTGCGAGCATGCCGCCGCCGCCGCCCGCGAAGAGCTCGCCCCAGACCATGGCCACGCCGGTGCGCTTGCACTGCGCCGCAGCGCTTAGGAAGGCCGGCGCGGAAGCCGTCGCGTCGACGACCAGGTTGGCCTGCTGCAGCGCCACGGCCACGTCCGCCGCGAGGCGGGGGTTCTCCTGGCCAGCCAACCGCAGTCTGAAGACCTCGACCTCGACGCCTGCTGCGATCAAGCCCAGTTGCCGCCGAATCGCTTCGACCTTGTCGAAGGCTACGTCGCGCCAGGTGAGCTCGTTGCGCACAAGGTTTTCAGGGCCGAGGACGTCGTCGTCCACCAAGATGAACCGGCGCACACCCGCGCGGCACATCGAGACCGCGACCTTGCCGCCGACCGACCCCAGTCCCAGTATCGCCACCTTCTTGCTGCCCAGATCGGCGAATCGGGCGGGCTGCCGGGGGCTACTCTTACCGCGGTAGTCGACGACCTTCAGGTTCAGCACGCCCGGTGAGTCGCCACCCTTGACGAGATAGGCGCACAAGGTGTTGTCGGGCTCCAGCACGCAAAGCAGCTCCGTGTCGGACGGCAAGCCGTCCGGCCACGGCCAAGCCTCCTTCAGAGCATCGAGTAAAGCATCCACCGTTGCTATCGGAGTAGCCGGGTCCAAATGGCCGGCCACCAACCATCCAGGCTTGGGCAGTAGCTCTGCCCGCATGACATCCGCGGGGACGTCCTTGACCGCTGTGGCCGGTTCGCCCAGCGCAAGCGGTACCAGCACCATCTGCCTGTCCAGGTACCAAACTGCGGCCTCAATTCGGACCGCGGCCGTCTGTTGCGGCCCGCCTGCGGCCTGCAAGGCCTCGTAGAAGCCCTCGGTCAAGACGAGACGGTCGGGATGGGACCGCAGGGACTGACCATGCGTTTCCATGTGGCGGCTCGCGACCGGTTCTGGCCAAGCAACCAGCTGCCGCATCCGCTCAGCGCCCAGCAGGTGGTTGGCGCTGCGCACCATGTCGACGCCTGTAACGGCCGGGTCCCAGTTGTCCGGACCACGCTCAAGACACAACACGCCGGACCCGCCGTATTGGTGGTGTGACCAGGACTCGCCTTTGCGCTGTGGCCGGATGTAGCAAGGAACATCTGGGAACGCTGACGGGTAGACCAGCACGCCGTCGAAGTCCTTGTCCACCACCCGCAGGCTGAATCGCAGCTCCAGGCCGTCATCGGCTTGCGCCCAACCGCTCGTGACGAACCACCCCTCGCCCGCGAGCTGGTTCAGCAGCAGGTGTTCGCGCACCATCCGGGCGGGCTGGTCGTCCAACAGCGGCATCAGGCGAAGCCGGCCGGCTTGTTGGGCAGCACAGGCGTGGACGGGAACGTCAGGCCCAGACCTACCGCCGGCTTGAGCAGGGACTGCACACCGCTCGCGGCTCGGGTGGCGGCGCTGGCCGGGAATCGCGGACCGAACACCTTACGCCACAGCTCGAGCTGCTTGTCGTCGTCCTTCTCGTTCACCGCCTTGCGGGCCTGCTCGGCCTGCGCCTTGACGGTGTCGTAGAAGCGCTTGAACTCCTTGAACGCGACGCTGGAGAACACGTTGTTGCCCGCGACGCCGGGGTCCTCCAGGAACGGCACGCGCTCCAGCAGGATGTCCAGGGTGTAGGCATCGCGCACCGCCTCCAGCCAGCCGACGAACAGCAGTTCGTGCTTGTCCTCGAAGTAGTCCATATGCTTTGCCACCAGGCATTCGAGGATGAAGCCTTTGGGCCTGCGCAGGTCGGCCAGGTGGAAACGCCGCCACCACTTCACCAGTTTGACCAGCGGCTTGAACCGGTAGCTGGCTTCCTTGTTGACGTCGATAGTCCATTGGGTGTGCGCCGGCGGGTTGGTTGTCAGCCATTCCTTGAGCTCGATGTCCGGGATGAGGTAGCTGTCGCCGTCTTCGATCACCGGCACCACATCCATGTCCACGCCCTTGAGCGTCACCGCAATGGAGCGCCGATTCACCTTGATGTTGGCGTAGCCGGCGGCGCGCAAGGCCTTTTCCAGGGCGTCCAGCACGTCCTTGGGCGCATCGTCCTTGGTGTGGTTGGTGACGACGATGATGTCCACGTCGGGGCGCTGTAGCACGCCGTCGATGTAGGCCGGCCGGATGGCCGTGTCGCGCTTGTAGGAGCCCGACAGGAACGTATGCTCATGGAGCCTGCCAAAGGCCTCGTCCTCCTCCAGTGCGGTACGCAACGTGCGGTGTGCGCTGGAGCACGCATCGACGGTCGATGCCGCGGGCTCGATGTCTTTCAGAAGATCAATGAACTGCTGCTGTGTTGCCATAACAAGGCCTTTGCTGTATTGCCTTACCACTGCCGTCGTGGCACATTATGTTGTTTCCTGAGACCTACAACCTATGCGCCACCCCTTGCCAAGCATCGCCTCAGTTCCGAGACCGTCCGTTGTCTGGCTGGACAACAGTATAGATGAACTTAGGGTAAACGCAAGTGGGCCGGTTTTCACGCAGATGCGGGCTGTGGAACTCAGAAACGGGCGTGGATGTTCCAGCGTGGCGGCTAGGTAATGGCGCAAACCGGTTTGGGCACTGCCCTGAAGAAGCTGCGCGAGCGGCGCACGCTCTCACTGCGCGAGGTCAATCAACTGTCCGCCGTGGACCACGCGTACATTCATCGGTTGGAAACCGGCGAGAAGGCGTCACCGACGTTGGAACTTATCGGCAAACTGCTGAAAGTCCTCAAGCCCGATGAGCGAGAAGCGGACATGGTCAAGTGGCTGGTAGACCATCCAGAGGCCGACCCGGCGCTGGTCGAGTACGTGCTCGCCGACGCGACGATCGGGATGGACGTGTTCACGGCCGCCGCCGGCGTACGCCATCGCGGAGCTGCACGTCCCGACCCGGCGACACTAATCGCGCGGATACGGCGCGCGTTTGAATTGGGTGACGAGGAATAGCGCTATGGATGAAGCCGAGATCCAGCAGCGTGCTCGCGCTTTCGCAGCGCCACTGGATCTCTCGTACATCCGCGATGACTTGTCGGTCTACGCGACCGCTGCCAACGCCAAGGTGGTTGAGGAGGAACTGAACGAAGGCGAATCCGGCTACACGGCCACGACGCCGAAGGGCCGCCACATCATTACCGTGAACTCACTGGAGCCGCCACAGCGCCGCCGATTTACCGTGTGCCACGAAGTCGCGCACATCGTTCTGGGACTTCCGTCCAACCACGAGGAGGTCCCATCCTGGTCGTATGCCAAGCGCGATCCCAACGAAATGTTCTGCGATATCTTCGCGGCGGAGCTGCTGATGCCCTATGCCCTGTGGCGGGCTAAGGTGCCGCGCGATGAGCCCAGCGCTGATGTCATCGACCTCATGGCCGCGGAGTTTCGGGTGTCGTTCCCGGCGGCGGCATCACGGTTCGCTGCCCTGTCGGACTTCCCGTGCGCGTGGGTGACCATGGAGCGCGGACTGATCCGCTATACGGCCATGTCCACGTCGCTGCGCAAGGTAAGGGCCTGGATCGTCCCGCGCACACCCATTCCCCAAGGCTCCGTCGCCCATAGGCTGCGCGAAACCGGCCAGAGCGGTATAGCCCAAGGGGAAGTTGCCCAAGATCTGTGGTTCCAAGACTGGGATAAAGGGCTGGATTTGCGCGAGGTTGCGAGGCACTACGCGTCCACCGACACCACTGGCGCTCTGCTCTGGTTCGAGGAGGACGAGTTGCCGCAGGTCGAGATCGGTCGCTTCGGGCAGACACATCACGACGATGGAGGTCTGCCTGAACTCACGGGGGAGTTACCTTGGCCCAGCGGGAAGAAGCGTCGCTAGCGAACTCGATACAGCCCCGGCCGATGCAATTGAGCGTGCGTAGGGTTGCGGCACTAGATGTAGTACTTGAAGTTGTGCTTCCACTTCTCGGCCGGCAACCCGGGGTTGGCAAGTAGGATCTCGCCCACGCGGTCGGAATACTTGACGGTGATCGGCTGCCCCTCGCCCAGTTGGCAGGCGTTGTAGTTCAGTTTAGTGAGCCCAAGGATGTCCTTGGCCACCTGCAGCAGGTCGGCCTCGCCGTGTTGCACCGTGATCGCAAGTGGCACGGGCACTTCAAACCCGTCGTAGGTTCCGATCCGCGGCTTGAATCCGTTGGTGAACAGCAGACCATGCCGGGGAGTGCGCTGCCAGAAGACGCCCCGCTGCACCGGGTGCTGCCCTCGCTTGGCCACGTCCGGATGGTCATCGTAGCGGTACAGCATAAGGTCGTTGCGATCTTGGCGTACCCGGATCGCTACAAGGTTCACGCCAGGCGGACAGGCGCGTTTGAAACCCTCGTACTCCCTCGGATCGATCCCGGATCTCGCGTGCAGGAAGATTTCCTTTAGGGGGCGGCCGTCCTGCTCACGGTACGTCTTGATCGTTCCTCTGAGCAGAGCCTCCGCCTTGTCGGCCGGGAGGTGGAACTCGCCCTTGTCGCGCGAATACCAGGGACCGAACTCACCGACAAAAACGACCCCGTCGCCGCTGTCGAGGAACATCTGGGCGGCGCAGCACGCGTCTCGCTTGTCCTCGGTCAACTTGTAGGCCAGCCCGACGTAGCACACACCCTCGCGTGCCCAAGGCGTCTTCCATGGCTTCGAACCGCACTTGTAGTAGACGGCTGTGCCGAAGTTCCAGAGCCTGTCGGACAAAGGATTGGTTCCCTTCTCGCCATTGCGGACTTGGGGCGTGATCTGCAGCGTCGACTCTTTGATAATCTGAACCGGCAACTCGAACTCCATCATCCGCGCCTTCAGCTGCCGGCGGAAGTCGGGCGACAGGCTGCGCGAGCGCGAAAAATCGTCCATCTGGTCCAGCGCTTGCGTGGCAGAGGGGTCATCATCGAACATGCGCGTCTGGCCGGCTTCATAGTCATGAATGGCCCGCTCGATGAACTTCACCTCGTCTGACGACTTCCTCACGTCGCTGCGCTCTGAGTAAGCAACGTTTGAGTTCGGCCTGCAGTTCTCGTAGACCTCATCCGGAACGACGCAGATCGCCAGCGCTGGCTTGGCGTCGAGCTTGCTGAGCTTCTCCATCACCGAGAGGTATAGATTTGCTACGGCAAACGCCCGTTCGAACTTCTCCGCCTTGCGCGACGCAAGGGAGAGTTCGTCAGAGGGAACCGGATATGTTTTCAGTGGTGACGGCCAGCGCGCACCGAACGCGACGTCAAAGCCGGGATACGGTGGCCACGCCCTCTGCTTCGTCACGTCCACGCAGGCGGCCGGGGAGTTCATTGCGTCGCACCATTGAGACCACAGCGCGATTCCGCGCTCGGTGCCGATGACGATGTTCTCAGGAAGTTGGGATCGTGGCTCCGCCGGGCCGAAGAGTGCAAGGCCGTCGTGCGGGTCCTCCGCTACCTGACCCTGACCGAACTGCAGCAGGGGCTCGCCCAAATAGTGGAATGTGTCAGCCATTGGCCTCGCCCCTTGATTCCGCTTCCGAGGCAGCCTCGTCGTCGTCCTCCTCCTCCTCTTCAAGACGGCTGCGGTACGCCGCCATCTCCTGACCGATGTCGGAGACTTGGGAAAGAGCGGCTACATCGATGCCCACAGGACACATCCACTGGAGTGGAGTGGTGGACATTTCCACGGCACGCGGGCCCTCGCCCAAGGTGACCCGGCCCACAGATGTCTCGAGCGCCTGGACCACGCCGAGAAGTCTGGGCAGCCACTCCTTGTTCCACCAGCTTCGGCTCACTACCTTGCGCCGCCGACCAATCTCCTTTTTTTCGAAGACTTTTCCGTTGAGATCGGTCGTCCGGATGTAGACCCTGACGATCACGCTCCATTCGCCGTCGGGAGAGCGTTGCGGGCGGAAGCGAGGAGAAAGCTGATACAGGAACGGTGAGGCACGCTCGCCGAAGCCTTTGGTCTTCTGACCAGTGAGGTACACGGTGGTGGCTCGGCCATCAACGTGGCGGATCGCCTGATTCCACTGGCCCGACCCCGGCTTAGGAAAATAGAAAACCTTCCGGTCGGGGCAGAACGCCATCCCCCGTTTCAAACACACGACCTCCAAAGTACGGCGGGCGAGATCCTTCGCAACGTCGACGATCTTTTTTCCATCCTTCTCGGACACAGCGTCCCAAGCAAACTCGGGCGTCTTGGGCACATGAACGAGGGGTAGCTTCCTCGGCGGTGGGGGTGCGAAGGCCACAAGCCGATACGCGTTGAGTTCGACAAAGGCCCACACCTTGCGCAACTCTCTGGTTTCGGTGTCGGTGAGTGACCTCTGCAGGTCATACACCAGCATCGCCAATGGCAGACGCAACGGGAAGACGTTCGCAAAAACTGGCTCGGGTTTGGCGACTGTGACCTGAACAGGGAGGAAATCTTTCAACGCGATTTGCGTCCCGCGGCCCGGATCCAGCGTCGGTTCAACGCCTAGCGCCTGCAGGCGCTCCAGAAGAGTCGTGAGCCCTTCCCGCCACGAGGTTCCGAACTGGGCGGGCACAATCTTCTTCAGTCGCGACGGAAGTTGGCCCTCCAACCCTGCCCCGACGGAGCAGGGAATGACGAAGTCCGCCCTAGAGGCGGCCAGTGCGCAGCGCTCCAAGAAAATTCCGTCGCCCGCACTGATTGCCGACACGAGCGGTAGGTATTGGACGGCGCGTAGATTGGTCAGCTGGCGAACGGTTTCGTCCGCGTTCTCGCCAGCCAAAGGCGCCATGCCGTGGCACCAGACCTGAAAACCTCTCAAAGAAAGTTGCCTCGCGATCCAAGAGGCGAGTGCATGGTCGGTGACGTGGTGGTCAATCAGGACCGTGTCCCGACACTCGGCGATGGATTGGCCGCCCAGTTGCGGAAAGAATGGGGGCGCGAAGATGGCCGGATGCTGCGCAACGAGGTGTCGCTGCGTTCCGACGAGGTTTGCCCGGATTCGTTCGACGTCGAACAAATCCAATTCCCAGCCGAACTTGTCCGAAACAAGCTTGTAAGCGTCGTCGTTCTCAGTTGCAGTGAGCGCCTCAGTGCAGACAAAGACGACCTTTTTCGGGTGGTGCTGCATCTCTTCGATGCGTTTGCAGTCGCTGAGTAGTTTGGTGCGCCAATCGGATCTGGCGGTATACGCGAACACGATCAGCCGTTCTCCGTCAGCCCTTGAGACCGCGTCCCGCCCTTTGTCCCCCGTCCCGCCAAGGGGCTCAATGTCCGGATATCCGACTCCCGTGAGAAGCGCCGAACAGAAGCGCTCGAACTCCCGATAGTCCGAAACCCGCTGGAGACAATAGACAATTGGATCAGCTGCCATCCGTGGAGCATAGCGAACGCCAGTGCGCATGCCATAGCGGCTATTTGCAAGCGGGGCCCTGCCTGCTGTCATACCTGTCCCCAGGCGGGTCAAGATTCCTGCGTGTGGCGAAATATTGACCAGGTTGTGTTCGTACTAGACAGGGAACATCTGGCCTAGCGGCACCGCCGGCTCCTGTGGAAGACCAGCGAGCGGAAGTCAGGTGTGGCTATGCTGCATCTTGGCACCGGCAGTTCCGTCGGGGCGAAAATGGCCACTATGCACACCCTGAAATTCATCGAGGAGGAAACCGGCGGCGAACACCTGTTCGACGATTTTGATGTCCTGCCACTAGGCTATGAGCTACTCAAGACGATGTCGACCGCGCCGGCGGGCATCATCACGATCCCATTGGTGGCTGTGAACGCGAGGCCCCTTACTGCGAGCGGCGATCCGATGGGGCCGCGCGTCAACATCAAAGCGGCCGTCGACACCGAAATTGGTATCGATGTGCGCGCGCTGCTGGTGGGCGGCTGGCTGCCTCCCGGTCTTGCACCGCACAACTCGATCCTAATGATGGATGCCTGCGCGCTTAGCGTGATTCGCGGGCGCTACCAGGATGGGGAACTTCTGGACCGATGGAAGCCTGACTTCCTCGACATGCTCCAGGACCGTGTCCCTCGCGTGACGCTCCTGCCATTGTTGGTTGAAGGCAAGAAGCGCGGGGGCGCGACTACCGAGACCGACCTCGAGCAGACTTACGACGAAGCTGTCGACGCGCTGGCGCGTGCTCTGCCTCGCGTCAAGATCGAAGGGAACCGATCCGGGGCGATCCAAGGAGCGATGGGACTCATCGCCGACGACGTGGCGCTGCGCCGGCGGGAAATCGCCTTCCTCAAAAGTGTGATGCCCATGCTGGGTGCGCGACCCGCCTCCGCAAAGCTGCTCTCGCATTGGCTAAAGATCGTGGACGCTGCCCGCAATCATGAACTTCTCATTGGCGCTTTTCCAGTGCTCGCTGCACTCAGCGCACTCGTCGCCCAGCCGTCGATGAACCCGGCACGTAGGCTGCTCAAGCCAGGGCCGGAATATTCGGACGCGGATGCACACAATGCGCTTGCGGACCTGAACGCCCTGCGTCTGCTCGCTGCAGTCCACGGCGACTTCCCGCGAGACAAGCCGATCTTGCTCACTTATGACAAAGACCTTGCGCTGTTTTGGGCGGGACTCGGCAGCAAGTCGGCGGAGCGAGAGGGTGCGATGCTGCACTACCATCTCTCACCGCATGAAGACCTCTTCCCTGGCGATTTCGGTGCGCGCCTGATCCAGCTGGTCGCATCGCCGCGATGGACAATCGTCTCGCACGACAGAACCCGAGGCAACCCGTGAACAAGAAGATGATCACGCTCGCGATATTTGCGGCCACAGGACTTTCGCTCGCTCATGCCGGCGAGCCCACGATGCGCATCGGTCCGTATTTCCTTGGGATGAGCAACGCGCAAGCGTCGAAGGCGGGTATTTCGGGCTGCAAGGATGTGACATCAGGCACGATTCGCTGCGAAGGCTCCGTTCAAGCGCTCGGGATAGGCCGACCAATAAAGATTGATTTCGACGCTCGCACCAAACAGATTGAAGCTATGGAGGTGGTCGTCGGCATCGCTAACCGTGGCCAAGAGGCCTTCGCCGACCTCGCGCGCGACCTGCAACTCGGCGCGTGCCCAGCCAACCGAACGGAGGATGGTGGCTGGACCTGCTTCAGCCGGCCATACAACGTGCGCGCAGTTCACTACAACAACGGCAGCTCCGCGAAACGTTGGCAAAGCAACGGACCATTTTTCCTTGTCATGGCACGCACCAAAGCTCACGTGGCCAGGGTTTTCTTTGACGCCAAGCCTCGCGAGCGCCGCAAGCAAGACAAGCTCAAGGACTTTTCCCAAGGCAAGTGATGTCAGCAGCCTCGTAGCGGCGATGTGGCCATCATTGCTTCAGTCTAAGAAGCGATCACCACCTGAGTGATCGTGATAGGACTGCATATGCAGCCCACGGTGTGCCCACATCGGGCGAATCTGGGAAAGGAATTGGATCGGTGATAAAGCGTTCTTGCAGATACGCCAGATCTCCATCCGTCAGGCCGAGCATCTGGGCTGCCACGTCATCGAGATGGTGCCGGGCCTCCTCGAACGCATGCGCGACGTCTGAACTCCTGACCGCAACAATCAAGGCGGCAATGGGGTCCGCGTTGACAGGGATCTTGATCGCTTGGATGTGACTGCTGGAGACTTCTTCTCCGTCAATCAAGCGTTGATGGAGTCGATACCAAAGGACGGCCCGCAGTGCAGCGTTCGGCACGTCCAACCGGAAGGTTCCCCCAGCGTGAATTCCAGTCTCGTCAAGGTCGACGTCATCTGCGATGAACTCCTCACTGAGCGTGGGAAGTGCGAATCCATCAACCAGTGGCGATCCCGCCGCGATGAGCTGGCTCAAAGTCTGCGTTTCAGCGGCAAGCAGCGTGCTGTAGTGGATCACTCGCGCGTAAGCTGACCTTGTTCTGTCGTCCAAAGTGTGGCGGTGGTACCTGACATACGGCGGGTTGGCGACGACAACGTCGTATCGTCCGGTGGCGAAAGCCTTCAGTCGCCGCCGAATCTGGGTGCCATACGTGCCCGAGTGTCGCCGGCCGCCGGTATCGGTTTGGCCGAGATCCAACTCCGCGTTGGTCTGCGCTTCCATGGGCTGGTCAAATGGGTCCAGCGACGTATGACCGCCCTCGACCATGATGAGCGGAATCAATGCCTTTGCAATCTGCTTCTGTCGCTCCGGTGGCTGATCGGCGAAGACGTCAAGCAGCTGCCAGATTATCTGAATCTGCGTCAGCACAGCCGAGAACGGGTTCAGGTCGAGTCCGTGGATGCGCTGCAGGACACTTTGCACCGCATCCAGATTCAGCGCGTTTGAGGCTCGCAGTCGTTCGAGTTGCCCATGTAGATATTCCACAAGGAACGTTCCCGAGCCGCATGCGGGGTCGAGCAGCGTGTCGGAGGGAGTTGGAGCGCACCTGGCGATCATGTAGCGACAGATCTCGGGACGGGTGTAGACCTCCCCGAGTGCACGCCGTTTGGCTACGTCAAGGAACTTGTCGTAGACGCCGGACAGAATATCGCCCTTGACCGTGCGGAAGTCCCAGCGAGAAAGAAGCCACATGGCGTGGAGCAAAGCATCGCTGAGGACCGGCTCATCTCCTTGCACCGCCCAATCGAGCGGGTCCGGAGAAAAGACGCTTGAATAGAGATCACGCGCTTTCCGATAGACCTCGCGCAGCAGGCCTTGCGCCCCCAAACTGAAGTGCTCGGCGAAGCGTGTGAATTGTTCGATGCCTCCATTGCAGATATACCGGCTCAGCAAGTTGTGATCTTCAGCAAATCGGATCATTAGCATCCGAGACAGGATCATCGAAGATGTCTCGTAACCCAGCGACTCGACAGCCTTGCCGGAGTCGGTCCATTTGCCCTTCGTGTCCTTCGGCGGCCGCAAGATGGATACTTCTCCCTCCAGGCCCATGCGCTCGGCTGTCCGCGGAAGCACCACCGTTTCCAGCCTCAGCGCCGCAACCAGTGGTTCGATCGCCAAGATCACC
Organism: Pseudomonadota bacterium; assembly: GCA_040386635.1. Lineage (GTDB taxonomy): Bacteria > Pseudomonadota > Gammaproteobacteria > Burkholderiales > Burkholderiaceae_C > Ramlibacter. Next base: position 83,102 of record JAZKFD010000068.1, read on the forward strand.
CGGTCGACATCCGTTTCGTACTGCAACAAGTCCACGGAGGACAAGTCGACAGCACCGCTGCAGCTGACCATCGGCATTGTCCCGTCCGACCATGACACTGTCCATTCACCCCAACGGGGGACGAGGCCGTCGAGCGCGTGGCGTGCCGCGCTCACCTGCGACAGGACCACGTCACGAATCACGGCCAGGACTGCTTCACGAATCGTCGCCGCAGCGACTCGGACAGCATCAATGAATTCGCGACGAGTCTCATCGTTCACGGCAACATAGGCGAATCCCGTATGTCCCAGCTTGAAAGCAGCGATGGCCGCACTGATGCGTGCGTGCTCACGGCCCAGGGGTTCAAACGCCAACTGAAATTGCGTGTCGTCTTTCAGATCCTCCCAAGCCCAGACATCTCTCGGTCCCGTCGCCCCGCCGGGTAAGACGACGTATCGGATCACCTGTGTCTGGTCGATGAGGTAGAGAAACCGCGTGGTCGACGTGATGTACTTGGTTTTCTCCGACAGGATCGCGACTTCGTCACTCGCCAGCCGGTTCCCACGCTTGACCTCGATCGATGCGAACACGTGCGACGCGGTCACGATCGGGCGGTTATTCTCGCCAAGTAGGTACAGCGTGAGGTCGGGAGCACAAGCGGTGCCCGGAATCGGGCTATCGATGATCACACTGGCAGCGTCGCAAGGGCAAGGCGAAGCGGCATCAACAAGGATCTTCTTCAGGCCATCGTACAAATTCCGCTCCGCGCCCGGCGCCGCGCAGTACAAATCGATCAGCTTGGCCAGTTTCTTGTTCAGCACATCGACTCCATGCAGACGTATGGTGATTCTTGTTTTCTCATCAGCACATTCTTTGCGAGCCTTCGCGAACCACACCATGTCCACTCGCCCACACAATCGCTGCTCGATGCTATCAGCGGGCTGGCGCACATCAAGAAGCGCTCTCCATCGGCCACATCGCCGCATTGGGGAAACTTGCGCCTCGACCTTGCACTGCCCCATGACTCGCCGTCCAGAATTCGCTGCAAGATTTCGCGTTCCAAGTGGTCGGCTTGCGGCCGCAGCTGCTGCCAACGCAATTTCTCGGCGTTCATCTGATTCACCGACAGGTTCTTTGTGACGTGCAAGCCAGGGATTCGCCGCGACCGCGCACGGCGCCAGAAGCCCAGCGCAACATGCAACGATGCCGAGGTATCACACCCTGGATGCAAACGCCCGCGAGTCAAAAGAACCTCTCCATCTTCGCCACGCCGCGCGCGCGATGCCCGAGCGCGGCGCGCACGTAGATGCCCGTGGTCGACAAATCCTCGTGCCCGAGCAACCCCTGCAGTGCCGGCAGGTCCCCCGGATTGGCGGCGAGGAACTGCAAAGCGAACGTGTGGCGCAACCAGTGCGTGGATGCGCGCTCGAAATCCGCATGCCCGTGCACCAGATCACTGCGTTGTCCCACCTTCTTGAAAAAGGCCTTCAAGATTCCATACAGGGACTTGTTGTCCAGGCGGCCATCGAAGCTGGGCACGCGTGGCGCCGAAGCCGGAGTGAGCCCGCGGCGTCCGCCCGCCCTCCCCGCTTGCACGCGCAGCACGGACAGCACCGGCGACTGCTCGCGCGCGATCGGTCCGAAGTGCTCCGGCAGCGTGCCCGCCTTCACTAGAGCGAGGCGATCCTGGTAGTGCAGTTCGAGGCAAGAGAGCGTACTGGCCAGCAGCGGCACCTCGCGCACCCGCTCGCCCTTGCCTAGGACGCTCACCTTGTGCATCGCCGACAGCCCGTTGTCGTCGTCGCGCAGCGGTACTGCCTGTCCCAGCGTGAGCATCTCCACCTCAGCGCGGCGCACGCCCGAGTCCAGGAACAACGATAGGATGGCGTGGAGTCGCCGCTTGCTGGGGCCGTCGCGCATGTCGGCGAGCTCGCGCTGCATCGATTGCAGGTCCTCGCGCGCGAACGAGCGGGCAACGTCGATTGTTGGCTTGCGAACTGCGCGCTGGCGCACCGCCGGGTCCGAGGACGCCGCCTTGAGAGCGCGCGCTGGGTTGGCGCGCAGGTAGTCCTGATCGTGCCAGAAACCATACAGAAGCTTGACCACATCGAGCACCTGGCGCACCGCTTTTTCGGCAAGAGGTCCGCGCAGTGGCCGCCACTCGTCGCACTCACGCAGCACGCGCGCGCTCGAGCACCAGTGGGCGGGCGGCTGGTACAGGAACTCGCGGAAGGCGACCAAGTCGTCCAACGACATCGACGAAAGCGGCCTCTTGCGTTCCAGGACGGCCCACAGAACGAATCGCTCGATCGCGCCGCGATATGCTCGCACGGTGGCTGTCGACTTGCCCGCCACTACGTTGCGCAGCCAGTAGTGCAGGGCCTCGCGATCATCGCCCACCGGCACGCCGTCGACCTTGAGCAGAGTCTGCTCGCGCGAACGAAGATCGCCATCCGCACCGGCCAATTCGCACGGCCAATCGAGTTGCTCAAGCGGCACCAAAGCATGGACGCGCGCGCGCACCAATCCCGGCGCGGCTGCGGGCACCAGCTCCCTGCCCTCGCCCGCCGTGGTCCCCGCCGGACTTGTCCGGGCGGCGAATTTGAACTCCGTTCCACTGTCGTCGTCGCGCGTCAGTACCTGGCCTCCCACGACCGCTGGTGGCCTTGCCACCAACGCTCGCAGCGAACTGCGAAGGGCCACCCCAGTCAGGGCTTCTCGCTCCACCAACCATGCGAGCAGTCGCAGGGCGCGCTCGCGGCCCAGCCCGGGCACGGCGGCATAGAAGCGGCTGCCCCGCACGTTGATCCAGGTTGCCAACTGCGCGAGAGTGGTAATGCCTTGCCCTTCGCGCAATACGGATGCCAAAGCCGGCTCAAGCCATGCGCTGAGAGGGGCCCCGGGCGTGACGGGCAGCGCCAGCCGCGGGGCCAGCCATTCCAGTATCTCCAGTCGCCGGTCTACGGGCAATCGCCAGCGCGGCGCATCGCCAAAGGGAACCGCGTTGGCCGGTTCTGCTGCCGGGGTGGACGCCGCGTCATCGAGCGAATGCGCGGACTGTTCAGAAGTGGCGACCGGGGACGTGCGTTGGCCCTGTAGGTCGGCTGCGCCGAACTCTTCCCCGTAGAGCTCGATCAGCTCCTTCTCCGAATACATTCCGTCCTCAAAGCGTGCGGCGAAGTCATCCAGGCTCGGAGCTGCCGAAACCACTGGATTCTGCGGGGCGAGGGAAGCGGTCAACGTGGAGGCGGCACCTGCAGTCGTCTCCCGCGACGCGATCACCGGTGTCTCGCCCAGCTTGAGGGCGACGTTGACAACGGGCGCCGAGCGCAGCGCCGCCGTGAGACGTCGCTGAAGTTCCGCCACCAATTGAACAGCGGTGCCCCGCTCCGGATGCTCGTGGGCCCGGGCTGCGAGACGCGCGAGCAGTTGGCATGCATAGCCACGGGCGCTGCGCCCGTCGTTGTGCAAATTGTTGGCCAGGTAGGTGCGGGCGGCTTGGCGCGGATCGACTCCCTGGCAGAACGCCGACAAGAACCGCATATCGTCAGCCGTAACCGGCCGGTGGTCTGCCATCAAGGCCGCTTGAGTTCCACGCGGCCGGCCGCGCCGCTTGCCCCTTGCCGGCGGCGTGCCCGGCTCGTCCACGTCGAAAACGACCGGAGTGCCTGGCACCCATTCATTGCCATCCCGCACCCTAGCCCGCCCGGGGGGGGCCTCGCCGTGGTCGTGCCGCGCCGTGTTCACAGCGGCGCGTCGATCCATCGCGGGCGGCGCTCTCCCGGCTGCACGTCGAAGGGGTCGTGCTTGCGCCAAGCCAACTCGTGCACCTCCCGCAGATGCCGCGCGATCGGCTCTCCGTCCTGGGGACGGAGACGCAACTCCACGCGCAAGGCGCTGGGGCTGTTCATGGGGGTCACATCGAAGGTCAGGCGCGCATCTCGGTAACCCGGTGCAGACCCGCACGTTACCAACTGCGCCTCGCAGAAAATCTCCTGATCGATTTCATCGGTCGTTGCCTGTAGCCGCGTGATTGCCATTGCTTGCTCGGCGAGTTCATGCGCCTCTTGCTGCCGCGACTGCTCGGCGGCCGCCGCGCGCGCCACCTGCGGCAGCACTTGGCGCCACTCTTCGCCGATGCGCTCCAAGGCCTCGACGATGGTGTAACCCGTGCGCGCGAGCCAGTCCGGCCGATTGAGGGCCAAGGCCGCCATCAGGGCCTCACCAGTGGACAGCGGACCAGGCCCTTGCTCGCCGGCCGCGGCTGCGTCAAGTGCTTTGGCCAAGGCGTGTTCGTAATCAGGCATATGTCGGCTCCTTGTCGATGTGCGCGGGGAGTTTGCCGCTGCGCTCAATGTGTGGACATTCCGGCGTCGCGTCGACGTCGAACACCAGACCGTCGCCGCGGCACCAGACCTGTGGCACGCGAACGAGCATGTCGTTCATCTCTCTCAACCGTACCGTAGCAGCGAATATCGGTTTGCCACCAACTGCGGAACCGCGCTCGTCGTTCGTCATCGTGCGTCCACCTGAGTCATCGCAATGGCCCATGACTCTGCGACTTTGAAAATAGGGACAGCAGAACCTCGGCCTGGCTGTACATGACGGCCGGGTATCGTTGGCGCAGCTCCTGAACTTGCGCCTGCCGATCGGCGTCTGATCGCTTGACAGCGTCGCGTGCGGCCGCACAAATCTCGCGCAGGACGCGGTCGTTGAAACCCGCCCCCAACAGCTTGCGCGCCTGCTCCTGGTGCTGAGTGAGCAACACGAAGTCCTCCACCTCAGCCAGCCGATCGCGATGTGCGGGCGGTGCGCGATCGGCCAGAGCCCGAGCGCGCCGTAACGCCTCTAGGGCAGCGGGATAGGCATGCAGAGCCGCCTCAATCTCGGCGCGAAGTAACCACGCCTCTATGCCCGCGTCCGGCAAGTTGGTGCAGCGTTGCAGCGCCGCAAGCGCTTCTTGCCGGCGACCAAGCACGAAATAGCCACGCCCGAGGTTCTCCCAAGCATTGGCGGTCGCTGGCTCGAGCTCCGCAGCGCGCTCGTAGTGCGGCACTGCGTCAGCCCAGCGGCCCGCCTTCGCGCTGCAGTAGCCCAAGATCACCTCGGTGTCGGCACTGCGCTGCCCGACTGGAATGGTCAGGCCGCACGCGAGCGCCTCTTCGTACTCGTGCAGTTCCTTGTGGCATAGCACCATGTAGGCGTGGGCCTCCCCGGAGGCCAGGTCGAAACGGTCCGCGCATTCCTGGAACATCGGAAGTGCTCGGCGCTGCTGGCCGAGCCGCATGAAGCCGATCGCCCGATTCATGCGCGAGCGGAACGCACCAATCGAATACTCATCGGGCTCTTCGATCTGCACCGGCATCCAGCCGCGTGTGGCCCGCAGTTCAGATACCGCTCGCGAAAGCTCCCCCACGGTCTGGAAGCGAGCCTCCGGCTCCTTTGCCAAGCATTGGAGAATCAGAGGGAACAGTGGATGCTCCAGCACCGGCACCACCGCGCGGGCGTGCAACTGCGCCCAGGCCGCCCAGCTCGCACCCGGCGGCGCCATGAAAGGCAGCCGGCCGCGGCTGGCCATCTCAAAAAGCACCACTCCCAGGCCATAGACGTCACTGCGCTCGTCGCAGGCGGTCGCATCAAGGAACTGCTCGGGCGCCATGTACGGCGGCGTTCCAAACGATTGGCCTTGCTGCGTCTGCAGCAGACCGAGCGGCGCGGCGCGAGTGCGGCCCGGCACCACCTCGGCGCCACCCTCCAAGGCAGCAAGCCCAAAGTCGGCCACCTTTGCACGCGCGCGCACTCCGAGCAGTATGTTGGCGGGTTTGAGATCGCGGTGCGCGCGAACGCCGTCGCGGTAGGCAGCCTGCAGCCCGGCGCAGCACTCGATGATGATGCGGGACTGGCGCTCGGGTGTCAGTTCACCGGCGCGCAGCGCATCGGCAAGCGTGACATGCCCTCGAGCGTCGGGTGGCACGAACTCGCTGAAGAGCGCGATCGCACCATCAGGCAGCCGCTCCACGATCAACGTCGGGCAGAGGCATGGATGCGGCCGCAGCCCCATGAGCAAGTAGGCCTCCTTGGCAAAGCGTGCCAGTGTGGCGGCATCAACGTCTATGCCCGGTCGCAAAACCTTCATTGCGTGGAACTCGCGCATCCCGGCTTCGTGGGAATACACCAGCAGCACTTCGCCAAAGCCGCCGGCGCCGAGCACATCGATTACCTCGTAGTGCCGCGCCAGTAGCTGCCCCGCCAGATATCGCCCGCGCGTTAGCGGCGTGCCGCGGCGGGGCCGATGCCCGGCGAGCATGCCCTCGGCGAGGTGGAATAGTGCGGCGAGGTTCGCGCCGTCGAATTCCTCACTCAAACAAATCAGGGCCTCCCCCCAGGTGACTCCGGTCTCGGGGTGGGGTTCTTTAAGCCAGGACAGCATGCGCGCATCACTTGCGATCTGCCCCCACCTCGGGCACACCTCGTCCAGGGCGTCCAGCACTCGGCGCTGCCGCGCCTTTCTCTCAGGACGCCCCAACAGGTATGCCAGCTCGTCAGCGACGGGATCGCTCATCGGACAACTCCCGGTAGTATTCGCGGACGTGTTCGACGCAGCACCGTCGTCATCCGCGCCCATCCTGTCGACCGCCGGGCACTCGGCCGCGCACATCGACTGGGACTACGACAAAGTGATCGTCTCGACCCCGAAGGAACTGGGCGTGGGCCTTACTCAGTTCTTGATCCAAGTGTCGATACACCTGAGCACTGGGCAGGTCCACCCATGCGCCCAATTGCGTCGAGGCGTCGGCCATCGTGACCGGGTTGACCAGCTCGGGCCCACGGATTGACTTTCCTTTGGCCTGCAGCTGCCCGCAGCAGATGCGTTCCACGTTTTCGAGATTGATCGAGAGGTCCAGCTGCTGGCGAGCGTCAAAATTGCCGCGCGGATGAATCTTGCGAATGGAGGCGACGACCTCACTTGCGAAATCGGCATCGCTTTTACCGATCGTGAGCCGCCCGCTGGTTGTGTCGCCGCGCGCCGAGCGAAGTGTTCTCTCAAGAATGGCCGCCATGAGCGCGGAGATTCGCGCGTAGTCATAGCTACTGTCTTCCGCTGCCAGGGCTCCTCGTAGGAGCGACAGGGTCGCGACAGCAGCGGCCTCCGGCTTGCCGTTCTTGACGAGAGCCAGCATGAGCACGCTGAGTTGCGCGAAGTCCAGCGCGTGGTTCGTACCTTCGACCGTTGCATGGTGAAGGATGAGAGCCGTCCACGGGTCCATGTCGCGAGCATCGAGGACCAAGGTTGTGGCCTTGATACTTTGCAAAAGGCCCGGGAACGAAGCGAAGAACTTCAGGTAAGGCAGCGCGATCGGTCCTGGCGATGCCTGCAGGGTCTTGTACCACTCGACGATGAAACCCTGATCAGGTGCCTGTCGCAGGAACTGCTGCACAACATCTGTGAGGAAGTTCGAGTAGTCGGCATGCGCCGCCGGCGTGGGCACGACCAGCCGCATGCGCTCGGCCACAAGAAACTCCTGGAACGAACGGTGCGCGAAGAACAATACGCCCGACTCCTTTTCCTCTGTGAGTGTCGAGACGATGTATTCGTTGCGCTTGCCCTCGTCGTCGACGGCATTTCCGTTGGGCAAGTCCTTCATGATCGCTGCCGGCACCTCGTGGCGGAAGAAGCACCCCTGAGTCCCGTCGGGGCGGCGCCAAGCCCACCATGCGAGTTCGCGCTGGAAAGTAAGGCGTGCATCCAGCGGGATCGCTCGCCTCGCCTGCTTCTCCACCGTGTCGCGCTCGACCATGGTGCGAATGAAGTGCTCGTACAGGCGATGCTCGTTGAAACCGCGCAGGTCGAAGTTCGGATCCGCCGCGACGTCCGCCACTAGCTGCACGTGGACCGGGCGGCGTAGCAGCTCGCCGGGCACTTGCGCGAAGATCTCGGCCAGGCGCCTCGCAACGAAGTCTTGCGGGTAGTCGAAGCGCCGATCTTGGGCGTGACGCGCCTGAAAGACCGTCAGGCATGAAATGAGCAACTGCCGGGTTTCCTCTTCCGCGAAGAAGTCGATCTTCCACTCCGGCCAGGGCGCGAAGCGAGAGCTGGAGACCTCCTGGTCGGCCACGCGCGTCTTGCCGCGGAATACCAGTTCACGCTCGTTTGACGGCAACGCGTTGGGCCGTCCCAGCAGCAGCACCTTGGCATCGCCCACCAGCAGACGATTGAACTCATGGAAATTGGACTGGAAATCCGCCGCGGTCATCGCATGCTTCATCTCGTCGAAGCCGTCGAGGACCACCAGCAGCCGGCCGCTTCGGTTCAGGTGTTCGAGCGTGCGGAACTGGTAGCCCGGGCACGGGTGACGCGCGGTGAACTCCTTGCCGAACAAGCCCTCGAGCTGTGTTTCGTGCACGACTTCGCCAAGGCGCAGCAGGATGGGCATGCGCTCGGTGGGATCAGCCAGATGCCGGGTCGCAAGGTGCGCCGCCAAGCGCCGCGCGAAGCTCGATTTGCCTTGACCATAGCTCCCCAGGATGGCCCGTCCTGCGCCGTCCCCATCGCGCGCCCACTGCTCCACGGCCTGTAGCGCGGGGCCATCGACCGCCTCCAACCGCGCCTCGACGTAATCGGTTCCGCCCTCGGTAGCCCGCAATCCCGCCAGGTGCTGGATGTAGCCGCGCAAACCCACCAGTGACTCGGCCAGCTGCTCGTAGGTAAGGTGCGAAGCACCCTTCCAGCTCCTGATGAATTCATCGGCGTCCGTGCTCACGCCCTTGCGGGTGACGATCAGCACGCGCGCTATCTCCCCGCGTTGGAGCATCACTTCGTAGAGCGGATGGATTTCCCTGGAGACGTACCCCTTATCCAGTGGCCTCGTGTAGTCCTTGCACTCGACCGCCCACACTTCGGTGCGTCCCAAGTCTTCGCGCGAAAAGCGAATATCGGCCTTGGTCCCGGAGATGCGTTTTTCGGTGCTCAGGTCGGGGTACTTCGTGCGTAGAAGGTCACACACCAAGTCGCGGAACGCGTTGCCGGATTCGGTTGTGCTAGTCATTTGCACCGGCCTATTGAGCTGCTCATGGCGTGGTGCCTCCTGTTGGCGTACCAACCGCTCGCGCTAGGCGGTTGTGCAACAAGAACCAGCACATGTTCAGAGCAAACGTCCGCCCCAGCCGCGTCATCTGCGCCTCGGACACGCCGACCGACCGATGGGCGCCGGGACTGATGAACCGGTAGACGCCAGCGAGGCCCACCTCCTCGTCTTGCGAGATCTCGCCTCGCACTTTCAGGAACGTGATCATTGACCCCCACTTGGCCGGGTCATACGGCGGGGCCTCACCGGGCACCAGAAGGCACAGCGCGACGTCACGCGCCATCGTCTCCAGCGCCACGCGGGCGTTGGTAAGCGCGGCGTTGTAGTCGGGCGGCACTTTGCGAAACGCTTGAGCCGAGTCCTGGACTTTGCGCACTATGTCGTCGCGGCTAGGTGCAGCGCTCGCCAGCAATGCGGCGATCAGGTCGTCCTCTACCGCGGGCGCGCCGGCCAAGCTCGGGTCCGTACGGCGCAGCGCCCCTTCCCTCGCCTCATAGCCGTCAAGCAGCAAGCAGCGCTCGAAGTCGGCGAAGCGCTCGTCGAAGGGCCCCTTCGGGCTGATTGTCTGGCGCAACGCGCTGCGGGTGGCCACCGCCTCGGCCGCAAGCGACAGCGCTTGGTCGGCGGTCAGCGCCTGAACGGCTTCTCGCAACCCATCCGCGAAGTAGCTGCCCCGGAACGGCAAGTCTGCGCCGTACTTGGCCAAGAGGGTCGCTACGGCGGGCTCGGCCTGCTGCGCGAGCAGCTGCACAAGCGACAGGCGGGTGCGGTGGCTGAGCATCGAGTCAGCCGCGGCTCACAGTTGCTCGACTCGGTGAATGAACTTGCGGCCTTCGGCCAGCCAGCCCAGGGCGCCGCTCAAGTTGCCGATTGCGAGGGCCGCCATGACGTGCCCTATTGCTACCCTCGCTTGTTCCTTGGTGATGACGCCTTCCTTGAAGTCCTGCAGGACCGCGTCGATGAACGCGTCCATGTTGTCGTGGTCCTTCTCGGTCAAGGGATTCGCTGACATGCCTTGGGTCCTCCAAATCGCAATTGTTGAGCTTTCGAGCGCGATGGCGCGCCGCCCTGCTCCGCTTTGCTGTGATATCTGAATGTGCCGGTTGTGATATCCGAACCTAGGCCCGCTGGCCGCCCCGTGAATTATGCAAAGATGGGCTAATGAGTGATAGGTGTTTTTAACACTCAGTGCGAATAAAGGAGAGCGGCCTTTAGATGGGATGGGTTTCTAAACAGGATTGGAGCCGGCACCGCCGCCTCCACCGTCGCCGCCCTCCTCCTGGTCGTCGTCCTTCAATTCCAAATCCCAGTCGTCTTCGGTGCCGACGCCGCCGGCCTGCAACTCCGTGTCCACCCCGCCCGCCTTCACGCCATCGACCGGATCGTCCAGCCAGCTGACCCGGCTCGGCGATCCCGGTTGGCGCTTCGCGGCCACGGGTCTTGGCGCCTTGCGCCGCGCGCTCTCGGTCGGCGCCGTCTCCACCGGCAGGCTCGGGAAGTCCGGCGGCGACGGCCCGCGAGGAAGGAGCCGCAACTCGGTCGGCACAACCTGCCGCCGGGCCAGCTCCTGCAGGCACTGATCCAGGCTCCACCAGGTGCGCCCGCGCAGCGCGCTGTTTTGGGCCTCGCGTACCACCTCCCACTGCCCTGCCCTCTTGCCGTACAGGCACAGGAACCAGCGATCGGTCTGGGTCGCTTGGGCCGTGCCCGGCGTCGCGATACGGCCGTGGGGGTGTCCACAGATCGCCAGCGCCTCGACGAGGTTTTGGCGCCACTGCTTGCCAAGGACTTCCAGGGTCAGAGCTGCTCGCGCCACGCGCTCATTCTCCGAGAAAGACCGGTGTTTCTGGGCGGATTCATTGAGGCCGAAATGTAAATAAGTTAGCCATACGGCACAACTTAACACAAAGGAACTAACCTCATGTCTTTTCTCCATCTGCTCCACCTGATCCTCACCATCGTCGAGATTGCCCTCCACTTGCTCGTTCTCTTCGGTTGATGATTTCCTGGCCGAGTCCAACTCGGCCTCTAGTGAATCAAAGAGGCACCTAATAATCTAGTAGCCTCTTTCTTTTGCTGGTAAACTTAACACGCACCTCGAATTGTAGGTGCGTCTTTGATTTATGTCGATCACCCTGCATTACGCCAACCTGAGCCAGGACGTGTCAACCCTCAGCGGGCTGCGAGCCGATGCACGCTGGTTCGATTCCTCGGGCACCTGGCTCATTGAATTGGCCTCCGGACCAGGCTTGCGCGATCTGCGAGCCAAGCTCTTGGACGCAGCTGTCATGCTCGACAAGGAACCAGCCTCTGTTCGTGCGCTGTGCATTGTCACGAGTGAGAAGGTCACCATGGAGCGGTTGTCGGCCGACCTTGCGCTGGTGCGCAACGTACTTCAGCCAGAGGTTGCCGGGCGCGTGTACGTGGGGCGATGCATGAATTCGGGCGAAGGCGTCATGCTCGAATCGGGCGTCCCGACAGCGCTGGCGGATGTTGTGACAAACGTCGTTCAGCGGCAGGCACTTGCACGCCGACGGGCCCCAGGCGGCACCGCGATCGACGTGCTTGGCCTCCTGATCAGGGCCTGGTTCGACCTTCGAGCCCCCTTGATGGTCAAGGAGATACAGGAGGAAGTCGGCGCCAGCCATCCGACGGTGGCGGGCGTCATTGAGCAGCTCGCCAAGCAGGGCGTGCTCGAGCGCAGCAGCGACCGCCGGGTGACGCTTGCCAAATTCCCGATCGACGAGTGGCCGCACTGGCTGGTCACCAACATCAAGGCGCGCACG
>JAZKFD010000069.1:0-2348 GCA_040386635.1 Pseudomonadota bacterium
GTGGAATCCGGGTAGTGGCATGCGCTGCTCCTGGGCAATCGCGCATTGTTGAGTCTTGCGGGTGATGGCCGCGTAGGACGGCGCCGGAAGTCAGGGCGCTTGACCTTCCCGTAGGGTGAAGGCGGAGACTGCGGCCGATCGATTACGATCCCGCGAAAAATTAACCACGTCAGCCACAAGCGACCCCCATCCACCATGAAAGCCCGCAAGCCGCACCTCCTCCTGCAGCAACCCGAACGCCGCCCGCTCCTGCTGGCGGGATTGTTATCACCGATCCTGGCTGCCTGCGGCGGCGGCGGTTCGAACCCCGGTGGGCCGGGTACACCGGGGCCTCGCGGCAGCTTCACGGTGCTCGGTTCACAGTTCATTGCTTCGCAGCACACCGCATCGTCAGCGCCCGACGGCTCGGTGGTGATCATCGGCGGCTCGCGCGGCGAGTCGACGCTGTCGGCCCACATCGACCGGTTCGTGCCTGCCTCGTCCTCGTTCGTGCGCATCGGCGACCTGGCCAACGGGCGCAGCACCCATCGCGCCACAACGATCACCGGCGGTGCGATCCTGGTCACCGGCGGCTTGCGCAGCAGCGGGAACTCTCGCGAAGCAGAGCTCGTGGATCCAGGGACCGGCGCGGTGCGCATGGCTGGCACGATGAGCGTCTCTCGCATCGACCACAGCGCAGTTCAGCTCGCCGACGGTCGCGTCTTCGTTGCGGGCGGGTATTCGACCGGCGAGCGCGCACCCTTGGGCATCAGCGATTCGGCAGAGATCTGGGACCCCGCGACGCAGGCTTTCCGCCGGCTTTCGCAGCGCATGGCCGTTCCCCGGGCGGCGCATACCGCCACTTTGCTCCCGTCCGGAAAGGTGCTGCTGGCCGGCGGGTACAGCTGGGGGCCCACGTATACCTTCGCCGAACTGTTCGATCCTGCGACCGAGACCTTCACACCGGTAGCTGACAACTCGCCGGCGCGAGCAAGCCACGCTGCCCACATTGCTGCAGACGGTCGCGTCCTGCTGATCGGCGGCGAGACCGTGGGTGCCGATGGCCTGACAGTTGTGCCGCTTGCAAGTGTCCTGTCATTCGATCCGGGATCGGGAGCGCTGCGGGCGCAGGCGTCCCTGCAGGCGCCACGGACCTGGGCCGCGAGCGTCCGGTTGAGCTCCGGCGAGGTGGTGCTCTTCGGCGGTCAGCAACAGATGTCCACCTATAGCTCCACGGTCGAGAGCTACGATCCCGCGCAGGGTGCTTCGGTCCTGACCGCACTCGATACCGATCGCGCGCTTCATACCGCAACGCTCTTGCCAGGAGGCCGCGTGCTGATTCTCGGCGGCGAAGGCAGTGCGGGCGCATATCGACCGACAGTGCTCGTGTACAGGGCATCTTGAGCGTGGGTGGGACATCTGCAGCGGGCATGGAACTGAAGAAGAATTCCCGAGCGGATATCCTCGGCTTCTTTGGGATGCCGCTTATGAACCCGGTTCTGCAGGAGATTGAACGCACTGGCACAACCCTTCTGAGCAGCGGCGAACGCACGCAAGTACGCGCCCATGTGGATGCAGCAAGCGGCGACGTGCTCAGGCGCGCAGTCGAGGCCACGCAGCCGCGTGTGGCCTGCGAGGTGGGCCTGGCTTTTGGCGTGAGCACCCTGCACATCCTGGATGCCATGAAGCACTCGGGCGATGGTGTGTTGCTGGGCATGGATCCAAGCCAGCACAGCGAGACATGGCGAGGCGGCGGGCTGGCCAATGTCCAGCGCGCCGGGTTCGCCGACAGATACCGGTTTCATGAGGAAACCTCGCAGGCGTGCCTGCCCCGTCTTGCCGCAGCGGGAACGCGCATCCAGTTCGCCTTCCTCGATGGCTGGCACACCTTCGATCACACGCTGGTGGACTTCTTCTATGTCGACCAGATGCTGGATGTCGGCGGTATTGTCGTGCTCGATGACGTCGGGTATCCGGGGTTGCAGCGGCTGGCTCACTTCATCGTCACCAACCGGGCATATGAATTTTTCGATGGCGCATCGCGGCCCGCGCCCAGTGGGTGGCGCCAGCACGCCAAGCGCAGCGTGCAGGCTGCGCTCCGGCCCCTCGTGCGCGATAACTTCACCCCCGGCGACGAGGCTTGCAAGCTGAAATTACGCGTGGACGGCTGCAAGCTTGTCGCGCTTCGAAAGCGGGCCGACGACGGGCGCTCCTATAACCACTTCGCGGCGTTCTAGCATCGCGTTTTCGGCTGGCGGCACAGGCCGGTGACGCCTATCGCACCGCAGGCAGCTTCGTCATCTCCAGCACCTGGGTTCCTTCGCCTTGCGGATGCCCGCGCGGACGCTCGGAGATGCGCTTGGCAAACA
>JAZKFD010000070.1:0-12920 GCA_040386635.1 Pseudomonadota bacterium
GTACAGCTGCGGGATGGTGGGCCAGTTGCTGTAGTCCTTGATGCCCTGGCGAATGGCGTCATCTTCCAGCACATTGACGGTGGTGACCGCCTTCGGGTCAACGCCGCAAGCTTTCAGGATCTGGATGGCCCGGCCGGAAAACCCGCACATGGGGAAGCTGGCATTGCCCTTCATGAAAAGAACGATGTCGCTGTTCTTCACGAGGTCGTCGATGCGTTGTTGGGTGTCGCTCATTGAAATCTCCTGGGCGTATCGCCTGTCATACCGTGTGTCTGATTATCCCCGTTCAGGCCAACGTCCGCCGGAACAGCGCTGATGACCCGACAGATCGCGGTGGGTGGCGATCTGAGCGAATCCGGCGTTGGCCAGCAGGCTGCGCACGGCGGTGGCCTGGTCCCAGCCGTGTTCCAGCAGCAGCCATCCCCCGGGCACGAGGCGCTCTGGCGCCTGCATGATGATCTGGCGCAAGTCTGCCAGCCCATCGGTGCCTGAGGCCAGGGCAGTTAAAGGTTCTGCAGCCAGCGCGGCCAGATGCGCATCGTCTGCCTGAATGTAGGGCGGGTTGCTAACGATCAGGTCGTAGGGAGCGGTGGCAGCCGCCAGCCAGCTTGCATGGTGAAACGTCAGCGAAAGTCCGAGCCGGCGCGCATTGTCTTGCGCGACAGCGAGGGCGTCGCTGCTTGAATCGACCGCATCCACCTGCGCCAGCGGCCGTTGGTGCTTGATCGCCAGTGCGATTGCGCCACTGCCCGTCCCCAGGTCCACCACCTTGAAGGGCGACTGAACGGGAATCAGGTCCAGCGCCCATTCGACCAGCACCTCGGTATCGGGACGCGGAACCAGCACGCGCCTGTCGACGGCCATGTTCAGCCCGAAGAATTCCTTGTGGCCCATGATGTAAGCGAGCGGCTCGCCCGAAGCACGGCGCGTGCAAAGCTGGGCGTATTGGTGCTGTGCATCGGCTTGCAGCTCGTCCCGGTCGTGGGCCAGCAGCCAGCCCCGGTCCGATGGCGGCCGGCCAAGCACATGCAGGAGCAGCAGCTGCGCGTCGAGCCGCTCCAGCCCCTGCGCAGCGGCCGTGGCAAGCGCTTGCGCGTTCGTCACAGGCTCTGCCGTCATGTGCGACCCGCCGCCAGTCCGAGTTCCAGTTCCTCCAGTTGCTCGGCCTTGCGCGCCAGCAGCAGCGCCTCGATGACTTCGTCGAGATCGCCCTCCATCACCGACTGCAACTTGTACAGCGTGAGGTTGATCCGGTGGTCGGTGAGTCGGCCCTGCGGAAAGTTGTAGGTGCGGATGCGGTCGCTGCGGTCACCGCTGCCGATGAGTCCCTTGCGCGTCGCGGCATCCCTGGCAGCCCGCTCGCTGCGGTCTTTTTCCCTGATGCGCGCTGCGAGCACTTGCAGGGCGCGCGCCTTGTTCCGGTGCTGCGACCGATCGTCCTGGCACTCGGCGACAATCCCGGTCGGAATGTGCGTGATGCGCACCGCGGAGTCGGTCTTGTTGATGTGCTGGCCCCCCGCGCCGCTGGCCCGATAGGTATCGATACGCAGGTCCGCTGGGTTGATCTCTACCGCCTGTGCTTCGTCGGGCTCGGCGAGTGCAGCGACGGTGCAGGCGCTCGTGTGAATGCGTCCCTGCGTCTCGGTTGCGGGCACGCGCTGCACCCGGTGGCCGCCTGATTCGAACTTCAGCTTGCCGTATACGTTGTCTCCCACAACCCGGATCACGACTTCCTTGAAGCCGCCGACTTCGCCTTCGCTCTCGCTGACGATCTCGCAGCGCCAGCCTTGCCGCTCGGCATAGCGCGTGTACATGCGCAGCAGGTCGCCGGCAAAAAGCGCAGACTCATCTCCTCCGGTACCCGCCCGGATTTCAAGGAAGGTGTTTCGCACATCGTCCGGATCCTTTGGCAGCAAGAGCTTTTGCAGCGCGTCTTCCAGCGGTGGAATCTGCGTTTCAAGCGATGCGATCTCATCCTGGGCCATGTCGGCCATCTCGGGATCGTCCAGCATGTCCCTGGCCTGTGCCAGCGCGCTCTCCCGCTGGCGGAACTGCTCGAACACACCCGCGACTTCGCTCACTTCGGCGTGCTCGCGCGTGAGCGCGCGGTAGCGCTCCATGTCCTTGGTGATGTCCTGCTGCGAGAGGAAAAAATCGAGCTCCTGCAGGCGGATGGGATAGCGCTCGAGTTGCTGGCGGAGAAACTGTTTCATCGGAATTGTGACTTTGTCATGCCGCAGTGGAGTCGGTATGCAGGGGCCAGTGAGGGGTCATGGTTGCCGGGCCCGGCCCGGCATGACAGCCAGATAAAGCGCTACGCGTTCGCAGGCCTCGGCCTGTCGCGCACCTCGGATGTCAGCGCCGCTAACGTTCCTTGCGCAGGAAGAAGTGCTTGATCGCCATCGTGGCCCGCTCGCGCGCCGTCGCGTCACCGGCATGCAGTTCGGCCATGGCCCCGTGCAGCATCTTTTGCGTCAGGCCCCTGGACAGGGCTTCAAGTACCTCATCGACGTTCTCGCCTCGCGCAATCATCTTCCTGGCGCGCGCGACCTCAAGCAGGCGCCATTCATCGGCCTGCGCGTTGAGCTGCTGGATGAGGGGCACGGTGCCACGCTGGTCCATCCAGTGCAGGAAACTCTGCACGCCCGCATCGATGATCACTTCGGCCTGCGCGACGGCCGCCTGCCGGTTGGCCTGGCCGGTCTGGACCACGTTCGCCAGGTCATCGACCGTGTAGAGGTACACGTCCTCCAGCGCCTTGACTTCCGGCTCGATGTCGCGTGGCACGGCCAGGTCCACCATGAAGATCGGACGGTGCTTGCGGGCCTTCAGTGCGCGCTCGACAGCGCCCAGGCCAATGATGGGCAGCGTGCTGGCCGTGCAGCTCACCACCGCATCGAATTCGTGCAGGCGGGACGGCAGGTCGGCCAGCCGCATCACTTCACCGCCGAAGCGCGACGCGAGTTTTTCACCGCGCTCCAGCGTCCGGTTGGCAATCGCGATGCTCCTGGGGCTGCGGGCCGCGAAGTGCGTGGCCGCCAGTTCGATCATTTCGCCCGCGCCGACAAAAAGCACGCGAATTTCACTCAGGTCTTCGAACAGCTGCCCGGCCAGCCGGACCGCAGCGGCCGCCATGCTGATCGAATGCGCGCCGATTTCGGTCGAGCTGCGCACTTCCTTGGCGACGGCAAACGAGCGCTGGAACAGCTGGTTGAGCGTGGTGCCGAGTGCGCCGGCCTCATCGGCGACGCGAACCGCATCCTTCATCTGGCCCAGGATCTGGGGCTCGCCCAGCACCATTGAGTCGAGTCCGCTGGCAACCCTGAACGCATGGCGCGCGGCCTGGCCGCCCTGCAGGGTGTAGGCATGGGATCGCAGCATGGCGGGGGAGACACCACCGCTGTGGGCAAGCCATTCGATGGTGTTGTCGATGTCCCCATGATCGCCCGCGCAATAGATCTCGGTGCGGTTGCAGGTGGACAGGATTGCCGCTTCAGGCTGGCGCGACAGTGACTCGCGCAGGGATCTCAAAGTCGGCTCGACCTGGTCGATGGCGAACGCAAACCGCCCGCGCAAATCGAGCGGGGCGGTTGTGTGGTTGATGCCCAGAGCCCAGACTGCCATCGCGCGATTATAAAATTTGCTGGCACAACAGGCACTTGCGACACATCAATAGACCCCCAAATCATGGGACCCGTGGAATTTCTCCTTCATCTGATCGCCTTCGCAGCGCCTGCCGCCGTGGTGGGACTGCTGGTCGCGCTTGCGGCCCGGGTCCTCATTCCCCGATCCGCATCCCTTGCGTGGTGGCGACATGCTGCTATCAATACCGCAGCAGGGCTGGCGGCTCTTGGGCTGGGCCTTGGGTATTTTGGCGTTGACGGAAAGATGGCCACCTATGCGGCACTCGTCCTGGCAGTGGCTTCTGCCCAGTGGCTTGCGGGCCGGGGCTGGAAGGGATAATCGGGACAATGCTGTTCCTGCTATCGCCGGCCAAATCGCTGGATTACGACTCTCCGATCGCCGACCTGCCTCACACCCGGCCGCTTTTCGTGGATCAGTCGCAGGAACTCATCCGTGTCCTGCGCGAGAAATCGCCCCTTCAGGTGGGCCAGCTCATGGACATCAGCGACACGCTGGCGGCGCTCAATGTCGCCCGGTATCAGGCCTGGTCTCCACGCTTTACCGCAGGCAATTCGCGGCAGGCGGCGCTTGCCTTCAATGGCGATGTGTACGACGGCCTGGCCGCCCGCACGCTCTCTGCGGGCGATCTCGAATGGGCGCAGGACCGTCTGTGCATCCTGAGTGGTCTTTATGGCGTACTCCGGCCCCTGGACCGGATGCAGCCCTACCGTCTGGAGATGGGTACGCGGCTTGCTGCGAGCGGCAAGCGCAATCTGTACGAGTTCTGGAATGAGCGAGTCGCCGCCCACCTGAACAGACGGCTGTCCGCTGACAAGACGCCTGTGGTGGTGAACCTTGCCTCGCTGGAGTACTCGAAAGTAGTCGATCGCGAACGCCTGAAAGCCCGTGTCATCGACTGCGTCTTCGAGGAAGGCAAGCCTGGCGCTTGGCGGATCGTGAGTTTCTTTGCCAAACAGGCACGCGGGTTGATGGCGCGTTACGCTATCGTGAACAGGGTGGCCCTTCCAGCTCAGCTGGAAGGATTTGCCGAGCAGGGCTATGCTTTCGACGGGTCCGCATCCCGGCCCGACCGTCTTGTATTTCGACGCAAAACATCATGAGCACCACACAATCCTCACAGCAGATCACTCCTCAGTTGCGCCAGTGGATCGTCGATCAGGCCCAGGCCGGTCACAGTGCCGAATCGGTCCTGAAGTCGATGCTGGCTTCGGGCTGGTCTGAAGACGTGGCCGTCGAGGCGATGGAATCCACACTGCGCGGGCATCTGGAAAAAAAGGCAGTCGAGTCCGGCTTGCCGCCGGCCGTGCCGGTGCCCGACGCGGCCCTGGACGAGTCGCCGCTGTACATCGATGGCGGGGACCGCAAGGTCTGCGTGCTGCAGGTGATGCACGCGCCACGCGTGATCGTACTGGGCGGCCTGTTATCCGATGAAGAATGCGATGAGCTGATCGCAGCGGCCCGGCCGCGGCTCGCGCGCTCCCTTACCGTTGAGATCAAGACGGGCGGCGAAGAGGTCAATGCCGACCGGACCAGCAACGGCATGTTCTTTCAGCGCGGCGAAAACGAGATCGTGCGCAAGATCGAAAGGCGGCTGGCGCACCTGTTCTCGTGGCCCGAGGAAAACGGTGAAGGATTGCAGGTCCTGCATTACCAGCCCGGCACCGAATACAAGCCGCATTACGACTACTTCGACCCCAACGAACCCGGCACGCCGACGATCCTCAAGCGCGGCGGCCAGCGCGTGGCGACCATCGTCATGTACCTGGGCGAGCCCGAAAAAGGCGGCGGCACGACCTTTCCCGATATCCACCTCGAAGTCGCCCCGAAACGCGGCAACGCCGTCTTTTTCAGCTACGACCGCGCCCATCCTTCCACCAAGACGCTGCATGGCGGCGCACCGGTCCTGGCGGGCGAGAAGTGGATTGCCACCAAATGGCTGCGCGAGGGACGATTCGTGTGATCGTCCAGGCCAACGGGATACCTGTCGAGGTCGAAGATACCGGCGCCGATGGCAGTCAGGCCGCCCGTCCGGTGGTGCTCCTCATCATGGGCCTGGGCATGCAGCTCATCGCATGGCCGCAGGAATTCGTGCAGGCGCTGGTTGACGCGGGGTTTCGCGTGGTGCGATTCGACAACCGCGACATCGGCCTGTCGCAGAAGATGGACCAGCTGGGTGTTCCGAATGTCGTGTGGGAGAGCGTCAAGTTTCGCGTAGGGCTTCCGATCCGGCCGCCCTACGGCCTGAAGGACATGGCGCTCGATGCCATCGGCGTGCTCGATGCGCTGGGCATCGCCAAAGCGCACATCGTGGGTGTGAGCATGGGGGGCATGATTGCGCAGCGCGTGGCCCTGGCTGCGCCCGATCGGGTGCTGAGCCTGACCAGCATCATGAGTTCCAGTGGCGCGCGGTTCTTGCCGGGGCCGAAGTCCCATGTGATGCGGGCCCTGATGAGCCGGCCTTCGGGCAAGTCCGAAGCCGCCATCGTCGATCACTACGCAAAGCTTTTCCAGATCATCGGCAGTCCGGAGTTTCCGATTGAAGAAGCGGTGCTGCGCGAGCGCATTCGCGCTTCCACGCAGCGCAATTTTCATCCCCAGGGCACCCTTCGCCAGATGGTCGCGGTGGCAGCGGACGCGGCTCGCGCCAGCGAACTGCACCGGATCAGGACGCCCACGCTGGTTTTGCATGGCCGCGCCGATCCGTTGGTTCCGTTTGCCTGCGGGCACGACACAGCTCGCCGCATTCCGGGCGCGAAGCTGCATGGCATCGAGGGCATGGGCCACGACCTGCCGCCCGGCGTTGTCGAGCGCTTGCTCGCGCCGCTCGTACCCCACCTGAAGCTCGCCTGATGACTGCAAGCAACGACAACAAGGCGCAGGATTCCCTGCTCGGCAAGCCGGCCACCTATGCAGATCACTATGACGCGTCGCTGCTGTTTCCGATTCCCCGCGCTCCGGCGCGATCTGAACTCGGGCTGGGTGCCGTCGTGCCATTCTTCGGCGCAGATTTATGGACCGCTTTCGAGCTGAGCTGGCTGACGCCGCGCGGCAAACCTCAGGTTGCGATCGCCCACATCACCGTGCCCTGCGAGACGCTCAACATCGTCGAGAGCAAGTCGTTCAAGCTGTACCTGGGCAGTTTCACCAATACCCGCTTTTCGTCGCCCGATGAGGTGCGTGATCGCATCCGCGCCGATATCAGCGAGGCGGTGTGGCGCGGCGCGCCTTCGCAATCGTCCGTCGGCGTGCGCCTGCTTATGCCCGAGGTGTTCGACCGCGAGAAGACCTACGAGCTTGAAGGACTCAGCCTGGACCGCCTGGATATCGAGTGCACCCAGTACACGCCCGATGCCTCCTTGCTCTTTGCTCCGGCCGACGAAAAGCCGGTCGATGAGGTGCTCACCAGCAACCTGCTCAAGAGCAACTGCCTGGTGACCGGGCAGCCCGACTGGGGCAGCGTGCAGATCCGCTACAGCGGGCCGCAGATCGACCAGGGCGGCTTGCTTCGCTACATCGTGAGTTTTCGCAATCACAACGAATTTCACGAGCAGTGCGTCGAGCGCATGTTCATGGACATCCAGGCGCGCTGCAAGCCAGTGCGCCTGTCCGTGTACGCACGCTACACGCGGCGCGGCGGCCTGGACATCAACCCGTTTCGCACGAGTCACCCCTCGGCCATGCCGGGCAACATCCGTACGGCGCGGCAGTAAGTTTCAAAGATCCGTGAACGAGCCGACCTTCGCAAGGCCGGCAAACGTTCCTGCCCGCTTTTCCTTCATCGCCGTCACCGACTCGCGCACGTTCGCATTGCTCCAGATGGCGCCCTGCACCCAGCCCATCTGTCGCAGCGAATCGTCCACCGGATGGTCGCGCGTGTAGTTGATCACCTGTTTGGTGCCCCAGATGGCCACAGGCGGCTTGGCGGCGATTTCGCGCGCGCATTGCATGGATGCCTCCAGCAACTCGGCATGCGTTTCGAAGACCTCGTTCACCAGGCCGTATTCGCGCGCCATGGCCGCCGGCATCCGGCGCCCGGTGTACGCCAGCTCTTTCACCACGCCCAGCGGAATCAGCTTGGGCAGCCGCTGCAGGGTGCCCACATCGGCCACCATGCCGATGTTGATCTCCTGGATGCAGAAGAAGGCGTCGGCGGTCGCGTAGCGGATGCAGCAGGCGGTCACCATGTCCACCGCGCCTCCGATGCAACCGCCCTGGATCGCCGCGATCACCGGCACGCGCAGTGTTTCCAGTTTCGTGAAAGTGGTCTGGATGTCGGTCACCACGTCGAACATGGCGGCCCGGCCTTCTGGCGTCGCGTCGTCCATCAGGCTGTTGTCCGCGAAAGTCTCCAGGGCCATGCCTGCGCTGAAGTGCTTGCCGGTGGATGAGATGACCAGCGCCCGCGCAGTGCCTTCGCGATGCACCCTCGTCAGCGCTTCATCCAGCTCGCGCCAAAAGAGCGGGTGCATGGTGTTCATGGCCTCGGGGCGGTTGAGTACCAAGTGGGCGATGTGATCCTGTTCGGTGAGGGCAAAGCATTGCATGGCGGTCCTTGGGGTTCGCATCCCCCAATGTACGCCAGCCCGCTAGCCCTCCAGAGGCACCTGGCGAATCCAGTCGCAGCGAAGCGTACGGGCGCGATGTGCCTTGCGGCGCCACCCCACATAAAGGGTTGGGGCTGCCATGGCGATGCCGCTGAGCGGGATGAGCCACCACTGCTCGAAAACGTACCCAGGAAGCCACCCGACCAATCCCATGACCCAGAACGTCAGGATCAGGTCCCACAGGTGATATTCAACCGGGTGATCCAGGCGGTGGGCGACGTGCCATTTCTTGATGCGTTGGATTTCGTCGAGTGTCATCGCGAGCTCTGGAGGTTGTGAGTAGTGCGTCAGGTCAATGTAAGTTCGGCGTAAGTTAACTGTCAAGTCAACAAGCCGTAGGACAACAGCTGAAAGAACGGGTGGACTTACGGCCGGTCCTCCTGGCTCAGGGCCGATGCTGCGTGGGCCGCCGACCGATCATCCAAAGAGATCGGGGGTTCGCTCCGCGACCTGTGGCGCCGCTGCAGCTTCGACAGGTACCCCCATCGCTTCATCGGACCCAGCCTTCGCCAGCTTGCCCACCCGCACGCCCAGCAGCCGCAGCCGCTGCTTCAGCTCCACCCGCTTGAGGCACTGGCCGGCCGCCTGCCGTATGGTCTTTGCGCTATCGGTGAACTCGAGCAGCGTCAGATCGCGCGTGGCTGTGCGGAAGTCGTCGTAGCGCAATTTGATTCCGATCGTCTTGCCGACGTAACCCTTGCGCTGCAGATCCTGTGCGACACGGGTGCACAGGTCGGTGAAGACGGCGCTCAGCTCGGCGCGGTCGCGCACCGCATGCAGGTCCCGCTCAAAGGTGGTTTCGCGGCTCATCGACACTGGTTCGCTGGAAGTGACCACAGGACGGTCGTCCCGGCCCCAGGCCGCGTCATGCAGCCATGCGCCGTACGACTTGCCGAAGTTGTCAATCAGCCATTGCCGGTCTTGCTGCGCAATATCGCCGATCGTGTGAAGGTGCAGTTTGGTGAGCCTGATTTCCGACTTGGGGCCGATGCCATTGATCTTGCGCACCGGCAGGGGCCAGATCATGGTCTGCACGTCCTCCTGGTACACCACAGATATGCCGTTGGGCTTTTTGAACTCGCTGGCCATCTTGGCGATTAGTTTGTTGGGCGCAATGCCGATCGAGCAGGTCAGCCCGGTGCGCTCGTGGATGGCCCGCTGGATCAGGCGCGCCAGCACGCGGCCACCCTCGCGCTGCCCACCGGGGACATCGGTAAAGTCGATATAGACCTCATCGACGCCCCGGTCTTCGACCAGCGGAGCGATCTCGGCGATGGTGCTCTTGAACAGGCGAGAGTACTTGCGCACTTCGTCGAAATCGACCGGCAACACGAGCGCGTGCGGACACAGCCGGGCCGCCTTCATCATCCCCATTGCGGAGCCGACACCGAACTGGCGGGCGGCATAGGTGGCCGTGGTGATGACGCCGCGGCCGGTGTAGTCCTTCAGCAGCGGGAAGGCGTCAGGCGGTATTTCGCTGGAAGGCAGCTGCGCATAGCGCTCCCGGATCATCTCGTCGACCCTGCGCCGGCCGCCTCCGATCACCACCGGCAGGCCCTTGAGCTGCGGGTAGCGCAAGAGCTCCACGGACGCGAAGAAGGCGTCCATGTCCAGGTGGGCAATACGTCGAATTGGCGGCACTGTGCGATTTTGCGTCTTGACCGCAGGCAAATGCGCGTGTGAAATCAGCCTGCTGACGAGCTTGCTGCCAATTTTCGGAGTTGCGAGTTCAACCGAACAACACGAGGGGCCGCCCGGAGGCTGGCCGAGGAGCACTTCATGAAGCCATGGCTCAAGTGGACTGTCGCCGTCGTGGGCTCGCTGGCCCTTCTTCTGGTACTGGCTGCGGCCGCCGGGCTGCAACTCTACGAGCGCAAGAAGACGCGCAACGTCGCCGTCAACATCAAGCCCGTGCCCTATGTCGCCGACGCGCAGTCGCTGCAGCGCGGCAAGTACCTGTACGAATCGCGCGGTTGTGTTCACTGCCATGGGGACAGCGGCGCCGGACGCGACTTCGTCAAGACCGACAACATGCACCTGCGCGGCGCGAACATCACCCCGGCGGGCGTAGTGGCCAGCTACAAACCCGAAGACTGGGTCCGCGTCATCCGCCACGGGGTCAAACCCAACGGTCAGCCGGCGCTGATCATGCCCAGCGAAGACTACAACCGGTTCACCGACCAGGACCTCGCCGCGCTGGTTTCCTACACGCGCAGCCTTGCTCCGGTAGCGGGTGGCGAGGCAGTCATCAACCTGCCGATGCCCGCGCGGGTGCTCTACGGCTTCGGAGCCATCCTGGATTCGGCAGAGCGCATCAACCACACCCTGCCCCCCGCAACGCCGATTCCCGAAGCGGTCAATGCACAGCATGGCGCGTACGTGGCGAACATGTGCATCGGCTGTCACGGCGAGCATCTTTCCGGCGGCAAGATCGCGGGCGGGCCGCCCGACTGGCCTGCAGCTGCCAACCTCACGCCCGGCGAGGGCTCGGCCATGAAAAATTATGCGGACAGCGCCCAGTTCGTCGCCATGCTGCGCACCGGCAAGCGGCCCGACGGCACGCCGATCAAGGTGATGCCTTTCGATTCGCTGGCCAAGATGAACGACGTCGATGCGAAGGCACTCTATGAGTACCTGAAAACGGTTCCTGCGCGTCCTTCGGGCAACAAATAGCCAGGACCGGTCAGAACGTGCCGGGCATCAGGATGCCCTTGTCCACATCGGCGATGTTGGTCCGACCGCAGAACGCCATCGAGAGATCGAGCTCCCTGTGGATGATGCGCAGCGCGTGATCCACGCCTTCTTCGCCCATCGCGCCCAGACCGTACAACATCGCGCGGCCGATATAAGTGCCCTTCGCGCCGAGCGCGACGGCCTTGAGCACGTGCTGGCCGGAACGGATGCCGCCATCCATGTGCACTTCGATCTTGCGGCCAACAGCATCGACGATGCCCGGCAGCGCGGAGATGGAAGAGGGCGCTCCATCGAGCTGGCGGCCTCCGTGGTTGGACACGATGACCGCATCGGCGCCGCTATCGACGGCCAGTTGCGCGTCCTCTGCGTCCTGGATGCCCTTGAGGATCAGCTTGCCACCCCAGCGGCTCTTGATCCATTCCACGTCGCGCCATGACAGGGCCGGATCGAACTGCTTGGCTGTCCACTCCGAGAGCGAGCCCATGTTGTCCACGCCCTTGACGTGGCCGACGATGTTGCCGAACTGATGCCGCTTGGTGCCGAGCATGCCCATGCACCAGCGCGGCTTGGTCATCATGTTGGCGATATTTGCAATGGTCAGTTTGGGCGGGGCGGACAGGCCGTTCTTGAGGTCCTTGTGGCGCTGGCCCAGGATCTGCAGGTCGAGCGTGAGCACAAGGGCAGAGCAGTTGGCTGCCTTGGCGCGATCGATCAGGCTTTCGATGAAGGACCGGTCGCGCATCACATACAGCTGGAACCAGAACGGGTGGTTGTCGGTGGCCCGGGCGACGTCCTCGATGGAGCAGATGCTCATGGTGGACAGCGTGAAGGGAATGCCGAACTTCTTCGCCGAGCGCGCCGCGAGAATCTCGCCGTCGGCATGCTGCATGCCCGTGAGGCCAGTTGGTGCGATGGCAACCGGCATCGAAACATCCTGACCGATCATCTTGGCGCGCGTGCTGCGGTTTTCCATGTTCACGGCAACGCGCTGGCGCAGGAGTATGCGGTCGAAATCAGCCTCATTCGCGCGGTAGGTGCTTTCGGTCCACGAGCCGGAGTCGGCGTAGTCGTAGAACATGCGCGGAACGCGCCTTTGCGCGAGCACTCGCAGGTCTTCGATGTTGGTGATGACGGGCACGGCTGTCTCCTTGGGTTGGAGCGATGCTAGCGAACTCGCGGCGGGGCGGATTGAATAATCTTCGACCGCCGCCAAATTTTGTTCACACGCAGAGGCGTCGATGCAGCCGGCCTGTCATGCCTGTCAGGCCGGACGTGCCAGCCGGGCCCGGTGGCGCGCAATCTGCGCCCGGACCTGCGTGGGCGCTGTTCCGCCCAGGATGTTTCGCGCGTTCAGCGAGCCACGCAGCGACAGCACGTCATAAACATCCTTGCCGATCTCTGGATGAAACCCTTGCAGCACGGCCAGCGGAAGCTCCGACAGGTCGCAGTTGTGCGACGTGGCTGCCTTGACTGCGTGCGCGACGATTTCATGCGCATCGCGAAAGGGCAGGCCCTTCTTGACCAGGTAGTCGGCCAGGTCGGTGGCCGTCGCATACCCACGCAGCGCGGCCTTTTCCATCGCATCAGCCTGCACGGTGATCCCGCCAATCATTTCGGCAAAAATTCTCAGCGTGTCCTTCAAGGTGTCCGCGGTATCGAAAAGCGGCTCCTTGTCTTCCTGGTTGTCCTTGTTGTATGCAAGCGGCTGCCCCTTCATCAGCGTGATGAGGCCCATCAGGTGACCCACCACGCGCCCGGTCTTGCCCCGCGCCAGTTCGGGCACGTCCGGATTTTTCTTCTGCGGCATGATTGAAGAGCCGGTCGTGAAGCGGTCGGCGATCCGGATGAAGCTGAAGTTCTGGCTGGTCCACAGCACCAGTTCCTCCGAAAGCCGGCTGATATGCACCATGGCGATCGATGCCGCAGCGGTGAACTCGATGGCGAAGTCGCGATCGCTCACGGCGTCCAGCGAGTTCT
>JAZKFD010000071.1:0-7885 GCA_040386635.1 Pseudomonadota bacterium
CAGGTCGGCGCTGTCAATGAAATGCTGTTGGATTCGTTGCTCGAGCATGGCTGGCAATGATACCCGGCCGTGCCTGGCGCCATGTATCGGTTTGCAGTAGCGTGCCGCGCGGCAATGGGAGTTGAATCCAACCGGGGTATCCCCTGCGTATTCACTGCATGAGGTTGTGCGCTATAAAGATCGATTCCGAACCAGCGGTTTGCAGGCATTTTCTGCGGACCGCCCATCCGCTGCCTATGGATTCCAACCTGCAAGACCAGCACCTCATTGCCCTGCTTGATCGCATCGCTGCCCGCTCCGTATCGGATGGTCGCACTGCCGACGGCGAGGCTGCCCTGCGGGAGTTGTATGACCTGACCTCGTCCCGGATGTTCGGCCTCGCGATGCGCGTGGTGTCCAACCGTGACTGGGCCGAAGACGTGCTTCAGGAAACCTATCTGAACATCTGGCGCATCGCGGGTGACTATCGCGCTGCGCTGAGCCCGCCATTGGCCTGGATGGGCGTGATCGTGCGCAGCCGCGCGCTTGACTTCCGGCGCCGCCGCACCAGCGAGCGGGCCGACATCGCGGTTGAACTCGACGACACCTTGCGCGAAACCATTGCCGGCGACTCAGCCGACCCCATGGATACGAGCCAGGCCAGCGAGACCGCGTGGGCCTTGCATGAGTGCCTGCGCAAGCTCGAGGCGCGCCAGCGTGAAGTGGTGAGCCTGGCTTACCTGCGCGACATGAGCCACGGCGAACTCGCCGAACAGCTCAAGCTGCCGCTGGGCACGGTCAAGACCTGGATACGCCGCGGCATCGAGCAGTTGCGCGGTTGCATGGGTCGCTTTGCGTGAGCGCCGCATCATGAATCTTCTGGACCATCCCGATCTCGCCGACCGCATTGCGGCGGCTTACGCGCTGGGTACGCTGCGAGGCGGTGCCCGGCGCCGGTTCGAATCGCAGGCGCGGCAAAGCCCGGCCTTGCGTGCCAGCGCCCTCGTCTGGCAGGAAAGGTTCGCCGCCATGACCGAGCTGCAAAAATCCGAATCACCCAGCATCAATGTCTGGAAGCGTATCGACAACCAGCTGGCCGTTGAGCGAGGCGCCGCCAGGATCGCCGGCGCTCGCGATGGCGCTGTCGCGGCGCCCAACCGCTTGCGCTGGTGGCAGGGTGCGACCTGGGCAGGCGGCATGGCCGCAGCCGCGGCGTTTGGCATCGCTTTCTACCTGGGCGACCAGGTGCAGGAGCGCGATGGGCAACTGGCCCAGCTCGCGGGGGTGCGCAACACCTTGCAGCAGCAAAACATCAAGCTGGCCTCAGAGCTGCAGGGCAAGCCCGAGATCCAGTATGTCGCGGTACTGTCGGATGACCAGGCCGCACCGTCGATGCTGGTGACTTTCGATCCCAAGCACAGCACCCTCACGATCAAGCGCGTGGGCCAGTACAACGAAGGCCCGGAAAAGTCGCTTCAGCTGTGGGCCCTGCCTGCGGGTGGCCAGCCTCGCTCTCTGGGGGTTCTGGGAGGAACGCCGGTCGTCCGGCTTGCGACTGCGCAGGGACAGCTTCAGCAGACGCCCGCGTTGGCGGTCAGCCTGGAGCCCCTGGGGGGCGTGCCGGGTGAGGGTGGACCGACCGGGCCGGTGCTCTGGAAGGGCGCGTTGCTGCAGACGCCTTGACGGGGCGTGATTGCGCTAGGCCGCGTCGAATGCGGCCTTGAACCACTCGAGCGTGCCCGCTTCAACGCTCACCACATCGAACCGGCAGGGCGGCTGCTGCGGCAATCGCATGAGGTAGTGCCTGGCTGCAAAGATGATGCTGCGCTGCTTGACGCGGCTCACACTCGCAGCCGCGCCGCCGTGTGAACGGCTGGCCCGCTTTCTCACCTCCACGAAAACCAGCGTACCGCCTGGGTCCCGCATCACCAGGTCAATCTCGCCGCCGCCGCGGCCCGGCGTTCGATAATTGCGCGTGAGCAGCTTCAGGCCATTGGCGCGAAGATGGTCCAGGGCGATTTGCTCGGCGGCATCGCCGGATTGCTTGGTGGTGCGCGTGACGGTTGTTGAATTCGTGTGGTCGTTTTTTTGAGGTGTCGGCATTGAGCGCTTCTTTTTCCCTGGCCCTTGGCGCTGCCCGCGAGGCAGCGGCGTCGCAGCATTATCCGCAGGCCGCGCTCTACGTTGTCGCAACGCCCATCGGCAACCTGGCCGACATCAGCCTGCGTGCGCTGCATGTGCTTCAGATCGCCGATGCGGTGGCGTGCGAGGACACGCGGCACACGCAGTCGATGCTGAGGGCGTACGGCATCGACAGGCCCGGTGCGCAGCTGCTGGCGGTGCATGAACACAACGAAGCCGAGGCGGCCCAGCAGGTGATCGAGCGTTTGCAGCGAGGTGAGCGCATCGCCTACGCCAGCGATGCCGGAACGCCAGCTGTGAGCGACCCGGGTGCGCGACTGGTGGCCGCCGTTCGCGCGGCGGGCTTTCGGGTCGTGCCTTTGCCGGGGGCCAGCAGCGTGACTTCGGTTCTGAGCGTGGCCGGAGCGTCGGGCGACGCTGGTGCGTTCGTTTTTGCGGGTTTTCTTCCAGCGAAGGCTGGCGAGCGGGACTCGGCAGTGGAGCGGCTTTTCCAGGAGCCGCGCGCGGTGGTCATTCTGGAGGCACCGCATCGAATCGAGGCGCTGGCCAAATCCCTGGCTGTGCTCGGTGCGCGGCCGGTAACGGTGGGGCGCGAGTTGACTAAGCAATTCGAGCAGGTGGTCGCGGTTTCTTGCGCGGACTTTGCGGCCTGGCTCGGCGCGGATTCGTCGCGCACCCGTGGTGAATTCGCGCTGGTGCTGCATCCTGCGCCGCAGGCGAAGGCCGATGGCGAGGGGCTGCGTGTGTTGGCGCTGCTGATGAAAGAATTGCCGTTAAAGACGGCTGTGAAGCTGGCGGCCGAGATTTCGGGGGAGTCGAAGAATGTGCTTTATGAAAAGGCGCTGGCGTTGAAAGGCGCCGCCCCCGCCCTGGGTCGCCCCCTGGAGGAGAGCGAGTAAATTCAGATGATCAGCGGGTCCACGTCAATGGCCCAGCGGATCAGGCCCTTTTCTTTTGTTGCGTGCAAGACCGGCTGCCACGCGGCGAGAAACCGTTGCAGGGCCACCCGGGATCCACTTTCAACGAGCATCTGGGCACGTTCGACATTCGCCACGCGCTGGATGGTGAGCGGGACGGGGGGATAGAGCATGACCCGGTCTGCGTCCGGGACGTCTTTCGCCTGCACCGCTGCCGCCTGCAGGAATGCCTGCGCTGCTTCCTGCGTGCGGGCGTCGGCGCGAAGCAGGGCCTGGTAGCCAAAGGGCGGCATGCCGGCCTGTTCCCGCTCCTTGAGTTGTTGCGCGGCGAATGCTGGGTAGTCGTGCGCGCGCAAGGCGGTGAACAGCGGGTGGCGGGGGTGGAAGGTCTGCACCCACATCTGGCTGGCCGATGCCTGCGCTGCGTCGCGTCCTGCGCGGCCGGCCGCTTGCATCAGCAGGGAAAATAGCCGCTCTGGCGCACGAAAGTCACTGGAAAACAGCGCCGAATCGGCGTTGAGCGCCGCGACCAGGGTGATGCCGCGAAAGTCATGCCCTTTGGTCACCATCTGCGTGCCGACCAGCACATCGACTTCACCCGCGTGCACCCGCGCCAGCTGATGCTCGAGCGCGCCCTTCAGGCGCGTGCTGTCGGCATCCATTCGCGAGACTCGCACTGGTTCGCCGTTGGGGCGTTTGATGGGTTCAAGCAGCTGGGCCAGGTTTTCCTCGAGCCGCTCGGTGCCACGGCCCACGGCCGCGATATCCACATTGCCGCATTCCGGGCATGCGCGGGGAACCGGCTCGGTGAAGCCGCAGTGATGGCAGCGCAGCGTGCGGTCGATCTTGTGGAAGACGCGATAAGCACTGCAGTTCGGGCATTCGCTTTTCCATTCGCACGAGGTGCAGGACAGCACGGGCGCATAACCGCGCCGGTTCAGGAAGATCAGCGACTGCTCGCCTCGCGCCACACGCTCCTGGATTGCGTCCAGCAACTGAACCGAGAACACCGCGCGCCTGGGCTGCAGGTTCATATCCACCAGGCGCACCGAAGGAAATCCGCCCGATTCGCCCACGCGTGCTGCCATGACCAGGCGCTGGTACTTGCCCGTTTCGGTGGCGTGCCAACTTTCGAGCGACGGTGTGGCCGAGCCTAAAAGCACCTTCGCTCCCTCCTGCTTGCCGCGAAGCACAGCGAGATCGCGGGCTGAATAGCGCGCGCCCTCCTGCTGCTTGTAGCTCGGATCGTGCTCCTCATCGACAACGATCAGGCGAAGCCGGGGCATCGAGGCGAACACCGCCATGCGTGTGCCAAGCACGATGCGCGCGTCGCCGTTGTGGGCGGAGAGCCAACTCTTCAGTCGCTGGGGATTGGTCATGCCGCTGTTCATTGCAACCACATTGGCTTCGCCGAATCGCGCGATGAAGCGTGCCTGCAACTGCGGCGTGAGGTTGATCTCGGGCACCATGACCAGCGCCTGTGCGTCCGGCTCGCGCGACAGGAGGGACGCCACCGCCTGGAGGTACACCTCCGTCTTGCCACTGCCCGTCGCGCCGAACAGCAGAAATGGGCCCGGCTGCGAGTCGAATAGTGAGAGGGCCTCGGCCTGCTCCGCCGTCAGCGTCGGACCTGCGGCAGTCTGACTGGAGTCGTCCAACCGACCTCGCCTCAGACGCCGCGCCAGCTGCAGGGCGTTCAGGTCTCGCAGTTGGGGCGGCAAGGCGGCCAGGGCGACCTCCCCCAGACCGCGTTGATAGTACCTGGATGAAAACGTGACCAGTTGCCTCCACTGTGGTGAGAGTGGCATCAGGCCGTCCAGGACGCCCGCAATCTGCTTGTTTTCAGTGGCTGGACGCGTGCTTTCGGCCTGTGGCTCGTTGTCCCAGACAACACCCAGAACCTCGCGACGACCCAGCGGCACCCGCACCATCGTTCCCGGCGCAAGTGGCAACTCACTTTGGTAGCTCAGCGGTCCGCTGACCGAACTGTGGGCAGGCGTGGGGACAACGACGGCAAGACTAAAGGTCATTAAGGCTCTGCTTGGCAGCGAAGTCTTGAGTTCAGGTTCAGGAATCAGCTTTAAGTCTTTGATTTAGAAGCTCTTTGCGGGTTGCGCGCCAGTTGTGTGGATAACTTTGTTGATAGAAATGTGGGGATGGTCCGGAGTGCCTGAAAAATCAAGGGCTTGGCGTTCATTGCGCCAAAATTCGCGCGAATCGAAACCCTTAAAAATCAACGACTTACGAGCGCTATGGGTTTTGTAGCAATTGTCCCGTGGAAAGCGCCCCCGCTCGCCTGTTTTTGTGCATAAGTCCCACCGACAGATTTTTAGCGAACCTAGACAGCTAGGGAACTCCCTGATGACTTCGACCCGAATCTTGCGATTAACGCGCTTGGCGCATTTGTCTTGAATGCGCGTGAACCGCGTCCACAAGCACCTTCACATTGTCAGGAGGCGTGTGCTGGCTGATGCCGTGGCCCAGGTTGAAGATATGGGTTGGCCCCTCGCCATCGCCCATGTGCGGTGCGCCGAAGCTCTGCAGCACCTTGATCGCTTCCGTGGCCACCTGATCGGGCCCGGCAAAAAGCACGTTGGGATCGATATTGCCCTGCAGCGCCTTGCTGCTGCCGACCGCGGCGCGCGCGGTGGCCAGGTTCATGGTCCAGTCCAGTCCGAGCACCTCACAGTCGAGCGCGCCCATTTGCTGCAGCCAGAGCCCGCCGCCCTTGGTAAAGACGATACGGGGTATCACCGCACCGTCGTGTGCGCGCTTCAATTTTGATAGCACCTGCGCGGTGTAGGCCAAGCTGAATTCCTGGAACGCGCCATCGGCCAGCACGCCGCCCCAGCTGTCGAAGATCATCACCGCTTGCGCCCCCGCTTCGATCTGCGCATTGAGATAGGCGGCGACCGAGTCGGCGTTGATCTGCAGCATGCGATGCATCAGGTCAGGCCTGCTGTAGAGCATGGTCTTGACGAGCCGGTAATCGTCGGACCCGGCGCCTTCGACCATGTAGCAGGCGAGCGTCCAGGGGCTTCCCGAAAAGCCGATGAGTGGCACGCGGCCATCGAGCGCCTTGCGAATCGATGTGACCGCGTCGAACACGTAGCGCAGCTTGTCCATATCGGGCACGGCCAACGCGGCAACGGCCGCCTCATCGCGAACCTGCCGCTCGAATTTGGGGCCTTCGCCCAGCGCAAAGCTCAGCCCCAGTCCCATGGCGTCGGGAATGGTCAGGATGTCCGAGAACAGGATGGCCGCGTCAAGGTCGTAGCGCGCGAGCGGCTGCAGCGTGACCTCGGTGGCGTAATCAACATTGGTAGCCAGACCCATGAAACTGCCGGCCTTCGCCCGCGTGGCGCGGTACTCTGGAAGGTATCGCCCGGCCTGGCGCATCAGCCAGAT
The DNA here is from genome assembly GCA_040386635.1 of Pseudomonadota bacterium. GTDB lineage: Bacteria > Pseudomonadota > Gammaproteobacteria > Burkholderiales > Burkholderiaceae_C > Ramlibacter. The sequence goes on from JAZKFD010000071.1 coordinate 6,447, forward strand.
GGGGGTGTGGGGGGTGGACAGGCGCTGGCACGCGCGCAGGAAACTGTCATTGCGCAGGGGGGCGAAATTCATGCCCCGATTGTCGCAGGACCTGATTGTCGCGAGCCGGGCCTTGCCTATGATCGGCGCGATGGATTCCAACATGGCGCAGGCGCGCGATTTTTTCATGGCCGGGGTGTCGCACTACGGGGCGGGGCGTCTTCAGGAGGCCGAACTTCAATTCGAAGCGTCACTGGCGCTTTTGCCGGGGCGGTTATCCACGCTGCTGAACCTGGGGGCCACCCGGCTCAAGCTCGGCAAGTTCGCGCAGGCCCAGCAGTTGCTGTCCGAGGTCTTGGCTCAGGAGCCGGACAACGTCGAAGCGCTCGGCCATCGGGCGACTGCGCTGGCAGAGTTGGGGCAGGCTCGCGAAGCACTCGCCGATGTGGACCGGCTCCTGGCGATTGACGCATCACGCGGCAGCGCCTGGAGTCTGAAAGGCACCCTGCTGCGTGAACGAGGACGGGCCGATGAAGCGGCAATCGCCTATCGACAGGCCATCGCGCTGGGGTCGGACGGGGAACTGAACCGGTATTACCTGGCTGCAATCGAAGGCGGCAGCGCCCCGCCCAGCCCCCCGGCGGCCTACGTGCAGGGCCTGTTCGACGGGTATGCCGACGGATTCGAAGAGCATCTGGTGGAGGTACTGAACTATCGGGCGCCGGAAATCCTCGTGGCGCGGCTGGCGCAGATGAGCCGGCAGTTCGAGCATGCGCTGGACCTGGGCTGCGGTACCGGTCTGTGCGGCGCCAGGCTGAGACCGCTCGCGGCGCACATCGATGGCGTGGACTTGTCGGAGAACATGGTTGCGCGCGCGCGGGAGCGAGGCGTGTATGACCACGTCCAGGCGGCCGATGCGGCGCAATTTCTGCGCGTGGCGCCCGGGCGCTATGACCTGATCGTGGCAGCGGACGTGTTTATTTATATAGGCGCACTCGAGGCGATATTCGAAGGCGCAGCGCATGCAATCAGGTCTGGCGGGATCTTCTGCTTTTCGCTTGAGAAGGAGGCCCGGCAGGACATGGCACTGCGCGCGAGCCTGCGTTATGCGCATTCACGGGGGTACATCGAGCGGCTTGCCGCTTTGAGTGGCTTTGACATCGCCGCGATCCAGGAGCATCCGATCCGCGAAGATCAGCGCCAGGCGATTCCCGGATTGTTCTTCTGGCTGTCCAGGCGCTAAATTTTCCGCGCCTCAGCGCACGGCCTTGCGCAGCGCCTGGTCCACATCCCACAGGATGTCGGCCGCGTCTTCGATGCCGACCGACAGGCGAATCATGTCGGGCCGCACACCTGCGCGCTGCAACTCGTCTTCACTCAATTGCCGATGCGTGGTTGAAGCCGGGTGGATCACCAGCGTCTTGGCGTCGCCGATGTTGGCCAGGTGGCTCATGAATTCG
>JAZKFD010000072.1:0-14263 GCA_040386635.1 Pseudomonadota bacterium
GAGCATGCGGATCATCGGCGACATCATCGAGTACACGGCAAAGAAGATGCCGAAATTCAACTCGATTTCCATCTCGGGCTATCACATGCAGGAAGCCGGTGCCAACCAGGCGCTGGAGCTTGCATTCACGCTGGCGGACGGCAAGGAGTATGTGAAGACGGCCCTGGGCAAGGGACTGGATGTGGATGAATTCGCCGGACGGCTCTCGTTCTTCTGGGCCATCGGGATGAACTTCTATCTGGAAGTGGCCAAGATGCGCGCCGCACGTCTTCTGTGGTGGCGGATCATGAAGGGCTTCAATGCGAAAAGTCCCAAGAGCCTGATGCTTCGCACGCACTGCCAGACGTCGGGCTGGTCGCTCACCGAGCAGGACCCGTACAACAACATCGTGCGCACGACCATCGAAGCAATGGCTGCGGTCTTCGGCGGCACTCAGTCCCTGCACACCAATTCGTTTGACGAAGCCATCGCACTGCCTACCGAGTTCTCGGCCCGCATCGCCCGCAACACACAGTTGATCCTCCAGGAAGAGTCGCACATCACAAACGTGATCGACCCCTGGGCGGGCAGCTACATGATGGAGAAGCTGACGCAGGACATGGCCGATGCAGCGTGGAAGATCATCGAAGAAGTCGAGGCGATGGGCGGCATGACGCGCGCTGTCGATTCGGGTTGGGCGAAGCTCAAGATCGAGGCGGCGGCGGCCGAAAAGCAGGCGCGCATCGACTCCGGGCTGGACGTGATCGTGGGTGTCAACAAGTACAAGCTGGACAAGGCCGATCCGGTCGAGATCCGCGATGTGGACAACGTCATGGTGCGTGATCAGCAGATCGCCCGGCTCGCGCAGATACGGTCGTCGCGCGATGCTGCTGGTGTGCAGGCCGCCCTGGATGCGTTGACCGCAGCCGCGCATGACGGCAATGGCAATCTGCTGGAGCTGTCGGTGAATGCCGTGCGGCTTCGCGCGACAGTCGGTGAGATTTCAGAGGCGCTTGAAAAAGTTTACGGGCGCCATCGCGCCGATACGCAAAAGGTGACTGGTGTGTATGCAGCAGCTTATGACTCGGCCGAGGGCTGGGACAAATTGAAGGAGGAGATTGCCATGTTCGCCGACGAGCATGGACGTCGTCCACGCGTGATGATCTCCAAGCTGGGACAGGATGGCCATGACCGGGGCGCCAAGGTGGTGGCGACGGCATTTGCCGATCTGGGCTTTGACGTTGACATCGGCCCCTTGTTCCAGACGCCCCAGGAGTGCGCGCGGCAGGCGATCGAAAACGACGTGCATGCGGTAGGCGTATCGACGCTGGCAGCCGGTCACAAGACGCTGGTCCCCGAGATCATCGCCGAGCTGAAAAAGCAGGGCGCTGACGACATCATCGTTTTTGTGGGTGGCGTGGTTCCGCAACAGGATTATGAGTTCCTCTACAACGCCGGCGTAAAGGGCATCTACGGCCCGGGAACGCCGATCCCGGCGAGCGCGAAGGATGTGCTGGAGCAGATTCGCAAGGCGTTGGGCACCAGATGAGCTGGGGTTTGATGTCCTCGGGCGTTGGCTTGTTGGCGGGCGCCCTGCTGTGACACCCACGCCACAGACGTCCAGCGCATGCCTGGCCGATCAGGTCGTGACAGGGCGCGGCGCCGTGCAGAGGCGGGCGATCGCCAAGTCCATCACGCTGCTTGAATCCACGCGCAGTGATCATCGCGCGCAGGGCGACGAGCTTCTCACCGCATTGCTGCCTCACACCGGCAAGTCGCTGCGCCTGGGGATCAGCGGTGTTCCAGGAGTTGGAAAGAGCACATTCATCGAGGCGCTGGGTCTGTTCCTTATCGAGCAGGGCCATCGTGTGGCGGTTCTCACCATCGATCCATCAAGCACGGTTTCGGGCGGCTCCATCCTGGGCGACAAGACGCGCATGGAGAAGCTGTCGGTCGATGAACGTGCCTTCATTCGCCCCAGTCCCTCGAGCGGAACGCTGGGTGGCGTCGCTGAAAAGACGCGCGAAGCGATGCTGGTCTGCGAAGCGGCGGGCTATGACATGGTGATTGTCGAGACGGTTGGCGTGGGGCAAAGCGAGATTGCAGTGGCCGGCATGACCGACATGTTCGTGTTGATGCAGTTGCCCAATGCTGGCGACGACCTGCAGGCCATCAAGAAGGGCGTGATGGAGATTGCCGACCTCGTCGTGATCAACAAGTCCGATCTGGATGAAGATGCCGCCACGCGGGCCAGGGCACAAATCACCAGCGCGATGCGAATCTATTCGCAGCAAGGGCGCGAGCAGGCCTGGTCGCCCACCGTGCTGCAGCTCAGCGCACTCAACGGCACCGGCCTGGACGCCTTCTGGGGCGAAGTCACCCGCTTTCGCCAATCGCAGACCGCCAACGGGCGCCTGGACGCCCGGCGCCGCCATCAGGCGCTCGCCTGGATGTGGCAGCGCATCGACGCGGGCCTCAAGCAATCATTTCGGCAGGCACCCGCAGTGCAGGCCATTCTCGCCACGATGACGCGCGACGTTGACGAGGGGCGGCTTGCTCCTTCGACAGCGGCGCGGCGCCTGCTCAACGCTTTTCACGGAGAACCACCCGATGCATGACATCCTCGAACAACTTGAGAAAAAGCGCGAGGCCGCGCGCCAGGGCGGAGGCCCCAGGCGCATCGACGCGCAGCACAAGAAGGGCAAGCTCACCGCGAGAGAGCGGCTTGAACTGCTGCTGGACGAAGGCACTTTCGAAGAATGGGACATGTTCGTCGAACATCGCTGCACCGACTTCGGCATGGAAAACACAAAGATCCCCGGCGATGGCGTAGTAACCGGCTACGGAATGATCAACGGCCGCCTGGTCTTCGTATTCAGCCAGGACTTCACGGTGTTCGGCGGTGCCTTGTCCGAAGCGCATGCCGAAAAGATCTGCAAGGTGATGGACCAGGCGATGAAGGTTGGCGCACCGGTGATCGGCCTGAACGATTCGGGCGGGGCGCGCATCCAGGAAGGCGTGGCCTCCCTGGGCGGCTATGCCGATGTGTTCCAGAAGAACGTGCTGGCTTCCGGCGTCGTTCCGCAGATCAGCATGGTGATGGGCCCCTGCGCGGGCGGCGCTGTGTATTCACCCGCAATGACCGACTTCATCTTCATGGTCAAGGACAGCTCGTACATGTTCGTGACGGGGCCGGAGGTGGTCAAGACGGTGACGCATGAGGAGGTGACGGCCGAGGAACTTGGCGGCGCAGTGACACACACCACCCGCAGTGGTGTGGCCGATCTTGCTTTTGAAAATGATGTCGAAGCGCTTTTGATGCTGCGCCGTCTCTACAACTACCTGCCGCTCAACAATCGCGAAAAGGCGCCCGTACGTCCGAGCAACGATCCGGCCGATCGCATGGACATGTCGCTCGACACGCTCGTGCCCGACAACCCGAACAAGCCTTACGACATCAAGGAGCTGATCACCAAGACGGTAGACGATGGCGACTTCTTCGAGCTGCAACCGGAGTACGCAAAGAACATCGTCATCGGCTTCGCCCGCATGGAGGGCCAGACTGTAGGCATCGTCGCGAACCAGCCGCTGGTGCTGGCAGGTTGCCTTGATATCAAGAGTTCGATCAAGGCGGCGCGTTTCGTGCGGTTTTGCGACGCGTTCAATATTCCAGTCATCACCTTCGTGGATGTGCCGGGTTTTATGCCGGGCACGAGTCAGGAATATGGCGGAATCATCAAGCACGGTGCGAAGCTGCTTTATGCCTATGCCGAGTGCACGGTCCCGAAGATCACGGTGATTACGCGCAAGGCTTATGGCGGCGCCTACGACGTGATGAGTTCCAAGCATCTTCGCGGCGACGTGAATTTCGCGTGGCCGCAAGCCGAGATTGCGGTGATGGGCGCGAAGGGTGCGGTGGAGATCATCTTCCGCGAAGATAAAGGCGATCCGGCCAAGCTCGCTGCCCGCGAGGCGGAGTACAAGGCGCGTTTCGCCAATCCGTTCATTGCAGGCGCGCGCGGTTTCATCGACGATGTGATTCTTCCGCACGAAACGCGCCGGCGCATCTGCCGTTCGCTCGTCATGCTTCGCGAAAAGAAGCTGGAAAACCCGTGGCGCAAACACGGCAACATTCCGCTCTGAGAGACACAACCATGTTCACAAAAATCCTTATAGCCAATCGAGGCGAAATCGCCTGCCGCGTCATCGTGACGGCGCGCAAGATGGGCATCAAGACGGTTGCGGTTTACTCCGACGCAGACCGCGATGCGCACCATGTTGAACTAGCCGACGAAGCCGTCCACATCGGACCTGCAGCGAGCCGCGACAGCTACCTCCGGGCTGACAGGATCATTGCCGCATGCAAGCAGACCGGCGCGCAGGCGGTGCATCCGGGCTACGGCTTTCTCTCCGAAAACGAAGCGTTCGCGCGGCAGGTGGAGGAGGAGGGCATCACCTTCATCGGACCCAAGCACTATTCCATCGCTGCGATGGGCGACAAGATCGCATCCAAGAAGCTGGCCGACGATGCAAAGGTCAACACCATTCCTGGCTACAACGCAGCGATCGGTTCGGCCGAGCAGGCCGTCGAAATTGCCAGGGGCATTGGCTACCCGGTCATGATCAAGGCTTCAGCCGGCGGTGGTGGCAAGGGTTTGCGGGTCGCCTACAACGACAAGGAAGCGTTGGAAGGCTTCACGTCATGCAGCAACGAGGCACGAAACAGTTTCGGCGATGACCGCGTCTTCATCGAGAAGTTCGTTGAAGAGCCGCGCCATATCGAAATCCAGGTGCTGGGCGACAGCCACGGCAACGTGATCTACCTCAACGAGCGCGAGTGTTCAATCCAGCGCCGTCACCAGAAGGTGATCGAGGAAGCGCCTTCGCCTTTCATCAGCGAAGCCACGCGCAAAGCGATGGGCGAGCAGGCGGTGCAGCTGGCCAAGGCGGTGAAGTATGAAAGCGCGGGCACCGTGGAATTCGTGGTCGGCAAGGACCAGAGCTTTTATTTCCTGGAGATGAACACGCGTCTGCAGGTGGAGCATCCGGTGACCGAGTGCATCACCGGGCTCGATCTGGTGGAGCTGATGATTCGCGTCGCTGCGGGTGAAAAGCTTCCATTGACGCAGGCCGAGGTCAAGCGCGATGGCTGGGCGATGGAGTGCCGGATCAATGCAGAAGATCCGTTCAGGAATTTCCTGCCGAGTACCGGCAGGCTGGTTCGCTTTCAGACGCCGAAGCAGACGCTTTTTGCCGGCCAGGCGAGTACGGGCGAGGGCGTACGCGTGGACACCGGCGTCCAGGACGGCGGAGAGATCCCGATGTTCTATGACTCCATGATCGCCAAGCTGATTGTGCATGGCACTGACCGCAGCGATGCCATCGCGAAGATGCGTGAAGCGCTCAACGCATTCGTCATCCGCGGCATTTCCAGCAATATCCCGTTCCAGGCGGCGCTTCTCGCCCATCCGAAGTTCATCGCGGGCGATTTCAACACCGGCTTCATTTCGCAGAACTACGCGAACGGCTTCCATGCGGAAGATGTGACGCACGACGACCCGGATTTCCTGGCCGCGCTCGCGGCTTTCGTCAATCGCCGCAATCTTCAACGCGCTGCCGGCATCAGCGGTCAGATGCCTGGCCACGGCTTGACCGTCGGTGAAGAGTTCGTAGTGGTTCAGCTGGATGATGAGGGAAAACACACCCGCCAGGCCGCCAGGGTCAGTGATTTCCAGGCGACGTCCGGCTCGAGCGTGGTAGAGACCAACGGCAAGCGCTACGAGTTGTGCAGCAACTGGCACCTGGGTGGCGCCCGCATTCGCGGCACGTCCAATGGCAAGCCGTTCGCTGCGCAGGTGGAGCGTGGCGTGGGAAAGAACCCGCTCGCTATCCGTATCTCGCATAACGGCGCCCGGCTCGATGCCCTCGTGCTTACGCCCCGTGCCGCCGAGTTGCATGCGCTGATGCCGTTCAAGGCTCCGCCCGATATGAGCCGATATGTACTCTCACCCATGCCAGGGTTGCTCGTAGATGTTGCAGTCCAAGTCGGACAGAAGGTGCAGGCGGGCGAACGCGTGGCCGTCATCGAGGCCATGAAGATGGAGAATGTGCTTTTTGCGGCGGCCGATGGTGTGGTCGGCAAGGTGCTTGCTGCCAGGGGTGAAAGCCTGACCGTTGATCAGCCGATCGTCGAATTCATTTGAGGAACCGGTGCGATGCAGCGACGTGATGTTCTGGGGCTTGCCGCGCTGGGCCTGGGCGGCTGTGCCACCCAGCAGCCGCAACCCCTGAAGCCCCCTGCCTGGCCAGCCTCGGTCAGCCGCATCTCGTTTGCTTCGTGCGCGCATCAGTCGCAGGCCCAGCCAATCTGGGACACCATCGCCGGCGACAGGCCGGACCTGCATATCTTCGGTGGCGACAACGTGTATTACAACCATCCGCAGTGGTCGGTTGAGGCACTGCGCAGCGCCTATGCGCTGCAAGCGGCCGAACCGCATTTCGCGCGCTTTCGGCGGGCAGTGCCGCATATGGCGGTGTGGGACGACAATGATTACGGTGCGAATGACGGTGGCGCGGATTTCAGGTTCAGGAATGAATCGAAGGCCGCGTTCCTCGATTTTTTTCAGGCACCTGCCGATGACGTTCGTCGCTCTCGCGGCGGCATTTACGACGCTCGCATTTTTGGCCAGGCAGGTCGCCGCGTCCAGGTCATCGTCCCTGACCCGCGCTGGTTCCGCTCTCCACTGAAAGTCACCGACCAGCGCGGCGCACCTGGCAAGGAGCGTTACCTGCCAGACGCGGACCCGGCCAAGACCATGCTGGGTGACGTTCAATGGGCCTGGCTGGAAGAGCAATTGCGCCGGCCTGCCGAAGTGCGCTTGATCTATTCGGGTATCCAGGTCATCGCCGAGGGCCACGGCTGGGAGCGATGGGGCAATCTGCCGCTGGAGCGCCAGCGCCTGTATCAGCTCATCGCGCGCACGCGCGCAGAAGGCGTCATATTTCTGTCGGGCGACCGGCACATCGGTGCGATGTACCGCGAGACGCAGGGCACGCCTTATCCGCTGCACGAGGTCACCTCCAGCGGCCTGACACACCCCTGGAAAGATGCCAGGGAAGCAGGTCCCAATCGCATCCGCGAGCTGTTGACCGACATCCATTACGGCATGGTGGAAGTAGATTGGTTGGCACGCGCAGTCGATCTGTCGCTGCGCGACATCAGGGGCGTTTCACGACGCAATCTTCGATTGGCTTTTGACGAAATGAGGGTTCCCGCATGAAACGTCCGTTCAAGGTTCTGGGCATCCAGCAGATCGCCATCGGTGGTCTGGACAAGGTGAAGCTGCAACACCTTTGGGTCGATATGTTCGGCCTGCAAGTCACTGGCACATTCAAAAGCGACCGCGAAAACGTCGATGAGGATATCTGCGCGATTGGCGAAGGGCCACTTCGCGTAGAGGTCGATCTGATGCAGCCGCTCGATCCGGACAAAAAGCCGGCAGTGCACCAGACCCCGCTCAATCACATCGGCCTGTGGATCGACGATCTGCCGAAAGCTGTTGAATGGCTCACGGCGAAGGGCGTGCGGTTTGCCCCGGGCGGTATTCGCACTGGCGGCTCGGGATTCGACATCTGCTTTGTACACCCCAAGGGGAATGAAGAAAGCCCGATCGGCGGGGAAGGCGTGCTGATCGAGCTGGTTCAGGCCCCGGACGAAGTCGTCCAGGCATTCGCGCGTCTGGCGGGCTGATTGTCCCCGCCGACCGGGCGTGTTGGCTGTCCAGTTTCTCCAAAACGCAAATCGAGAACCTGTTTCGCAATGTTTCGAACTTTGGCGAATGCCCGCGACCTAGGGGTTTCGACTAGTCCCCTGGCCGCTCCCGGCCCATAGACTGGGCCTGGCCCACCGTCGTTCTGCACTGAGGTGCGGCGCGCAGGGCCAGAGGAGACAAGCTTTGCAGCGAACCGATATCGCCGATCCGGCGTATTTCCACAAGGTCGTGGACTGCCAGTACGCCTGTCCGGCCCACACGCCGGTCCCCGAATACATCCGCATGATCGCGCAGGGCCGCTACAGCGATGCCTACATGATCAACTGGGTATCCAACGTATTCCCGGGCATCCTGGGCCGAACGTGCGACAGGCCCTGTGAGCCAGCCTGTCGTCGCAGCCGGGTCGAGGAAGCGAATGCGTCCTCACCCGAGCCAGTGGCGATCTGCCGGCTCAAGCGCGTCACGGCCGACATGAAGGATGACGTGGCAGGGCGAATGCCCAAAGTCGCGGCGAAATACGGGAAGCGCATTGCATGCATTGGTGCGGGACCGGCCTCGCTGACTGTGGCGCGTGATCTGGCTCCGCTCGGCTACGACGTCACCGTTTTCGACAGCGACCCGAAGGCAGGCGGCTTCATCCGTACGCAGATTCCGAGGTTTCGCCTGCCAGAGTCGGTCATCGACGAAGAGACCGGCTACATCCTGAACCTCGGCGTGAACTTTCGTGGCGGGCAGCGCATCGAGTCGATGAAGGCGCTGATGGCGGAGGGCTTCGACGCCATCTTCGTAGGCTGCGGTGCGCCGCGCGGGCGCGACCTGGAGCTGCCCGGCCGCAACGAGGCGGTGGCGCACATCCATATCGGGATCGACTGGCTATCTTCGGTGTCTTTCGGACACATCAGCAGGATTGGCAAGCGCGTGATCGTGCTGGGTGGCGGCAACACGGCAATGGACTGCTGCCGCTCGGCGCGCCGTCTGGGCGGGGAAGACGTGAAGGTGATCGTGCGCAGCGGTTTCGACGAGATGAAAGCGTCGCCCTGGGAGAAGGAAGACGCGATGCATGAGGGAATTCCGTTCATCAATTTTCACGTTCCCAAGGCGTTCATCCATGAAGAGGGCGTGCTCAAAGGGATGACCTTCGAGATCGTGAAGGCCGAGTACGACGCCAAAGGTAAGCGCAGGCTCGTCGCGACCGGTGAGCCCGATGCGTTCTTCGAATGCGACGAGGTGCTGGTCGCGGTGGGGCAGGAGAACGCCTTTCCCTGGATCGAGCGCGATTGCGGCATCGAGTTCGACGAATGGGGCCTGCCCAAGCTGCGCAAGGACGCCTTCCAGTCCTCCGTGCCGAATATCTTTTTCGGCGGAGATTCGGCTTACGGGCCAAAGAACATCATCACGGCGGTCGCGCACGGTCATGAGGCGGCCGTGTCGATCGACCGATTGCTGCATGGTGAGGACGTCACGGTCCGGCCCGATCCGATGACCAACCTGATGTCGCAGAAGATGGGCATCCACGAATGGAGCTACGACAACGACACGTCCAACGACTTGCGGTTCAAGGTGCCATGGCAAAAAGCCGAGATCGCGCTCGCCAGCATCAAGGTCGAGGTCGAGCTCGGCTTCGACGCGGCGACGGCATTCAAGGAAGCCCACCGTTGCCTGAACTGCGACGTTCAGACCGTGTTCACCGAGCCTGCATGCATCGAGTGCGATGCCTGCGTGGACATCTGTCCGATGGACTGCATCACGTTCACGGTCAATGGCGAAGAGCAGGACCTCAGGCACAGGCTGAAGGCGCCTGCACTGAATCTGGCACAGGATCTGTATGTGTCTGGTGAGCTCAAGACAGGGCGCGTCATGGTCAAGGACGAAGATGTGTGCCTGCATTGCGGCCTGTGCGCCGAGCGCTGCCCGACCGGAGCCTGGGACATGCAGAAGTTCCTACTCAAGACGACCCCGGCAGGAGAGGGCGCGCGCGATGCGGTACATGTCGAAACAACGGTGGGGGCCCTTTCATGAAACGCCTGGAATCCATCAACGACTTCGTCATCAAGTTCGCCAACGTCAACGGCTCGGGCTCTGCCAGTGCCAATGAGCTGTTCGCCAAGGCCATCTTGCGCATGGGTGTTCCGGTGAGTCCGCGCAACATCTTTCCGAGCAACATCCAGGGGCTGCCGACCTGGTATGAGGTGCGTGTCTGCGAAAAAGGCTACCTGGGCCGGCGCGGTGGCATCGACATGATGGTGGGGATGAATCCACAGACATGGGATGCGGACGTCGCCGAACTGGAGCCCGGTGGCTACCTGTTCTATGACAGCACGCGTCCCATGCCGCCTTCGAAATTTCGAGACGACATCCATGTGCTGGGCATGCCGCTCACCGAGATCTGCAACGCGGTCTATACCGACCCGAGGCAGCGGCAGTTGTTCAAGAACATCGTCTACGTCGGGGCACTGTCCGTGCTGCTGGAGATCGAAGCCGAGGTCATCGAGAAGCTCTTCGGCGAGCAATACAAAGGCAAGGAAAAGCTGCTGGCTTCGAACGTGCAGGCCCTGCATCTGGGGCGCGACTTCGCACTGGAGCATCTGAACGGGCCGATCGGCCTGCGGGTGAAGCGGGCCGATCGCGTGGGCGACCAGATCTTCGTTGATGGCAACAGTGCGGCGGCTCTTGGATGCGTCTATGGCGGCGCGACCGTTGCGGCCTGGTATCCGATCACGCCATCTTCGTCTGTGGCCGAAGCCTTCCAGAAGTACTGCGCCAAGTTCCGCGTGGACCCGGCCACGGGCCAGAACAAGTTTGTGATCGTGCAGGCCGAGGACGAAATCGCATCGATTGGCATGGTGGTGGGGGCCGGATGGAACGGTGCCCGGGCGTTCACCGCCACTTCAGGTCCGGGTGTATCGCTGATGACCGAGTTCATCGGCCTGGCTTACTTCGCGGAAATTCCCGTCACCATCATCAATGTGCAGCGCGGGGGGCCATCGACGGGCATGCCCACGCGCACGCAGCAGGCCGACATTCTTTCTTGCGCGTACGCTTCGCACGGCGATACGAAGCATGTGCTGCTGTTCCCCCAAGACCCGCATGAATGTTTCGAGCACGCGGCTTGCGCGCTCGACCTGGCCGATCGCCTGCAGACACCGGTGTTCCTGATGACCGACCTGGATATCGGCATGAACCAGCGCCTGTGCAAGCCCTTTGCGTGGGACGACAGTCGCAGTTACGACCGGGGCAAGGTGATGACAGCCGAGCAGCTTGAGGCGGGCATGGATTTCGGCCGCTACAAGGATGTCGATGGCGACGGCATTCCGTGGCGAACGCTGCCCGGCACGCACCCGACCAAGGGCAGCTACTTCACACGCGGAACGACACGTGATGCCTACGCGCGCTACTCGGAGCGCGGGCCAGACTACATCTACAACGTGGAGCGATTGCTCAAGAAATTTGCGACCGCTGCCACCCTGGTGCCGCAGCCAGAGCTGCGTTCGGCCAGGCAACATACCAAACTGGGCGTGCTCTATTTCGGCTCCACCAGTCCTTCGATGCACGAGGCGCTGGAAGTGCTGGACGAAGCCGATATCCAACTCGATGCGATGCGACTGAAGGCCTTTCCATTTCCGCCGAGCGTCGCGCAGTTCATTGCCGACCACGACAAAGTGTTCGTCGTCGAGCAGAACCGCGATGCGCAGATGCGCTCGCTCCTGGTCAACGAGTTTGATATCGATCCGGCCAAGCTGGTTCGCGTGCTCCATTTCGACGGCACGCCCATCACCGCGCGTTTCATCACGGCCGCAATCACGAAGCACGCACGCGCAGCTGCTGCGCAACCGGCGAGCGAGGCGAGCAAGGAGAGCGCATGACCTACATCACCAAGCCGCGGCTGCATCACCCCTCGCTGGAGACCAACAAGGTCGGCTACACGCGGCGCGATTACGAAGGCAAGATATCGACGCTCTGCGCGGGCTGCGGACACGATTCGATCTCGGCAGCCATCATCCAGGCCTGCTGGGAGCTGGATGTGCAGCCGCATCGCATCGCGAAGTTGTCAGGCATTGGTTGCAGCTCCAAGACACCGGACTATTTTTTGGGCGCGTCGCACGGTTTCAACACCGTGCACGGCCGCATGCCATCGGTGCTGACTGGCGCCAACCTGGCCAATCGCGACCTGCTTTATCTGGGTGTCTCCGGTGATGGTGATTCCGCCTCCATCGGCCTGGGCCAGTTCGCCCATGCCATGCGCCGCGGCGTCCGCATGGCTTATATCGTCGAGAACAACGGTGTGTACGGGCTGACCAAGGGCCAGTTCTCGGCCACGGCCGACCAGGGGTCCAAAAGCAAGAAAGGCGTCGTTAACAGCGACAGCGCCATTGACCTGGTCGCGATGGCACTGCAGCTCGGCGCGACTTATGTCGGCCGCGGGTTTTCCGGGAACAAGGAGCAGCTGGTGCCGCTCATCAAGGGTGCCATGGCTCACGGCGGTGCTGCGTTCATCGACGTGATCAGCCCTTGCGTTGCCTTCAACAACCATCCGGGCAGCACCAAGAGCTACGACTACATCCGCGAACACAACGAGTCGGTCAGCCGCATCGATTTCATCTCACACCGCGAAGAGATTACCGTGGACATTGCGGCGGGGCAGGTGGTGGATGTGCGGCAGCACGACGGTTCGCTGCTGCGCCTGCGTGCCCTTCACGAAGGCTACGATGCAACTGACCGCCATGCCGCCATGGCGTACATGCAGCAGCATCATTCCCGCGGCGAGGTGCTGACGGGTTTGCTCTATGTCGACCCACTGGCCACCGATCTGCACACCTCCCTGAATGTGACCGCAACGCCGCTCAATGCGCTGGGCGTTGATGAGCTGTGCCCAGGCGCAGCCAGGCTCGACAAGCTCAATGCCTCCTTGCGCTAGCGCGGGCGTCGGCGCACTATTGCTTACCTGCAACCGGGAGTTTGCGCGATGGCTGAACGCACCGTATTCCAGTCGATCCCGAAGAAGCGAGTGTTGAGCCTGGGCCCGCAGGCCAGCGTTCGGGAAGCCGCCGGCGCGATGACGCGGTCATCATGCGGCAGCGTGCTGGTCATCGAGCCGCCGGAGTCCCTGTTGGGCATCGTGACCGAACGGGATCTCATGACCCGGGTGCTGGCCAAGGCGCTCGACCCCGAACTCACCACGGTGCGCGAGGTGATGACGCCGCATCCGATTTGTGTGCCGCCGGAGATGAAGGTGTCGGAGGCGGTGCTAATCATGCTGGAGCGCGGATTCCGCCATTTGCCCATCGTGGGGCCTGATCACCGTATCCGGGGTGTGTTTTCGATTCGCGATGCCTTGCCGCGCGAAATCGGCGGCGCGCAATCGCTGGCGGAGTTCAACGAGCAGATCAACGACGCCCTGGGCTAGAGCCGTGCGCGGGCCCTGGCCATCGCCGCTTCGATGACGGCACGTTTTTTGTCCGTATCTTGCACGTCCGGCGTCGCGGCTTGTGGCTCGGCGTTTTCGGCATGCGCCAGCCGGATCTTGCGCTGCGTGTAGCGCCGCAATGCCTCATCGGCCTGCGCGTGCGACCAGGCCTTCCAGCCGGTCACCTCGCCGGTGACGTTTTCCAGCGAAATGCAGTCGACAGGACACACGGGAACACACAACTCGCAGCCCGTGCAATAAGGTTCGATGATGGTGTGCATCAGCTTGTTGCTGCCCAGGATCGCGTCGGTCGGGCAGACGTCCAGGCACAGCGTGCAGCCTATGCACCAGGCCTCGTCGATGACGGCCACCGCCCTTGCGGCTTCAAGGCCGTTGCCGGGGTTCAGGGCGAGCCGCTCTCGACCCGTGATGGCAGCGAGACGGTCAATGCCTTCTGCGCCGCCGGGTGGACATTGATTGATTTCGGCCTGGCCCTGGGCGACCGCGTTCGCGTAGCCCGCGCAATCGGGGTAGCCGCAACGCGTGCACTGCGTCTGGGGCAGTGCAGCATGGATGCGCTCGGCCAGCGGGCTCATGGCTGACGCACTAGGCACTGCTGTCAGGCGCTGTATTCAGGCGCGAGAGGTTTCCCGGCGCGTCTTTCGCCCGGCTGGTGCCGCAACCGCGTTGTTCGAGTCGCCACCCTTTTCCATCGTGATCGGCAGGCGCGGACCCTCATCAAACTGGCGGATGAAATCGCGCACCTGCGGGTACACCTGGTCGCGCCAGCGGCGGCCACTGAAAATGCCGTAGTGGCCGGCGCCCTTGACTTCCAGATGCTTCTGGCGCGCCTTGGGCACGTTGTAGCAAAGGTCATGGGCGGCCTCGGTCTGCCCCGAGCCCGAGATGTCGTCTAGCTCGCCTTCGATGGTGAAGTGCGCGGTGGTCGTGATGTCTTCTGGCTTCACGCGCTCGAGGTCGCCTGACTCACTGATCACATCCCAGGTGCCGTTTACCAGTGCGAATTCCTGGAACACGATGCGAATGGTCTCGAGGTAGTAATCGGCGTCCATGTCGAGCACGGCGTTGTACTCGTCGTAGAACTTGC
>JAZKFD010000073.1:0-3635 GCA_040386635.1 Pseudomonadota bacterium
GATCACACGATCGGCGAGGGGGCGAAGTTTCATTGCATCTCCTTGACTTGAAACGGGAAAAATCTGAAAGCGCCAACGAAGTTAGCGCTTATTAACGCGATTGGAGCTCATGTGTTAGCACTCAACTCCAGCGAGTGCTAATGATACGGGCTTTTCGCGACTTTTCAAGCGCGGCCTTCAGCTGCCGTCCCGTTTCAGGCAAATCGACGCGGCCGGTCAGCCCGGCTGCTTCACGATCCGCAGGTACGGCTTCGGCGCCACCCAACCGCCGGGGAACAGGTCTTTCGCCTGTTCGTCGGTGACCGAGCCGGCGATGATCACGTCGTCGCCGTCTTTCCAGTTGGCAGGCGTCGCGACCTTGTGCTTGGCGGTGAGCTGAATGGAATCGAGCGCCCGAAGGATCTCTTCGAAGTTGCGGCCCGTGGTCATGGGGTAGGTCATCATCAGCTTGATCTTCTTGTCCGGGCCGATGATGAAAACCGAGCGCACGGTGGCGTTCGTCGCGGCCGTGCGGCCATCGGCCGAGCCGGGCTCTTCGGCCGGAAGCATGTTGTACAGCTTGGCCACCGCCAGGTCGGTATCGCCGATCATCGGGTAGTTAACGGCCGAGCCCTGCGTCTCTTCGATGTCCGCAGCCCAGCGGCTGTGGTTGTCCACCGGGTCGATCGACAGACCAATCAGCTTGGTGTCGCGCCGGGTGAACTCGGGTTCTATCTTCGCCATGTAGCCCAGCTCGGTCGTGCAGACGGGCGTGAAGTCTTTCGGGTGCGAGAACAGCACCGCCCACTTGTCGCCGATCCACTCATGGAAATCGATCTCGCCGTGCGTGGTCTGGGCCTTGAAGTTGGGCGCCGTATCGTTGATGCGAAGTGACATGGTTGAGCTCCTGGTGCTTTGCGTAAACGGCAACCATAGCGCATACCCACCCGCTGAGCCGCGGGCGGCGCTTGCCATTGCGCACGAGCAGGTCTATCGTGAGTGCGTCCCGTTGGACGAGCCAGGAGATAGTCATGCTGAAGATCCTGATTGCGGTGGACGGCTCCCAGACATCGCTGGACGCGGTGCGCCACGCGATCGCGCTTCGCGATGAAGGGCTGCGGGCGAGCCTCGTGCTGGCCAACGTGCAGGAGCCTCCCACGTTCTACGAAATGGTGACCGTGCGGGACCCCGAGCGATTGGCGGGCCTGGGCACCGGCGCTGGCGAGCACCTGCTGCAGGCCGCGCGGCAGCTGTGTGATTCGGCGGGCATCGACTATGAGTTCGAAGTCGCGACGGGCGATCCTGCGCACACGCTGGCCGATGTGGCAGAGCGCTACGGATGCACGTCGATCGTCATTGGCGCCAGTGGCAAGGGCGGTACTGCCGATGGCTGGCTCGGCTCGGTTTCGCACGAGCTGATCCATGTCTCGAATCTTCCTGTGACGGTGATCAGGCACGTCGTGGTCGATCGCCAAGCGCAGGCTGACGATCAGCGCGACGCGGTGGAGTCGGGCGAACCCGGCCAGAACGTCACCGATTCAGACGAGCCGCAGCCGGTGATCGGGCTGGCCTGAACCGTTAACGGTTGTGATGCTGCCGGTAGGCAGCGATGGCCGCGACCGTTGTGCAAAGCAGGCCGTGGATTCGTGCGAAGTCCGCGACCTCGCGGCCCCGGGCCATCGTGCCATCGGGGTTCATCAGTTCGCACAGCACGCCAGCGGGGGTAAGACCTGCGAGCCTCGCGAGGTCCACTGCCGCTTCCGTATGTCCATCGCGCTCGAGCGTTCCGCCTTCACGCGCGATCAGCGGAAAGACGTGGCCGGGACTCACGATCTCGCTGCGCTCCAGCGTGGTTCGCAGTGCACATTGAATCGTCTGCACGCGATCCACGGCGGACACGCCGGTCGTCACGCCATGCGAGGCTTCGATCGATTGCGTGAACGCGGTCGCAAATCGCGAACGGTTCACCTCCACCATCGGCTTCAAGCGCAGGTCGCTGGCTTTGCCCGGTGGTATGCACAGGCACACAATGCCGCTGCCGTCGCGAATCATCATCGCCATGACGGCGGGACTCAGGCGGTCGGCCGCGCAGATGAGGTCGGCCTCGTTCTCGCGATCGGCGTCGTCCAGGACAAGCACCGGCTTGCCGGCTGCGATGGCCTCGATGACGTCATCGACATCGGCCAGGGGAATGGTGTCGTGTGCGGACACCGGGGGGGTCGTTGTATTGGCAACTGACATGAAACGCTCCTGTTGTTGAACAAAAACGCCTCAAGGCTCAAGAACGCCGCAGCGCTTCTGCCTGCGCAGGGCGCAAGCAGAAATGCAGCAGCACATCGCTGCGCCGGGCCAGCAAGACTGGCCCGAGCAGCAGCGACATCTTCTTTCATCCGGACTCTGACCGTCGGCCCCAGATTTGGACTGGGTCTGCTGACCCGCACCGAGAGGACAACACGTGGCTGCTTTCTCGGTGCGGCGCTCGCGGGCTTGCAGCTTCCGCCGCCTACCGCCGGTGGGGAATTTCGCCCCGCCCTGAAGACCGCTCCAATATAGCGCGGCGTCAGAAAACCTGCAGGCGCGCAGGTGACGCTGGGCTATAGTTGGTCGCAATGGAGACAGGCCGTGGCAGTTGATGACGGTGACCGCGGCCTGGCGCCAGAGTCGCATGCGCTGAACAGGCGAAAGCCGAACGCGCTGGTGCGCCGCGCGTCGCTTGCGCATCGACGCGCATCGCGGCTGGACCCGGTTGTTCGCGGCCTGCTCTGGTCGGCTGGGGCTGGACTGCTCTTCACCGTGCTCAACACGATGATGCGTGCGCTCGCACTTGAGCTGAGTCCCTTCCAGACGCAGTTTCTCCGCTATTTCTTCAGCCTGGTCGTGATGATGCCGCTGGTGATCCGCGCGGGCCTGGCGTCTTACATGCCGGTGAAGGTTGCCGGTCACTTCACCCGGGGTGGCGTACACACCCTCGGCCTGGTGATGTGGTTCGCCGCATTGCCGCACATCACGATTGCGGACACGACGGCGCTGAGTTTCACTGGCCCTATCTTCATCATGCTGGGCGCCGCATGGTTCTTCGCCGAGCGCATGCGATGGGACCGCTGGGTCGCAGCCGTCATTGGCTTTGCCGGCGTGCTGATCGTGGTCGCGCCCAAGCTCACCGGGGTCGGCGGCGGCTGGTCGCTGCTCATGCTCGCGTCCTCCCCCGTGTTTGCTGCTTCGTTCCTGCTGACCAAGGCACTCACGCGCTATGAGAAACCCGGCGTGATCGTGGTGTGGCAGTCGATCACGATCACGCTCATGAGCCTGCCGCTGGCCGTGCCCTATTGGCAGGCCCCCACGCTGCTGCAGTGGTTCACATTCCTGCTGTGCGGGTTTCTTGGCGCGCTGGCGCACTACTGCCTGACACGGTCGTTCATCGTCGCCGATATCTCGGCCACGCAATCGGTCAAGTTTCTCGAGCTGGTGTGGGCTTCGCTGCTCGGCTGGCTGGTGTTCACCGAAACGCCCAGCCGTACCACGCTCATTGGTGGCGCTGTGATCTGCGCCGCCACGCTCTGGATCGCGCGGCGCGAGGCGCGCGGATCGGTGCGAACAGCGCGCTAGGCCGGGTCTTTGGGCGAGTTGGCGATGCCGCTGGCCACATGGCCCGAAGG
>JAZKFD010000074.1:0-27505 GCA_040386635.1 Pseudomonadota bacterium
TCATAGTTCGCGCAGCACGGCCCGCACCGGCGAGGCGTCCGCAGTCATGAGTTTCAGGGGCAGGGCGATGAGTTCGTAGTCGCCTTCGGGGATTTCATCGAGCACCAGGTTCTCCAGCACGCGCAGGCCCAGACGCCGGATCACCTGATGGCTCTGGAGCGTCTTGCTCTCGGCGGGATCGATGCTGGCGGTGTCGATGCCCACCAGCTTCACGCCCCGCGCCGCAAGCATCTCGATGGTGGAAGGATCATAGGCAGACAATTGCGCGTCCCAGTCGCCGATCGGCATCCTGGCGTAGGTGCGCAGCAGCACGCGCGGCGGCAGGTCTTTTGTGGCGTGCTCGATGTGCGACCACATGATGAGCGGACCGCAGCCGATGACGTGAATCACCCGGCACGGTCCTAGATAGGCCGCAAGGTCCACCTCGCCGATCGCCGCGCCGTGAGGGTCGTAATGCAGGGGCGCATCCGCATGTGCCCCCACGTGCGGGGAAAGGTTGATGCGACTGACGTTGACCGGACAACCCGGCGCCAGCGTCGCGGTCCACTCCTGCGAGTAGGGCGTATCGCCCGGAAAGACGGGAGACGTTGCCGACACGGGCGGCGAGATATCCCAGATGCGTTTCATGCCAAAAGTGTGCGCTGGCGCGCGCTGGCATGGTGTCGGTTTATCCCAACGTCCCATCAAATTTTTGACGCCCGTTTCTAGACCCGGCCCAGCAGCAGGTACTCCATCAGCGCTTTCTGGGCGTGCATGCGGTTTTCGGCTTCTTCCCATACCACCGACTGCGGACCGTCGATGACATCGGCTTCGACCTCTTCGCCGCGATGGGCGGGCAGGCAATGCATGAACAAGGCGTCGGGCCGGGCGACTGCCATCATCTCGGTGTCCACGCACCAGTCCACGAAAGCCTTGCGGCGCGCTTCGTTCTCGGCTTCATAGCCCATGCTGGTCCACACGTCGGTCGTGACCAGGTCGGCGCCGCGGCAGGCATCCATCGGGTCCTTGAACACCTGGTAGCTGTCGCTGCTGCGAAGGCCGGCGACGGCCTGGTCCACCTCGTAGCCACTGGGGGTGCTCACGTGAACCTTGAACCCCAGCAATTCGGCGGCCTGCAACCAGGTGTTGGCCATGTTGTTGCCGTCACCGACCCAGGCCACGGTCTTGCCCTGGATGGAGCCGCGCTGCTCGATATACGTGAAGATGTCTGCCAGGATCTGGCAGGGATGGAATTCGTTGGTGAGCCCGTTGATCACCGGCACGCGCGAGTGTTCTGCAAAGCGGACGATCTTGTCCTGGCCAAAGGTGCGGATCATGACCAGATCAACCATCCGGCTGATGACCTTGGCGCTGTCTTCGATCGGCTCGGCGCGGCCCAGCTGGCTGTCGCCGGTGGTCAGGTGCACCACGCTTCCACCGAGCTGGTACATGCCCGCTTCAAAGCTGACCCGCGTGCGTGTCGAAGCCTTCTCGAAAATCATCGCCAGCGTGCGGTCGGCCAGCGGGTGGTACTTTTCGTACGCCTTGAACTTCGTCTTGATGATGGCCGCGCGCTCGAAAATCCACGCGTACTCGTCAGCCGTGAGATCGCCGAACTGCAGGTAATGTTTGATGGACGCAGTCATTGCGCAAGAAACTCCCGCACCAGCGGCGCCAGAATCGACACCAGCTCGTCGGCTTCGGCCTCGGTCATGATCAGCGGAGGCACCAGGCGGATCACGTTGTCGGCGGTGACACTGATCAGCAAACCCTTGTCAGCCGCGCGCTGCGTGAGCACGCCGCATGGCGTTGCCAGTTCGATTCCGAGCATCAGGCCCTGGCCGCGGATCTCGGTCACGCCCTTCAGGCCGCCGATTTCGCGGGCCAGAGCGCCCTTCAGGTGAGCCCCGACCCGAGCTGCGTTCTCCAGCAGCCCGTCTTCTTCCATGATGGTGATGGTTTCGATTCCTGCCCGCATCGCCAGCGGATTGCCACCGAAGGTCGTGCCGTGGTTGCCTGGCTGGAAGATATTGGCAGCCTTGGGGCCGGCCACCACAGCGCCGATCGGAACACCGGAGCCCAGGCCCTTCGCCAGCGGCATCACGTCGGGAACAATGCCGGCCCACTGATGCGCGAACCACTTGCCGGTACGCCCCATGCCGCACTGCACCTCGTCGATCATCAGCAGCCAGTCACGGTCGTCGCACAGCTTGCGCACCTGCTGCAGGTAGTCGATGCGCATCGGGTTGACGCCGCCTTCGCCCTGTATCGTTTCGAAGAACACGGCGACGACGTTCTTGTTGCCCTCGGTGGCTGCCTTGAGCGCTTCCATGTCGTTGACCGGCACCCGAATGAAGCCTTCTACCAGGGGGCCGAACCCCTTCTGGATCTTGGCGTTGCCCGTTGCGGAAAGCGTGGCGATGCTGCGACCGTGGAACGCTTTTTCGTACACCACGATCTCGGGCCGCTCGATGCCCTTGTCATGACCGAACTTGCGAGCCAGCTTGAGGGCTGCCTCATTCGCTTCCAGGCCGGTGCAGCAGAAGAACACGTTGGTCATGCCCGACAGTTCAGCCAGCTTGGCGGCCAGACGTTCCTGGTTGGGCACATGGTAGTAATTGCTGGAGTGGATGATCTTGGCGACCTGATCCTGCAGGGCAGGTACCAGCCTGGGGTGGTTGTGACCCAGGGTGTTCACCGCGATGCCGCCCAGCCCATCGAGGTACGACTTGCCGTTCACATCCCAGACTCGCACGCCCTGGCCATGCGACAGGGCGATCGGCACGCGGCCGTAGGTGTTCATGGTGTGGGGCGACGCTGCCTCGATGAATGCCATCTGATTTCTCCGGATTTCTCGTATCCCAAAATGAATCGGCTCAACGAATTGAGCCGCTGAGGGTCGATTTTAGGCACAGGGCTTGCTGCTCGTGGATGACAATTCCGCATCACAGCCATGCCCGGCCGGGTTGGCCTCAAGGTCCTTCATCGGAAGTCCCAAGTCTTATATAAGATACAATACTTGTGCACTGCAGCAGAGGGCGATCCCTTCGGCGCGGTCGCCACCCCACCCGACCTTTACCCATGGTTTCGAGCAGCGCCAAAGAAGTCTTCATCATGGGCCGCACCCTTGACGGCAAGACATTCCGACCCAGCGATTGGGCCGAGCGTCTGGCCGGCGTGATGAGCTCGTTTCGCCCCGGCGGCGCGACGCCGGGCAGCCACCTGAGTTACTCGCCCTGGTGCATTCCAACCCTCATCGGCGGCGTGAAGGCCGTGGTCGTCAATAGCGAACTGCGCAGCGTCGAGCCGATGGCGTGGGACTTCGTCCTGAATTTCGCCAAGGACAACAACCTGGAAGTGAGCGAGGCCTGCCTGTTGCCGGACGCTGCGCCGAAGTAGCGCGAGAACCGAAGGGCCCAAACGCAAAAAAGCCGTCTTTCGACGGCTTTTTGCTTTGCTGGCAGCGCACCCGTTTCAAACGGCAGAATCCTGATTGCTTCAGGACTCCGGGCTGTTTGCCTGAGGCGTCAGGCGGCGGCGGTGACCAGGGCCTTGACCCGGGCCGAGAGGCGGCTCTTGTCGCGAGCTGCCTTGTTCTTGTGGAAGATCTGCTTGTCGGCGACGATGTCAACGATGCTTTGCGCCTTGGCGAAAGCTTCGGTTGCCTTGGCCTTGTCACCGGAGGCGACGGCCTTTTCGACGTTCTTGACGGCAGTGCGGTATTTGGAGCGCAGGGACGTGTTTGCTGCATTCAGCTTCACGTCCTGGCGGGCACGTTTACGGCCCGACGCGAGGCGGGGGTTCTTTTTCTTGGGTTTGGCTGATGCCATGATTGAGTTCCTTGGTGTCTGAGGATGTTGCCAGCAAAGCCCACCATTATAGTCCGGCAGCTTAAACTCGCCCTCGACTGCTGTTCCATGTCTCTTTTCAAAGCCGCCTCCACCGTCTCGATTCTCACGCTCGCCTCCCGGGTGACGGGTCTGGTGCGCGACCTGCTCATGGCGGCAACGTTTGGCGCCAGCGCCATGACCGACGCGTTCAACGTCGCTTTCCGCATTCCCAATCTCTTCCGGCGCCTTTTTGGCGAAGGCGCGTTCAGCCAGGCATTCGTGCCGGCGCTGGCCGAATCCAAGGAGGTCGAGGGCGAGGAAGCGACGCGCAAGCTCATTGATAGCGTCGCCACCGTGCTGGCCTGGGCTTTGCTGGTGACCTGCATCATCGGCGTGGCAGCCGCGCCGCTCCTGGTGCTTGCGCTGGCCAGCGGCTTCAAGCAAAGCCCGCAGAGCTTCGAAGCCGCGGTTTTCATGACCCGGTGGATGTTTCCTTACATCGGATTCATGTCGCTCGTAGCGCTCTCGGCGGGCATCCTGAACACCTGGAAAAGATTCGCCGTGCCAGCAGTAACCCCGGTACTGCTCAATATCGCCATGATCACGGCTGCCTGGCTGGGCGCGCCGTGGTTCAAGAGCATGGGTATCGAGCCGATTTTTGCGATGGCGGCCGGCGTGATGGTGGGTGGGTTCCTGCAGCTGGCGGTGCAGATCCCGGTGCTCAAGCGCCTGGGCCTGCTGCCCCGCATCGGCCTGGGCTGGAGCCGCCTGCGCGATGCCTGGGCCGATCCGGGGGTTCGCAAGGTCGCCGGCATGATGGCTCCGGCGTTGCTGGGTGTAGGAGTCGCCCAGATTTCGCTGATGATCAACACCCAGATCGCGTCCTGGCTCGGCCCGGGCAACGTCACCTGGCTGGACTATGCAGGCCGGCTGATGGAATTCCCGACCGCCATGCTGGGGGTGGCGCTGGGGGTGGTGCTGATGCCGCAGCTTGCCGGTGCCAAGGCCGCGCACGACCCCGATCGCTATTCGGCCATGCTGGACTGGGGGCTGCGGCTGGTCGTGCTGCTGGCGGTGCCGAGCTCGGTCGCCTTGCTGCTGTTCAATGTTCCATTGATCGCGACCCTGTTCCATTACGGTGCATTCAAGGTTTCCGACGTGCAGCAGGTTGCGCTCGCGCTGGCAGGCTACGGAGCGGGCCTGGTCGGGCTGATCGCCATCAAGGTGCTGGCGCCGGGCTACTACGCGAGTCAGGACATGCGTACGCCAGTGCGAATAGCCATCGTGGTTCTCATCGTGACGCAATTGCTGAACATTGCGCTGGTCCCCTGGCTGCGCCATACCGGGCTTGCCCTGTCCATCAGTATCGGGGCGTTGATCAATGCGGCATGGCTGCTGGGCGGGCTGATGAAGCGCGGGAGCTACAAGCCCTCCGCGGGCTGGGGAAAATTTGCATTGCAGGTGATTGCCGCAACTGCCTTGCTCGCCGTGTTCCTGATGTGGGGGACCGGGCAGTTCGCGTGGACGGGCGAGGGCGTCAATCGCTGGCATCGCGTCGGCCTGATGGCGGCCATGCTGGCAGGATCAGCAGTAATTTACTTCGCCGCGCTCTGGGCCACCGGCCTGAAGCTCAGGCAATTCGTCACGCGTTGAGCGGCGTCTGCACGGCAAGCTCGCTTGACGCGTGGTGGCCGGTCCATTACAAAGAAACATGATTCTCAACCTGACTGCGCCAACGCCGCTGGAATACTTCGGTGCGCTGGTGCAAAGCGATGAAGATTTTCCGCTGCTCGAAACGGCGGTGAGCATTGCGCAGGACGAATACCCTGATCTGGACGTGCAACAGGTGCTGGGCGATGTCGATCAGCTGCTCGCGCGCCTGAAGCGGCGCCTTCCGGCCGACGCCGCGCCGCTGCACCGTCTTCGCATGCTGAACCAGTTCTTCTTCCAGGACCTGAATTTTGGTGGCAACGTCAACGACTACTGCGACCCTGACAACAGCTACATCAATGTCGTTCTGCGAACGCGCCGCGGCATCCAGATTTCGCTGGCCGTGCTGTGGATCGAACTGGCAGGCGGGCTTGGACTGAACGCGCGCGGGGTCTGCTTTCCAGGTCACTTCATGGTCAAGGTGAACCTGCCCAAGGGTCAGGTCGTGATCGATCCGTTCAGTGGCCAGTCACTGTCGCGCGAAGAACTGGCCGAGCGGCTGGAACCCTACCAGCGCCGCAGCGGTCTCGTCGATGAGTTTGAAGTGCCGCTTGGCCTGTATCTGCAGGCAGCTCCGTCGCGAGACATCATTGCCCGGATGCTTCGCAACCTCAAGGAAATCCATCGGGCGCAGGAAGACTGGCAGCGGCTGATCGCCGTGCAGGACCGCCTGGTGGTGCTGCTTCCGGATGCGTGGGCGGAATTCCGCGATCGCGGCTTCGCGCATGCAGAGCAGGGCCACCGGGCGCTTGCGGTGATCGATCTTGAAACTTACCTCGTTCACGCGCAGGACGCACTGGACATCGACGTCGTCGCTGAGCGGGTAGCGCAGCTGCGGCGCGAAAAGTACCAGTGACCTTGAGCAACGCCAGCGCCTAGCTGACTTCGACTGCGGCCCCCTGACCTCGCGCTGCAATGGCGCCGATCTCATACACCGTCTCGCCCCCATCGCGCAGGGTGGACGCAAGCGCGGATGCGTGCTGCGCATCGACGACGACGACCATGCCAATGCCGTTGTTGAACGTGCGATTCATCTCGAAATCCGAAATTGCTGCCGTGCGTTGCAGCCAGGCAAAGAGTTCGGACTGGGGCCAGCTACCTTTTTTCAGGTGAGCGGCCATGCCATCTGGCAGCACGCGGGGGATGTTTTCGAGCAGGCCGCCACCTGTGATGTGAGCCAGTGCCTTGACTGGGTGCAGCGCCATCGAAGCGAGCACGCTCTTGACGTAAAGGCGCGTCGGCTCCATGACCGCCTCACGAAAAGGCCGTCCGTCCAGCGTCCTTGGCAGGTCGGGGTCGCAGCGCTCGATGCATTTGCGAACCAGCGAAAACCCGTTGGAATGCACGCCGCTGGAGGCCAGACCCAGCACCACATCCCCCGGCTTCACATCGCTGCCCGTGAGAATTTTCGACTTTTCGACCGCGCCCACTGCAAAGCCCGCAAGGTCGTATTCGCCAGCCGGATACATGCCAGGCATCTCGGCGGTCTCGCCGCCGATCAGCGCGCAACCCGAGAGTTCGCAGCCGCGCGCAATACCGCCCACCACTGCGGCGGCCGTATCCACATCAAGTTTGCCGCAGGCAAAATAATCCAGGAAAAACAGGGGCTCGGCACCCTGAACCAGCACGTCGTTGACGCTCATGGCCACCAGATCGATGCCCACGGTGTCGTGCATGCCCCACTCGAATGCGAGCTTGAGCTTGGTGCCCACGCCGTCCGTGCCGCTGACCAGCACCGGCTCCCTGTATTTTTTGGGCACCTCGAAGAGCGCGCCGAACCCGCCAATGCCGGCCAGCACGCCGTCCCGCATGGTCTTTCTGGCCAGGGGCTTGATGCGCTCGACGAGTGCATCGCCAGCGTCGATGTCCACGCCGGCGTCTTTGTACGAGAGGGGAGTTGCAGTCACGTGTAGCCCGATAGAATTTGCTTCACATTTTAGGGCCTCATGCAATTCACCCACAGCCAGCGACGAGCCGCCACCTGGGCCGCCATCGCGATCCTGGCATTCGTCGTCCTGTACCTCCTCGGACGTGTGCTGGCGCCGTTCGTGGTAGCCGCGGTGCTCGCCTATGCGCTCACGCCGCTCGTGGACCGGCTCGACGACGTCGGGCAGGGACGCATGCCGCGTGTGATTGCGGTGGTCATTGTCGAACTGCTGCTGATCCTGGCGCTGTTTTGCCTCGTGCTGCTGCTCATTCCCATCATCGTCAAGGAAGTGCCGCTCATGCGCGAGCAGTTGCCGCTGGTATTCGAGAAGCTCGATTCATCGCTGCGCCCCTGGTTGATGCAGTTCGGCATCAGTGTCTCGCTGGACCTGGCCAGCCTGAAGGCGCAGATGCTGAAGTATCTGAGCGCCAACTACGAAGACACGGTCGCATCGGTGTTTTCATCCCTGCGCCTGGGCGGCGGCGTAGCGGTCACGGTGATCGGGTATGCGGTGCTGATTCCGGTGGCGCTGTTCTACCTGCTGCTGGACTGGAAGCAGTTTGTCGCCCGCCTGCTCGAGTTCGTCCCCCCTCGTGCGCGGCCGGCTTACGACGATTTTACCTCCGAGGCCGACGGTGTGCTGGGTCAATACCTGCGTGGCCAGTTGCTGGTCATGATGACGATGGCGGTTTTTTATAGCACTGGGCTGGCACTGTTCGGTCTGGACCTGGCCTTGCCGATCGGCGTTTTCACCGGGCTTGCGATGTTCGTCCCCTATGTGGGATTCGGCATCGGGCTCATTCTGGCCCTGGTCGCGGGCCTGCTGCAATTCGCCTCGATCAAGGCGCTTGTCATGGTCGCCGCGGTGTACGGCACCGGGCAGCTTTTCGAGGGCTTTTATCTCACGCCGCGGCTGGTGGGTGAGCGCATCGGCCTGCATCCGCTGGCCGTGATTTTTGCGCTGCTCGCATTCGGGCAGGTTTTCGGTTTTGTGGGCGTGCTGGTTGCGCTGCCGGCCAGCGCTGTCCTGCTGGTGGCGATCCGGCGATTGCAAGCCAGCTACATGGCCAGCAAGCTATACAGCGGATGATGAAACAGATTGCCCTGGATATCGGCCTGGCGCGTGCACCCACGCTCGAGAGCTTCTTTGCCGGCCCGAACGACGCCGCGCTGCGTCATCTGCAGCTGTGGGTGGGCAGTCCGACGCGCTCGCCGGTACCCACCTACCTGTGGGGTGAAGCCGCCAGCGGCAAGACGCACCTGTTGCAAGCCGTGCAGGAGTCGCTGCGGCAGCAGGGCGCTCGCGCGGGCTGGCTGGACCCATCCATGCTGGAGCCGCCCGAGTTTGACGAGCGCTGGGCCGTCGTGCTGATGGACGATGTGCACCTGTACACCGCCGTGCAGCAGCATGCGGCGTTCAACTGGTTCGTCAATGCGCAGTCGCTGCAGCGCGGCGTGCTCGCCGCGGGGGCCCTGCCGCCCTCGGACCTCAAGCTGCGCGAAGACCTGCGCACGCGCCTGGGATGGGGCCACGTGTTCCAGCTGAAGGTATTGAGCGAACCCGAACGCCGATCCGTCCTGCGCCAGGCGGCTGACGCACGCGGCGTATTCCTGGGCGATGAGGTCATGGACTTCATGCTCACCCGCTTTTCGCGTGACCTGGGCAGCCTGATGCAACTGCTCGAGCAGCTCGATGGCTACGCGCTGGAGACCAAGCGCGCCATCACGATTCCGCTCATCAAGGCCATGCTGGAAAGCCAGTGATCGCACAGCCTCCTAGAATCGGGGGCCATGGGCCTTCCAAAAACAAGAGTTTCCCTTTTCGACCTCGACCACACGCTGCTGCCCATCGACTCGGACTATTCCTGGGGCGTCTTCACCCAGACCATTGGGTGGACCGACCCGGTGGAATTCAAGCGCCGCAACGACGAGTTTTTCGAGCAATACAAGGCGGGAACGCTCGATATCCACGATTACGTGCGCTTCGCAATTGAGGCGGTGCGCCTGCGCGGCCCCCTCCAGGCGCAGGCTGCCCACGCGCAATTCATGGAAACCGTCATCGCCCCGGAAATTCGGAACGAAGCGATCTCGCTGGTGCGCCAGCACCAGCGGGCCGGCGACGCGGTGGTCATCGTCACCGCAACCAACGAATTCGTCACCCGCCCGATCGCGCGCGCCCTTGGAGTGGATGAGCTGATCGCCGTGGAACTCGCCCGCGGGGATGATGGCTGGCTCACGGGTGAAATCCTGGGCATTCCTTCAGCGCGCGAAGGCAAGGTCAGCAGGGTGGAACAATGGCTGGCCGGACGCGGATGGGACTGGGACCGCGTGGAGACCACGTTCTATTCAGATTCCATCAACGACATTGCGCTCCTGGAGAAGGTGGACCACCCGGTGGCCACCAACCCCGATGAGCGGCTGCGCCGAGTCGCTACCGAGCATGGCTGGCGCATACTGGACCTCTTTCAGAAAAAATGATCAAGAAATTCATCGACAAGCTGCTTGGCAAGACACCGGGCGGCAAGGCTGGCCGGCCTTATTTCGGCAAGCGCCAGGAAGTGGGCCCCCAGGAGCACGGCATCGACCCATCGCTGGTTGACGAGCGCGCGCTTAACGTGGTGCACACCTTGAAGGAGGCCGGCTTCGAGGCCTACATCGTCGGCGGCGCGGTGCGTGACCTGCTGGTGGGCTTGCGACCCAAGGATTTCGACGTGGCCACCAGTGCGACACCCGAGCAGGTCAAGGGGCTGTTCCGGCGGGCGTTCATCATCGGCCGGCGCTTTCGCATCGTGCACGTGGTTTACGGCCGGGGGCGCGAGCACGAGGTGATCGAGGTTTCCACGTTCCGTGCCTACATGGACAACGCAGCCGCCGAGCAGGTGGCGGGCAACGAAAAGACCAGCAAGAGCGAACTGGCGGGCATGAAGCATGCCGTGGATTCCACCGGCCGGGTCCTGCGCGACAACGTCTGGGGCCCGCAGGAAGAAGACGCCACGCGGCGGGACTTCACCATCAACGCGATGTATTACGACCCGGAAACGCAAACGGTCGTTGACTACCACGATGGCATCAAGGATGCAAAAAAGCGCACCATTCGCATGATCGGCGATCCGCTCACGCGTTACCGTGAAGACCCTGTGCGAATCATTCGTGCCGTGCGTTTTGCCGCCAAGCTCAATCCGCTGGGTTTCAAGCTTGACAAGAAGACGGCACAACCCCTGATCGAATGCCAGACGCTTCTGGCCGACGTTCCGCAGAGCCGGCTGTTTGACGAGATGCTCAAGCTTCTGCAGACGGGACATTCGCTCGCAACGATCGAGCAGCTCAGGGAGCTGGGCATGTCGCGCGGTATTTATCCCTTGCTGGACCTCGTCGTCGAGCGCGCCGAGCAACCCTTCGTCAAGGCGGCATTGCAGGACACCGATCGGAGGGTCGGCGAGAGCAAGCCGGTCGCGCCGAGCTTTTTGCTGGCCTGTGTGCTGTGGGCTGACGTGCGCGATGGCTGGGCGGCGCGGCTGGCTGCGAAGCAGCATCCATTTCCGGCACTGCAGGATGCGATCGACGATGTCTTCAACTCGAAGATCGGCGATGTGTCCGGGCGCGGCAAGCTGAGCGCCGACATGCGCGAAATCTGGATGATGCAGCCACGTTTTGACAAGCGCACCGGCTCCACGCCCTTCAGCCTGGTCGAACAGCCGCGTTTTCGCGCGGCCTTCGATTTCATGCGCCTGCGCGCCGACACGGGCGAAGTCGATGTGCTGCTGGCCGACTGGTGGCAGGAATTCAGCCAGGCGAGCGACGCGGTTCGCGAAGACCTGGTGGCGCAACTGCGCGATGAGCAGCACAAGGGCCAGCGCCGCGTGCGTGCGGCACGGCCGGTTGAACGGGCAGAAGGTGCAGAGGCCTCTTCTTTGAATCCGCCGGCGCGTGCAAGCGAGCGCGGCGAGTCCGACGCTCGGGGCGAAGGTGGGCAGGAGCCCGAAGGATCCACTGGCGACGCGCCCAAAAAGCGCAGGCGCCGCCGGCGCAAGCCGGGTGGCGGGGCAGCGCCGTCCGGTGGCGATGACGCGGCAGGCGCTGCCGGCTAACGGGCCACGGCCCCGCCTTCGATGCGCGATGCCGTCACCGCCTATGTGGCGCTCGGTGCCAACCTGGGCGACGCCGCGCAGGCCGTTCGCAATGCCTTCGGCGAGCTTGGCCAGCTACCGCAGACCACACTGCAGGGGCAGTCTTCGCTGCATCGAACCGCCCCGGTCGATTCCAGCGGACCGGATTACATCAACGCAGTCGCCCGGATTTCGACCCGGCTCACGGCGCCCGGGTTGCTGGCGCAGCTGCAGCGGATTGAAAACGAAGCGGGCCGCGAGCGACCCTACCGAAACGCCCCTCGCACGCTCGATCTGGATCTGCTGATGTATGGCAGCGCACGCATCGACAGCGAGCGGCTCACGATTCCGCACCCGCGCATGTTCGAACGCGCCTTCGTCATGGTGCCGCTGGCAGAAGTGGCTCCGCCCGAGGTCGTGGCGAACTGGATCCACGCGCATTCCTGATGGGCCGGGCCGGCCCATTACCTCCCGCGTCATTGCCCCGATGACCTGCTGGCTGCACCATCGGGACACCAAAAGTTCATTGACTCCCGGAGGTAAATCATCATGAGCGACAACGGCCTGATTGCGATTGCGTGCGGTCTTATCGTGGGGCTTGGCGCCATTGGCGCCTGTATCGGTATCGGCACGATGGGTGGCCGATTCATCGAGGGCGCGGTGCGCCAGCCCGAAATGATGGAACCGCTGCAGGTCAAGATGTTCCTGCTCGCTGGTCTCATCGACGCCAACTTCCTTATCGGTGTGGGTGTGGCGATGCTGTTTGTTTTCGGCAAGCCCTTCGCGTGAGACCTGGCTCCCGCTTCTAGAACTGGTCCACCAGCCCTGATTGCAATGCGTTCTCGGGGTTGGACCCCGCCTGACGAACCCGCTTCAGCGAATCGTCCGTCGCGACGCCGAGCGCTTTCAGCACGCATGCTGCCGTGCTGCCCGTGCGCCCGATGCCGGCGGCGCAGTGCAGCATGACCGAATCGCCGCGTCGCAGAGCTTGCGCAATCTGCTGAACTTCACGCCGAAAAAACGGCACGTCTTCCGGCAATCCAAAATTTCGCATGGGCAGATTCAGCCAGCGAAATGGCAGTTCGCCCCGGCCGACGGCCTGGGAATAGGCGGGCGCCAGTTCCGCCATTTCGTTGCGCGGCGTGAGGCACACCACCATCGCAAGCCGGTGGTTGCGCACTTCGTTCAGAAACGCCGGCCAGCTCTGAAAACGGCCCGGCATTGCGCCCAACCAGAGCCTGCCGGGCACATCGTCAGGAAGCGCCACCGTTCGCAGCGTCATCGTCAGGGGCCTACGGTGCTGCGATGTTGCGTGACCGCCAGTTCGCTCACGGCGCCAGCGGTGTTGCCCCATGACGTGCGGATATGGCTCAGCACGGCAGCGATGTCGGCATCACCGAGCGACGTGGCAAAAGGAGGCATGCCGTAGGGCCTGGGGTTGCCTTCGGTGGCTGGCGCATAGCCCCCGTTGAGCACGATCTGCACAAGATTGGCTGTCACCGCCATTGTCACTGCGCGGTTGCCGGCCAGTGGCGGATAGGCGCCGGGTATGCCTTCGCCGCGCGAGCCGTGACATTGCATGCAGTTGTCTTCATAAAGTTTTGCGCCGCGCGCCGCCACTGCGGGTGTAATGGCCGGCCCGGGCGCATGGTCGGCGCGCCCCGCCTGCGGTAAGGACTTGAGGTACACGGCCATTGCACGCAGGTCTTCCGGCGTGAGGTGTTGCGTGCTTTTGAGCACGACCTCGGCCATGGGCCCGGTGACCGAACCGCGGTCTGACACGCCGGTTTGCAGCAATCTGGCGATCTGCGTCGGTTCCCAGTCAGCCACGCCCGCTTCGACAGCCGATGTGAGGGACGGTGCATACCAGTTCTGCATCGGGATGAGGCCACCGGAAAGACTGGCTTTCTGGTCGCTGGCGCCCAGCGCATTGCGTGTCGAATGGCAGGCGCTGCAGTGCCCGAGGCCCTTGACCAGATAGGCACCGCGATTCCACTGCGCCGTCTGGGTGGTGTCGTCCTGGTGCGCTGCCGGCGAAAAGTACATCGCCCGCCACACCGCGAGCGCCGCCTGCGTGCTGTAGGGCCAGCGCAGGCGATGCGCCTTGTTGACACGCGATACGGCGGGCACCGTTTGCAGATAGGCATGGATCGCGTCAGAGTCTGCGCGCGTCACGACGGTGTAGCTTGGATAGGGAAACGCCGGATAGAGAAGGCGCCCGTCCTTGCTTCGGCCGTTGTGCATCGCCCGCCAGAACTCAGCGGCATTCCAGTTTCCGATGCCGGTCGCCTTGTCGGAGGTGATGTTGCTCGCGAACACCGCACCGAACGGAGTTTCAATGGCCGCACCGCCTGCAAACGGGGCGCCGCCCCGCTCGGTGTGGCACGCCATGCAATTGCCCGCACGAACCAGATAGGCACCCCGCGCAACGCTTTCGCCCGTCGGCGGCACAAGAGGGGGCACATCGTGGATCTTGTCTTCGCCCCGAAGGTTCAGGTAGATCACAAGGGCTGCTATGGCCAGGATGGCAAAGCCGACTGCGGCAAAAAACTTCCTCATGGCTTGGGTCTCCCCGCCGGAAGCATCGCGCTGCCACACTGGATGGCCGGGGGCTTGGCGAGCACGGCAACTGCCCTGGGGTCGGCAGGCAATGGCTGAGCTGCCAGCCAGCTGGCAACCGCGTTGACATCTTCCGTGCGCAACTGCCTGGCGATTTCGCCCATGCAGTCGGGGGCGTGGGCGCGGCGCTGGCCGGTTTTCCAGGCGCCTAGCTGCGCGCTGAGGTAATCACGCGGCAGCCCCAGCAGCCCGGGCGTGTTGGGTGCCACGCCCGTGAGTGCGTCACCGTGGCACTGCACGCAGGCCGGGACCCTGGCGCTGGCATCGCCCTGCAGGGCGAGCGCCTGGCCACGCTGCAGCACCGCCTGTGGTGCATCGATTTTTGCGGGCGCCGGATAGGGCAGGTCGAGCCCGCTGAAGTACTGCGCAATCTCCAGTATGTACTGGTCTGAAAGCGGGTCGAGCAGCCGGGCCATCAGACCGTAGTGCCTGCGCCCGTCGCGAAAGTTGAGCAGCTGGTTGTACAGGTAGCCGGCGGGCTTTCCCGCGATGCGGGGGTAGAACCCGTCGGGAGCCGCGCGTCCTTCCTTGCCGTGGCAGGCCGTGCACGCCAGCGTGCGCTGCGCAATGGAATCTTCGAATACGGATGGCGCGCCCGCTGCCAGGAGCGGCGCTACCGTGATGAGGGCGGCGATCAATATCTTCACGATGTATTCGACTATGCCACCAGTCCTACAGTTCTGGGCGCGGCCACCGGATAGGCTGATCAGTCATCAAGGAGTCACCCATGAGCACCAAATCCGATCCGAAGCCCGCAGAGCCTGCCGTCGCCGATTCGGGACGCGAACCCGGCGAAGACCCGGGTACCAATCGGATCGAGCACGAACCCAATCCCAAGGCCGACCCCATCGCGGACGGTGAGCACAAGTACATCAGGCGCAGCCCCTTCACAACGGGCAACGATTGAGGCCATTCGGTGCCTGCTCGCGCCGCGCACGGCGCGCCGCATGATAATCAGCGCCTTCATTTCCACTGCATTTCCCATGACAAGCTACAAGGTCCGCACGGCGGACGACAAGGACGCCGAGGCCATCGCCGCTGTGCACGCCAGCTCTTCGCACGCTGCGTACGAGGCCGTCGCGCCCGACGTACAGACTCTTCCGATGCCCAAGCGCATCGCTTTCTGGCGCGACGCCATCGAGTACGGTGAGCCGCTGGTACATGTGGCCGAGAGCGGTGCGCAGCTGGTGGGCTTCGTGGGCTACGACCGCTCGCGCGACCCGAAGTCGAAACCGACCACCGGAGAAATCTGGGCGCTCTACGTCGAGCCGCAGGCCTGGGGAACCGGCGCTGGCCTGGCCCTGTGGGACGCGGCGCGCGAAGGACTCCTGGAAGAAGGCTGCATCGAGGTCACGATGTGGATTCCCCTGCGTAACGAGCGCGCGATACGCTTTGCTGAACTTGCCGGCTTCAAGCGCGAACTCAACACAGCCCGCACGGCGGTGCTGGGCGGCGTGAAGCTCGAAGAAATCCGGTTGAAGCGGCCACTGAACTAACCCACCTTAAGGACGGAACTGCCCATGGCCTCCAGCTTGCTCGCCCTACTCGACGACATTGCCACCATCCTGGACGACGTTGCGGTGTTGTCGAAAGTTGCGGCCAAGAAAACCGCCGGCGTGCTGGGCGATGACCTCGCGCTCAACGCGCAGCAGGTCTCGGGTGTCAAAGCCGACCGGGAACTGCCGGTGGTGTGGAAGGTGGCCAAGGGCTCGTTCATCAACAAGGCGATCCTGGTGCCGGCGGCCATCGCCATCAGTGCCTTTGCGCCCTGGGCTGTCACACCGCTGCTGATGATTGGCGGCGCTTTCCTGTGCTACGAGGGATTCGAGAAGATTGCGCACCGGATCATGCACAGCAAGGAAGAAGACGATGCGCATCACGAAGAGCTCACCACGGCGCTCCTGAATCCCGAAGTTGATCTGGTTCAGGTTGAAAAAGACAAGATCAAGGGCGCGATTCGTACCGACTTCATCCTGTCAGCCGAGATCATCGCCATCACGCTGGGTACAGTGGCGCAGAGCGAGTTCGCTGTCCGTGTCGGCGTTCTGGTGGGCATCGCGCTCATCATGACGATTGGCGTGTATGGCCTGGTGGCCGCTATCGTCAAGCTCGATGACTTTGGCCTTCACCTGACAAAGGCCGCCAGCAGCGGCACGCAAGCGATCGGGCGGGCCATCGTCAAGGCCGCGCCCTGGCTGATGAAATTCCTGTCGATTGCAGGGACCGCAGCCATGTTCCTGGTCGGTGGGGGCATCCTGGTCCACGGAATTCCAGCGCTTGCTCATACGATCGAAGCTTGGGCGCACGGTTTGCCGGCCATCAGCTGGCTGGTTGAAAACCTGCTCAATGCAGTGATCGGCATCATCGCCGGTGCGGTGGTGCTGGGCGTGGTCATGCTCGCCAAGAAGGCCATGCCTGGCGAAAAAGCGCCTGCGTGAGTGATTCGCCCCGGGTCCACTGGACGGACGCCAAAGGTGCGCCGCATTCAGCGCGCTGGCGCTCTGAAGCAGGCGTGCCACCCCCCAAGCGGGTCGTGCTGGCCGATGACACGATGAAAGCCGACGCCGCGGTGCGCCTCGCCAGCGAAGGCACCCAGTTGCTGTGGCAGGGCGATTTCCAGAATGCGCGCAACCTGGTTCAGGCGATGAGCCGGCGCGCGGACCGAAAGCCTCGCAACAGGGCTGCCCCGACCCACATGCAGGAGGCGTTCAACATCCATCGCCAGGCCCAGGGCCATCGGTCGCGGCTGCTCGCCAGTGTGCTGGTGCCACTTGCCGCCGACTATTCCATTCCACTACGCCGTGCCCCCGATTTGCGGCAGGCGTGCCTGGAAGCCTGGGGACCGTCCGACGGCCAGGGGTGTGTCACGTCCTTGCGCGAATTGCTCGGGCTTGTGGGCGCTCACGAATGGCGCAAAAAGGGCGTTGCCGTGCCTGCGCTCGGAGCCGCGCCCCTTAACCGGATCCACGCGCATTACGGGGTTTTCTCGCCGGTGCGCGGCGAATACCTGGATCTGGTCGCAACTGCGCCGCTGCCGTCGATGGAGCTTGCGTTCGACATCGGAACGGGTACCGGCGTTCTTGCTGCGATCCTCGCCCGCCGAGGCGTCAGGCGAGTGATCGGAACCGAGCTGGCGCCCCGGGCACTGGCCTGCGCGCGCGACAACATCCAGCGCCTGGGACTTGCGCCAGCGGTTGAAGTGGTCCAGGCCGATCTGTTTCCAGCCGGGCGCGCACCTCTCATCGTCTGCAATCCGCCATGGTTGCCGGCGCGGCCCACATCACCGCTGGAACATGCGGTGTACGACGAGGACAGTCGCATGCTGCGCGGTTTTCTGGACGGGTTGACGCAACATCTCACGCCAGGTGGCGAAGGCTGGCTCGTCATGTCCGATCTGGCGGAACACCTGGGGCTGCGTTCCGCGCAGGACCTTTCGTCCTGGATAGCGGCTGCCGGTCTGCGCGTGGTCGGCAAGCTCGATGCGCGGCCGCGCCACCCCAAGGCTTCTGACCCAGGGGATCCGCTCCACGCCGCACGCAGTCGCGAGGTGACGTCTCTGTGGCGTCTGGCATGCGCCGGCTGAGACAGTAGGCACCTTCCTACGCCCTGTCGAGCGGTCCGCCGAACGCGCTGCCGAGCTGTCCCCCAGAAGATGCGTCCTGTGCCACATGCACCATTTTCTGGAGGTCCCATGATTTCTGAGCCCACAGCCGCCGACAACTCGATGTCCAACCTGGACGTCCCTCACCTGCACGCGTTCAGCGGCGAGTACGACGACTCTGCGCTCGGCTGCGAATGTGCCAATCCTGCCTTGCAGATCGAGCGTTGGGGCCAGGAAGACGCGGCCTGCGCGCTGCAATAACGCCCATGAAAGAGCGTACCGTGGCAGGCGACCGGCAGACTCCTGAAAAAAAACCGCGTTCGGATTTTCTGGATTCTCTTTGGAAAGGTGCGCTGCTGGGCGGGCTGGTTCTTGTCATCGCTCTGCCCTGGTTGCGGTCGCGAACGCCTGCGACGGTTGTTCCGGCGCCCACTGTGGCCGTTGCACCGGCCGCCAACCCCGCGCAGCAACCGGCGCCCGCGCAAGCTCCGCAAGCTGCACCCGCACCCGCACCGACAGATGCGCAGGCAAGTGCACAGGCCGATGCAGGGACGGCTGATCCTGCGCCCCCAGCAGGCGAATCCACCGCCGCTCCAGGCCCGTCTGAAGCAACGCCGCGCATCCTCACGGCGGATTTCGGCAGGCATCAGCCGTCTGGCGACGCACGCCGCATGGCCAACTGGATCGTGCAGGCGTCGGACAACCAGAAGAAGTCTTTCGTGATCGTCGATAAAAAGGACGCTCGGGTCTATGTTTTTGATGGCCATGGCAGGCTGAAGAACAACACCCCCGCCCTGTTGGGTTCGGCCCAGGGGGATGATTCGGCGCCGGGTATTGGCGACAAGCCGCTTTCTCAGGTCAAGCCCGAAGAAAAAACGACACCGGCAGGCCGTTACGTGGCCGAGTTGGGTGTCAACACCAACGGCGAAGACATTGTCTGGGTTGACTACGATGCTGCTGTGTCGATGCATCGAGTTCGAGCCAACAACAAGGCAGAGCGCCGACTCGAGCGCCTGGCATCGCCGACGGCGCAGGACAACCGCATCTCTTTTGGCTGCATCAATTTGCCAAAACCGTTCTACGAGCGAGTGCTCCAGCCTACCGTGAAGGCGGGGCAAACCATTGTTTACGTCCTGCCAGAAACGCGGCCACTCGAAAAGACTTTTGCCGGGTTCCGCGATGTTTCGACTGCCGTGGCGCAACGCTGATCGCTGAAAAGGCCTTTGGGCCCATTGTTACCGTTACAAAGCGTCGCATACAGCTCATCTGTTGCTAGCATGTTTCCTGTTGAGTTCAATCACAACAGGGGACCCAGATGTCATGCACGGGCAGGGCGCTTTGTATTGCTGCGTTTGCCGCAAGCTTGTTTGCAAACATGGCCGCGGCGCAATCCCTATCGGCTGAGGCGAAGGCCACACTTCAGTGGATCAAGCGGACTGCGGATCATCGCGGCATGCCCTTTGCCGTCGTGGACAAGAAGGCCGCCATGCTGCATGTGTTCGATGCCTCTGCGCGTCCCGTCGGAAGTTCTGTCGTGCTTCTGGGTCAAACGATGGGCGACGAAGTCGATCCAGAGGTGGGCAGGAACACGACACTCGGACACGTGCCACGGCATCAGCGCACAACGCCTGCGGGTCGTTTCGTTTCGTCGCCAGGCATCAACCTGACCGGTGAAGCAATTGTCTGGGTGGACTACGACAGCGCATTTGCCATTCACAGACTTCGACCCGGGACATCGAAGGCGGACCGGGCACGACGCCTGGCAAGCCCATCGGTTCAGGACAATCGCGCGTCACTGGGTTGCGTAGTGGTGCCGGTGGCGTTCTACACGAAAGTTGTGGCCAGGGTCATGGGGCACAGTCGAGCCGTGGTTTATGTGTTGCCGGAGGGCGGTCCGCAAGGCGCCTTCGCCGATTCGATGTAGGTGTCCATGCTCGACTGATGGTGTCTTACAAATGCTCTCGCCATGTGATGACGCGTGCCCTTTTTCCGTCCCTCTAATGTTGGTTTCTTGGCGGTGTGCCGCCATGCATTCATTCACTTTCCACATTCGAGGATTTCACATGACCAACACACTCAAGAGCATCATCACCGCATCGGCACTGGTTGTCGCAGGCGCAGCATTCGCGCAGGGCACGCCTCCCAATGCGGCTGTGAAGGATCCTGCAGTTGGCGCTGGCCAGCAAAGCACGCAGACGACTCCCATGGGAACGACGGGAACGCCTGCAGGTTCTGGCAGCGCGACTCAATCGAGCACGACCCCGATGACGGGTTCGACGTCCAGCACGACGATGGGCAGCACCGGCACCACCTCTGGCACGACTTCGGGCTCCGCCACGATGGGTTCGACCACCACCGACACCACAACGGGTTCCAGCGGCACGATGCGTACTGCACGCGCCGATCGCAACTGATCGACCGCGCAGCAAAAACCGGGCTTCGGCCCGGTTTTTTTTTGGGGCCGTAATCATCGACGGCCAGTTAATAATAAAGCGCGGCCGGGCTCGCTGGACAATGTTCCCGCGGCTCGCTTGCAAAGGCGAGTGCACGATACCTGTCGTTAAGGCGCGAAGCCCGGCTGCTGGATTCAGTGTGACGCCCTGCCGGGCGCACGTGGGCCAGCGGGGTGCTCGACGCCATGTAGGTCGCTGCCTAAAGGCCTAACTGAAGAATTCCTCGAATCCGCGAGCGGGCTCGAATCGTTTCCCGCGGTAGTAAAGCCGGGTCGGACCGGGCAATGCGCGCTCTCGCGTCGAATGAGAGCAGTCGCCGGGGTAACAAATGAGTCGTTCGCCTGGCGCCAGTTCTCCTGGCCCGCCATCTCCTGCCAGAGGTTCCGGATGAATGAGCGGCGGAGGCCGGCCCGCTGCTTCTGCCAGCGCACTTTCGGCGCTGGCGTGACGGGCGAGGTGAGCCAGACTCATGATCTGTGGGGGAGCAAGCTCGATGGTTCGTTCCCAGTATTGGCGCAGCGCCTCGCGAGGCGACAGCCAGACACTGTCGATCGCCTCATGGTTGTCGTGCCGGGCGATCTGCCCTGCAGGCATGCGCGCAAGAAAAAATCGGGTGTCGAACCGTTTCCGGATGACCCCGCCCACGGCGGGCGTGATCCACCGCGACCAGGCCCGGAGGGCCGATGCCTGCAATCGCAGGCCCATCATGGCAATCACTTCATCGAAGCCGCGTCCTTCGCGCAGCAGCTCCCATGCCTGCAACTGGGTCGCTGCGTCGGCCGCATGCGCGAAGAGAACACTCGTCTCTTCGAAGGCTTCGCGTAGCGCCGCGAAATGAAGAGCGGCCGCTTCATGCGCATCGAGCTGCGGCTCGTTCAATGCGCTGTGCAGGTCCTCGGAGGTTCTGTCCAGGAGCGATCGGGAGTCGAGGTGCGAGTCGGCCTCATCGAGCTTGCCGCCCGGAAATACGTAGGCCCCACCCAGTACTTCCGAGAGCCCGTGTCGCTTGACCAGAAACACCTCCAGGCCATTGATGCCGTCGCGCACCATCACCACCGTGGCCGCGGCGCGCAGCGGATCCGGGGAGCGTTCGAGATTGATTTCCATTGGGCAAAGGCTAACAGCAGGTCCGGACACTCGCCAGCGCCGAAGCGACATTGCCTTCAAATGAAGTCAAAGCTCAGCACATCCGGCGTAAGCCTGAACTCGTCAACCAGCGCAGCCCTCGTCCGACAGACGATGGGGCAAGGCCCTGACGGTTTCTAAACGGCCAGCCACTATTCTGAACGCAGCTGGCAAGGAAGCCGGCCACCACTAACTTTTAACCAATTGAAAACTCGAAGGAGCTAATCATGAGCAAATTTTCCAAACTGGCGGGCCTGGTTGCCGGCGTTTCGACCGTCGCTGTTCTTGGCGTCGCGGTTGCACAAGGCCAGCCGCCGAATCCGCTGCTGCCGCACCACGCCATCGCTGCAGGCCAGCAAAGCACCCACGTCACTCCCATGGGTGAGACCGGTGTTCTGACCCAGCTGGGCGAAGTTCGCACGGCGACGATCCAGCGCGAAGCTGAAGTCGCTTATGTCGAACCTGCGGCTGCTCCTGCACCAGCTCCTGAACCCGTCCAGCAAGTCGCTGTGGTTGAGACCACCACGATGGGCGCTGCACCCGAGCCGGCACCTGTCGCGCCTGCTCCTATGCCCAAGGCCGACCGCAACTAA
Organism: Pseudomonadota bacterium; assembly: GCA_040386635.1. Classification (GTDB taxonomy): domain Bacteria; phylum Pseudomonadota; class Gammaproteobacteria; order Burkholderiales; family Burkholderiaceae_C; genus Ramlibacter. Next base: position 21,944 of record JAZKFD010000074.1, read on the forward strand.
GAAGAACTGCGCCGCGAGCGCGGTTCAGTTCAAAGCCGGGAGCTCGCCTATTGGCGGCTGCCGGCTTTTTGCTTTGTGGCGATGCGCTCGAGAATAAGCTGCCGCGTCGCCCGTACATCCGAAGCAAACGGACTGGGTATTGCAAGCGCCTGGTCGATCTGCGAGAGCGCCTCTGCATGACGCCCCTCGTCAGTCAGGGCCTGGGCGAGATTGTTCAGCACGATCACTGATTCCGGATGCCGCTGCTGCGCCACGCGCAAAACGTCGATTGCACGGCCATACGAGCCGGCCTGGTGGTACTGGTTCGCGAGTCCGATCGCCGCTGCGAGATTGTTAGGCCAGCGCGCCAACGCCGTGGCATAGGCGGTCTTTGCTGCTTCGGCGCCTGACACCCGCGTCATTGCCAGCACGGCATTCATCCATGCATCTTCGGCAGCAGTTGCCGGAATCCTGTCGGGCGCCACCGCCACCATCGCCCAACGATTACCCGCCATCCATTCACGCTCGAAAGCTGTAAAGGGCATTTCAAGGCGGCGCTTCTCACCTGAGCGCAGGTAGAGCGTGCCGGACGGATAGTCGAAACCGTTGAGGACCGCGTAGTGCCACTGCGTGAAAACGGGGTTCACGTCCTGCAGCACGATGACCGGATTGCCTGCAGCGACTTCGCGCAACACATCTTCATACTGGGGACGCAGCTGATAGGAGATGCGCCCGTGGCGCCTCGGCGCCGCGAGCATCTCGACCTGCAAGCTGCCCTGTCTGGACGGCAGGTAGACGTTTTTTGCGAGTTCATCGGGAGTCACCTGCACGCCCGTGTAATTCAGAACCGTCGCCAGTGCGGCCGGGCCGCATTGAAATTCGTCCTGCGGAAAAAACGGCACCTGTGTCAGTTCGACGGTGCGAGCAACACCTTCGGGCCAGGCCGATCGAAGTGCGACGGTTTGAGGGACCATCTGCGCACAGCCAGAAAGCGCCAACAGTGCAGCGCAGTAGAAAAAGCCCGCGCAGAGGCGGGCTGTGTACTGCAAACCGCCGCGGCGGCCGTCGTTCAAATCACTTGCGGAAGGCAAAGTACCACACCAGGCCAAGGATCACGACCACAGCGACCCAGCTTGCGCCTGCGCCGGCGGGTGCGGTGTGGATGTCCTGCGCCAGGGCCTGCACTTCCTGATCGGTCATGGCTGCGACGCGTTCGCGAGCCATCTGCGGATCGATTCCCTGCGATTGCAACTGAGAAGCAGTCTCGGCGCGGCTCAGTACGCTCAGGACCGTGGCGCGATCCGACTGGATGGCGGCCTGGTCGGCGCCGATCATGCCGGCGCTCGCACCAGTCTGGAAGGACAGTGCGAGCAGCGAAACGACCAGTGCGCGGCAGGTTGCTTTCTTCATTGAACTCATCTTCAGGCTCCTTGGAATTAGGTTGAGTCACCGTGACGCCGCAGTGGGATCACCGAAGCGCCAATCCAATATACGCGCCCGGGCAGAGCTTGTGTGGATTTTTACCGCATGCCGTCTGATCAACCGAGCGGAGTCTCCGGCGCGGGCTCCCTGCGAATGGTTTCCCGATCGCGGTGCTGATGACGATCGAGCTTGCCCAACGCGTGGTCCAGTGCATGGGTCAGGCGCTGCGCCGCGCCGCGAAACGCCTCGTCTTGCGTGGGTGCATGGTGATTCACCGCCAGGGGATCGTGACCGTTGAGCCGGGCTTCCATCATGCAGCGAATGTCTGCACCTCCCTTTGCGTTTTCCCGGCTGACCTGCACCTCGACGCGCGTGATCTCCTGCTTGAAGCGAGCCAGCGCGTCCTGGAGATACTCATTGGCCCAACGCTCGAGCGTGTCGGTGTTTTCGATCCCGTTACTGGTGTTTACCTGAACCTGCATTGCCTGATCCTTTCAATGTTGTGCCGCCAGTGTGCGGCGCGCTCAGGAAGTCCCATGTAGGACATGAGGCCAGCCGCTTCGTCAGAAGTCTCGGGCCCACAGTGCCGGGTTGTATAAAGCGGGCTGCAGTTGACAAGGAAACATCAAAATGAATGCACTGGAAATCATCGAGCAGGAAACCGGGCCTGAACCGACGGCGACTATCATCATCCTGCACGGGCTGGGTGCTGATGGGAACGACTTTGTCCCCATTTCCCGTGAACTTGACCTTTCCGCGGTGGGGCCTGTGCGCTTTATATTTCCTCACGCGCCTGTCATACCCGTCACGATCAACAACGGGATGCGCATGCGCGCCTGGTATGACATCCTGGGTACTGACCTCGTGAAACGTGAAGACGAGTCAGGGCTCAGGCGCTCGGTGGAGCAGGTGGAGGCGTTGCTTGAGGCGCAAAAGTCGCGAGGCATGCCTGCCAACCGTATCGTGCTGGCCGGATTTTCACAGGGGTGCGCGATGGCGCTGCTGGCCGGCTTGCGGCATAAGGAGCGACTGGCAGGGATCGTCGGCATGTCGGGTTACCTTCCACTGGCATCAACGACTGCATCGGAGCGCAGCGACGCGAATGCCATGACCCCGATCTTTCTGGCGCATGGCCAGTACGACAATGTCGTGCTTCCGGAGCGAGGCCGAGCTTCACGCGACATGCTCAAGGCTCTGGGCTACCCGCTCGAATGGCACGAGTATCCGATGGCGCATTCGGTCTGCATGGAGGAAGTGCAGCAACTGAACGACTGGCTGGTCCAGTTGCTGGCGAAAGACTAGACCTCGCCGCCGAAGGCCTTGATCAGGTTGGCGATGTACTTGTCCACCAGTTTTTCGAATTCGCCCTCGACCACGGGCGCCACTACCATCTTCATGAGGCCCGGCAGCGGAAGTTCGATCTCACCCTCGATCTTGAGTTCGATGGCGGTGGACTTTTTGTTGTCCTTGATTTTCCAGTGGCCGCCCACCAGGGCATTGCCTACGCCTTTCACGGGCGTCCATACGACAGTGCCCCTGGCCTTGTCGCTCTTGTATTTGCTCGCGTAGATGGTCTGAATGTTCACCTGCGCGGTGCCGACCTTTTCCATCTCCCATTTGTACACGCCGTCGCCCATGTCGGTCAGCTTGTCCACCTTGGGAAAATGCGAGACCGACGTGGGAACGTCCGACAGGACAGCGAACACGTCTGCGGCCTTGGCGTTGACCTCGAATTCGTAACCCAGGTCGATGTTGACAGTCACGGCCATGGCGAAGCTCCTCGTTGTTATGGATGGGGTCAGCGGATTCTGCCACCCCCCGTCCTTCAGGCTGACCTGCGCGCGTACGCCTGCTTGAAGGTCGCCGCGCGGTCGATAGCGGAGATGGTTGCACCGACCAGGGTGTCGATCACGACTTCAGCGCCGCCGGCAGACAGTGCCAGGCCGCGCGCATAGTAGTTGCCGATGACTTCCTGGGCGTGGGCGGCGTTCTTGCGCGTTTCTGCGGACAGCTTCGGGCTGGCGTCCTTAAAGGCTGCGTCCCAGCGTTTGCCCACGGCCGTTGCAAGCCGCTTGCCGCCCTTGCGATACAGGCCCACGACTTGATGGGCGGTTGTGCCAACACTGGCGACGACGGTCTTGGCTGCGGCAGCGTTCTTTGAGGTTGTCATGGGGGTAGCTCCAGGAGTGACGTAAAGTTGTGAGAGTTAACGTTTCCATTTTGCGCAGGGCGAACTAGTAGCCACGACCTAATTCAGGTCAAATTCGTAGAGGCTCGCGCCTAGCAGAATTGCCTTGGACTCGCGTAAAGCACAAATTTGCTGGCCGTGCTACCTTCCGGGCCGTAACCATAGCCAGAGACCTTATTTTTCCCATGAACACCCTGCAGGCGCGTCTCGCCGTCCTTGCGCCCGATCGGCTCAAGGGCATCCGGCGTGGCATCGAAAAGGAAAGCCTGCGCGCTGCGGCTGACGGCTCGCTGGCCATGACGCCCCACCCGCAAGCGCTGGGATCGGCCCTCACGCATCCGAACATCACCACCGACTACAGCGAAGCCCAGCTTGAGCTGATCACGGGTGTCCATGCAAGCCCGGAGACCTGCCTCGAAGAACTGATGCAGGTGCACCAGTTCACCTACCGGTCGCTCGGCGAAGAGATGATGTGGGTCTCGAGCATGCCTTGCAATCTTCCGGCCGACGAGACCATTCCGATTGGGCGTTACGGCTCGTCGAACGTGGGGCGCGCCAAGAGCGTGTACCGCATGGGCCTGGCGCATCGCTATGGCCGGCGCATGCAGACCATTTCTGGCATCCACTACAACTGGTCGATGCCCGATGTGACGAGCGAACAATATTTCGCGCTCATTCGCAACTTTCGCCGCCACGCTTTCCTGCTGCTGTATCTGTTTGGCGCTTCACCTGCGGTGTGCTCGAGTTTTGTTGCAGGCCGCGATCATCAGCTGCAGCAGCTGTCCAGCGGAACCATGTACATGCCCTACGGCACATCGCTGCGCATGGGAAAGCTCGGCTACCAGAGCGAAGCGCAAGCCAGCCTGGCAGTCAGCTACAACGGCCTGGACGGTTATGCTGCCTCGCTCCACGAAGCCTTGACCCGGCCGTATCCCGCCTATGAAGCGGTCGGCATCGTGAACCCGGGTGGCGACTACAACCAGCTGGCGACCAGCCTCCTGCAGATAGAGAACGAGTTCTACGGAACGATACGCCCCAAGCGCGTGATTTTTCCGGGTGAGCGTCCCTTGCACGCCTTGCGTGAACGCGGGGTCGAATATGTTGAAGTTCGCCTGCTCGACCTGAACCCATTCGTACCGATCGGGATCACTGGTCAGCAAATCCGTTTGCTGGACATCTTTTTGTTGCACTGCCTGCTGTCAGACAGCCCTGCGGATACGCCTCAGGAAATCGCAGCACTCGGGCGCAACCAGCACCGGACGGCCGCGTTCGGTCGCGAGCCCGGCCTGAAGCTGGAGCGCGGCGAAGGCGAGATCCAGCTAGCCGACTGGGCGGCAGAGCTGCTCGATGCGTTTGTTCCGTTGGCGGCCTCACTCGATGCGGCGCATCGCACAACCGACTACAGTGACGCGTTGCGTGCGGCCAACGCTCTTGTGAGCGATCCTGATCTGTTGCCCTCTGCTCGCGTGCTCGCGGTGATGAAAAATGAGTTCGACAACTCATTTACCGGATTCGCCCGTGCCCGGTCGCTGCTCACGAAGGAAAAATTGCTGGCCTTGCCTTTCAGTGCCGCTCAGCAGAGCCGTTTTGCCGCCCTGAGCGCGCAGTCGATCCAGGACCAGAAGGCCATTGAAGCGGCCGACACCATGCCCTTCGAGGTTTACCGGCAGCAGTATGTGTCGCCCGACCGGCTCGGCCTGGGCAAGGCGGCGATCGCACCGGCGCTGGCAGCGGTCTGACACCCAGCCGGCAGGGCGCCGCGCGGGTACAAGCACGAGTACAATAGAGAGCATACGATTGCGCAGGCGATCGAACCCGCGAAAGACGTTTCGCGCTCGCGTCTCCCAAGGCATCCCAAAGCCCATTCCGGTCTGCCAAGCCGGTTTTCTCCCAGACGCCGTCCCGGCCCGCTACGAATGGGGGCCACGCAAGGGGATCAGCTGCGCGCACAACCGAATCAGGAGATACCAGAT
>JAZKFD010000075.1:0-2105 GCA_040386635.1 Pseudomonadota bacterium
CTCCATCCCGTCGGCGCTTCGTCCAGGGCGCCGGTCTTCTCGCGCTGGGTGCGTCGCCACTCGCCGCGCTGGCGGCTGGTCGCGATACTGGCGAAGGCGTGACCTTTGCCGACGGACCGCGCCCCATGGTGACGTACCCGCAAAAACGGCCGCTGATTCGCGTTCACACCCGGCCGCCGCATCTGGAAACGCCGTTCTCAGTCTTCAACGAAGGGCCGATCACCGCCAACGACGCTTTCTTCGTGCGTTACCACCTGGCCAACATCCCGCTGGCGGTCGACCCTGCCACCTATCGGCTCACCGTCAAGGGAAAGGTCAACACGCCGTTGAACCTGTCGCTGGCCGAACTGAAGGCATTGGCCGAGCCGGTGGAGGTGGTGGCGGTCAACCAGTGCTCCGGCAACAGCCGCGGGTACTCGTCGCCGCGCGTCTTCGGCGCCCAGCTCGCCAATGGCGCGATGGGCAATGCCCGCTGGGTCGGCGTGCCGCTGCGCAAGGTGCTCGAGAAGGCGGGTGTGGCTGCGGGTGCCCGACAGGTGACCTTCAACGGCCTCGACACGCCGGTGCTGCCCGCGACCTCGGATTTTCGCAAGGCGCTGGACATCGAACACGCGCTGCAGGACGAACCGATGCTCGCTTGGGGCATGAACGGCAAGGACCTTCCGTTCCTCAACGGCTACCCGGTCAAGCTCATCGTGCCGGGCTACTTCGGCACCTACTGGGTCAAGCACCTCTCGGAAATCGAGGTCATCGACCATGTGTTCGACGGTCACGACGCGCTGTTCATGACGACCGCCTACCGCGTGCCCGACAACGACTGCCAGTGCGTGGCACCGGGTTCCGCAGCGGCGAAGACGCGGCCGATCTCGACGCTGCCCGTGCGCAGCTTCATCACCAGCGTCCAGGCCGGTGGCATCCTGCCCTCCGCCCGCTCGATCGAACTCCAGGGCATCGCCTTCGATGCCGGTGCCGGCATCAAGACGGTGGAAGTCTCCATCGACGGCGGCCGGAGCTGGAAGGCGGCGACGCTCGGCAAGGATCTGGGGCGCTTCTCGTTTCGCGAATGGCGGGCGCCGGTGAGCTTCGCGAAGAAGGGCCGAGCCGTGCTCATGGTCCGTGCGACCAACCAGAAGGGCGAAGGCCAGCCCGCCACGGTGGACTGGAATCCGGCAGGTTACCGCCGCCATGTGGTCGAGTCCACGCCGGTCACCATCGCCTGAGGACACGCCATGAAAACCACCACTTTTTTGGCCCGTGCCGTTCTTGGCTGCTGCGTGTTGATCGCGTTCAACGCGTTGGCCGCGCCGCCCGACATCAAGCTGCTGCCCGACACGTCGAAGCTGCGCCCGTCGAAGCTGCCGGGCTACGCCATCGCGATGCAGAAATGCGCGATCTGCCATTCGGCGGACTACGTCAACTACCAGCCGCCCGGGATGACGCAGACGCAGTGGACCGCCGAGATGGCCAAGATGCAGCACACCTACGGTGCGCCGATCAGTGACGACGAAGTCAAGCAGGTGGGTGCCTATCTGGCGGTCGCCTACGGGTCCGCGAAGGCCACAGACGCCAGTGTGATCGCCGCCTCCACACCCGCGCCAGCGCCGCCCGCTCCGCCAACGTCACCGGGTGCTGCGGCCACGCCACCAGCGAGTGGCGCGAGCGTCAACGTGCAGGCACTTCTTGCGAGCAACGCCTGCCTGAGTTGCCATGGCCTGATCCAGAAGATCGTCGGTCCGGGCTATCACGACGTTGCCGAAAAGTACAAGGCCGATCCGCAGGCGCAGTCGAAGCTGGAGGCCAGCATCCGTGGCGGCAGCGTCGGCAAGTGGGGCAGCGTGCCGATGCCGCCTTTCGCCGCACTGAAACCCGAAGAGGTGAAAGCGCTGGCTGCGTTCGTCTTGAAGCAATAAGCACGCCCCCGATCGCTGGAGCGAAGACTCCGGCAACGACCAAAACCCCCACGAGATTAAAAAAATGACCCCCACGAATCGCCGCTTTTTCATCTTGCAAGTTGCCGGCGCGGCAACTGCGCTGTCCGTCTCCGCCGCCCACGCACAGTCCGGCGGCCCGAAGCTGGCCGAGACCGATCCTCAGGCCGTGGCGCT
>JAZKFD010000076.1:0-40191 GCA_040386635.1 Pseudomonadota bacterium
AGAGCGGTTGGTTGATGGGGTGTGGGTGCCTGATCAAGCGGCAATGCCCAATGATCGGATGCGTTCGCTCGTGCTGCGACGGCAACTGGAGGGGGTGGAGCGGATGACGAATGGCGACACGCATCACCTGGCCACTGTGCAGGAAGCGTTAGAGGTGCAGACCGTCGTCGAGGCGATTTTGAAGGGATAGGCGGTGTGGGTTAGCGCATACGCGTAAGCGTCGCACTGGGATCTGGTGCGGGCTGCGGGCATTAGGAAATCTCATCGCTACCTAGAACTGCCAAGTAAGGTTTCCCTTGACCGCGTTGTCGCGGCTATGACCGGCAATTCGACCTGTCCAGGAAAGACCGAGCAGGGCTGATGGAGTAACAGCCCAGTCGAGGCCCGCTTCGGCAAGCAGTGCGTCCCGTGCAATCTGCGAGCCCACCACCGAGAAGGCAGCACCCGATGCAAAAGCGAGATTCGCAACGGGCGCTTTGTCGCCTATTGCATGACGCCAACCGAGCCCGACACGGGCGGTCAAGCTGCCGGTTAGCTGCGTCGAGCCGCGCACGCCAAGTGTTGAGTAAATCGTTTCGAGCTTTGTCGATCCGGTCATCGCGGCGATGCCGACTTCCTTGACAGCACCATCTACAGAGACAAATGCGAGGCTGGCATATGGCTCGATGAGGCCCGCTGCGAATAGAAAGTGGTGGCCTATTTCGCCGAACACCTGAGTTGTCCTTGAGGCGTAGTCCCCACGCTGGGCACCCTCCAGGTTTGCAACGGTGATTTGTCGTGACGTCCGGTTGTTGTTCCGGCTGAAACTGGCTCCGGCGCGAAGCCCCCATGCTCCGAATCGGCCGCCACCATAAAGAGCTCCGTGGTAGCTGTCGCTGTGGCCAGATGCCGCGATGTCCGGGGATTTGAAGTTCGACTGGCTGTGTCCTCCAGCGAGGCCCACCCGCCAGCGGTCATCGACGGCAAAGTCGATGCCGAAAATCATGCCGCCCAGCGATTGATCCGTCGACGCCGCATTGCCGTCGCCCTTGAGTGAACCGCGGCTGCCCACGCCCTGCAGCCACACCGCATAAGCGTTCCGCGGCCCGTCGGGTGCACGGGCAGTCGCGTTGCCCGCCTTCACTGACGTGCTATCAGCAAAGGCATGCCGCAATTGTTCAGTCACGGCGTCACGAAAGTGGTGCGACTGCGCGGAAAGCACTGCCGTCGCATTCGCATGAATTGAAGCGTTGCTGAGGCTGGTAAAGGCAGAGCGTGCATGGGCTTCGGAGGCGCCCACCATCTGCTGCCACAGCGGATTTGTAGCCGGCGCTGAATCCAGCGCGTTGGCTACCGCCTTCTCGTTGCGTGTCGTAGCCAGTTCGGCAAACGCGCCCGCATCCCGCGCGGTGGTCAGGTAACCGTTGAAGCCATCGCTGAACAAGTTGAATGTCAGAAACGGGAAATCGGCAATTGCGACATCCGGAGACGTTCCTGTCAGGCCGCCACCCGTCGTCATCAGCGTGTAAGTCTTGCCTGGCAAAACCGGAGCGGATGCTGTATTGGTGTCGCGGGCAATCTCGAATACTGAGCTTTGAATATCGGCGGTGCCGGACACCGTGATCAGGTCGCTCCTGTCGCCATTGATCTCCACGTAATACTTGGAGTTTGGCTCCATATCGAGATCGCCGTCGATATGAATGGTCCCGACCGAATTTCCCGGTGAGATGGTGCCGCCGTTGTTGTTCACGCTGCGGAACCGCCCATTGCCCGAGAGCGTGCCGCCCGTATTGTTATCGATGTCGGACTTTAATTCACCGGCATTGTTTATGCGGCCGGCATTCACAATACGACCATCAAACTGACCGCCGGCCACGACTGCAAGTGTGCCGTTGTTGGTGAACACGCCCTTGTTCTGACGTAGCGTGCTGCCCTCATCTACCCACACGGTTCCAGCGTTGAAGAAGTCACCTATGAACTCGACATACGGACCGACAACGTTGATCCGTCCTTCTTTTACGCTAAAGGCCGGGGCCTTTTGATTGCGTAATTCGCCGGTTAAAGTCCAAGTGCCTGATCCGGACTTTATAACCTGACCGAAATTGATGTATTTCGAAATGAGCAAACCAGCGTCGAATGACGCGTCGGTGGCGCCACTGTCAAGGATGAGACTGTCGCTACGACTGAATGCAAGAACACTCCCGGAAATCCGCTTGTCGTCGAAAAGAGTCAGGCTGTTGACGCCTCCGGTGAATGCAATCGCGTTTGCGCCCTGACCGCCGGCCACTGATCCCTTAGCGCCCATGGTGATATGCAGATTCTGGCCGATTATTCCGACTCCGCTTGGACCATTTCTGGGACCATGGAAACCGCCGGCGGCAACACGAGCGACGCCGGTGCCGCCATCGCCGCCACGCACAGGCGCATTGATCCGGAAACTTTTTTCCGCTGTGTTGGTGAACACCAGCCCAGTTCCACCGCTTCCGCCAAAGCTACCGAGATAACCTCTCCCCCCGCTGCCTCCATTGCCGCCTGTCACAGCGTGTTCAAGAACTCCCAAAAATCCTGCGTCGATTACAACGCCACCGAAGCCGCCGGCACCGCCACCCCCACCATCACAACAAGTGCCAAAATGATATGACCAAGGGGCATCGCCGCCGTTGCCGCCGTTACCACCTTGGAGGGAATATCGGCCGATGAGTTTTCCATCGAGCCTTTGACCCAGATAACCGTGCGTGCCTCCCCCGCCGCCTCCGGCTCCGCTTATGAATCGGTTATCAATTTGATCCCGCTCGGACGCCCCGTTTTCGCCGGGATATCCATAATTTATTCCACCCTTGCCGCCCGGCGAGATGCCCTCACCATTGCCGCCCTTGCCCCCATTGACATGTCCGGAGCCGCCGCCTGACCCGAAGCCGCCTTCCCCTCCGGTACCCGTTGCACTATCTTGGCCACCGCTTCCTCGAGAGGTGCCACCACCGTCCGCGGCTGCGGGCGCGGACCAAAGCGCTAAGACAATCAGACTGAGACTTGGCAGGAATGCGGCAGGGGCGGCGGCCAGCGCCGTTGTGCCCCAAAGAGCAGCCATGGCGCGGTTGATTTGACCGCGAGCACCAAGGGCCCGGCGGGATTGAGGCGGGACGAAATTGCGCATGGAACTCCTCAGCCTAAATCACGACGTCAATAGCCGCTCGCGTTTCCGACGATGGCGTCTCCTCGGGCGTCAAATTAGTGTAACCGTTGAGCCAGGGCCGCTAAGAGTCTCGGGACCCAGAGCGTCCAACGCGGCGGCACTCGCATTTGCATCGCGACTCGAGAGCGAGTACGGCAGGAGGTTCGGCAAGGTTCAGATGTCGGCATAGTGACGCTTTGCCGAAAGGTGTTCCTCGCTACCGAGTCTCCAAACCGAAATGGTGCGCTAGCGTATGTCCGTTTTGGGTCGGAAGCAGACGTAGCGCATCGTGAGGCTTCTTCATGAGGAGCTCACCATGCGCAAAGCGCGTTCTGCTCACCGCCGAAATGATGAACCGCGCCTGCGCGTTGCCGGCTCCCCAGAAGCCGCCTGCGTCGTCAAGCCACCAGCCCGAGATACTCGTGTCGCGTCTGCGGCAACACTGCGCCTACGAGTTGTTCGTACGACGTGCGATGGCTGGCCAGCATGCGTGCCGATGCCACGGACTTCGACCGGGAACTTGCTCACGCGCGTGGCCGTAGGCTCGACGCCCGCGAAGTCCTCCGCGAGCTTGCAAACCTGCCGGCACAGTACGTCTTCGGTCCCGCGCAGCACGCCCCAGACCTGCTCACTGCGACCGGGTTCCGATTCGCCCAGGGCGCGCAAGTAGCCCTGCGAGAGCGTCTCGATATTCTTTTCAATATCGTGGCCGGACAGGTAGCGGGTCAAGATGGCGATGCGTCGTCGCTGCTGCCTGGCCCTCGCAAACCACAAGGCAACCAGCGCAACAGGCAGGAGAAGAAGGAAATCCACCGGCCGATGGTACACAGGCCATAAAGAGAAGTGTCGGCCGGGGTTGAAAGCCGCCGTAAAGCATCGGGAGGTCTTCTTCTTGAGGAGATCACCATGCGCAGCAATCTTCTGCATGCCAATACAGTCGGATTGTGAAGGTGTGTGGTCGAGTATGCTGCCTCCTTTCGAATCAGAAGGACTCCATGACGCAATCCGAATCACCGAAGAAGACCTCGGGCTTCATGAAGGCTCTGAAGCCAAGCCCTCAGCTGGCTGCCGTGATCGGCTCTGATGCTGTGCCGCGCACTGAAGTCACAAAGCGGCTGTGGGCATATATCAAAGAGCACAACCTTCAGAATCCGCAGAACAAGCGCAACATTCTTTGCGACCACAAGCTCAGGGCAATCATGGGTAAAGATGAGGTCACGATGTTTGAGATGACCGGTCTCGTGGGCAAGCACCTGGCATAAGCCGAACCGTCCTGCAGTGGATTGGAACCGGGCGTCAAAAAGCTTTAGCCGGCCGCTGGGTGTCGGCACCGATGGGTGCGATCGAGCCCATCCTGCAGGACTTCCATGATCGAGTCGATGCGTCGCAGGTCCTCGTCCAGCGATGCGCCACCGATCTTCTATTTCACCACCGTGTACCCCCGGTCGATGTAGCTGCGCATCTCATCCTGAAGCTTGCGGTGATCCTGGCCTCAGTAGTAGTAGCCACCGGCCGCGTAAGCGAATATTTTGCGGTTGGCCTTGCCATTGCCATATCGCTCGGCCAGCAGCTGGAACAGGGGCGGGCTGTGCTGGGGCAACGACTGGAGGCCATGTCTGCGCATCCCGTCTTCACTGCGCACCTCGCGCCCGTTCTGCGGTCAATGGCTCTCGACGGCCGCGGCATGGCCTGGCTTCCACGGACGTTGATCGCGGACGACCTCGCCGCCGGGCGCCTGCTGGTTGCGGCCGATGCGTGGCTCCCGGCTGCTTTGGGGTCGAAAGCAGACTCCTTGGCGGCAGACTCAGTAAATGCCTGTCGATTCCGGCGATGCTGAATCGTCGTAGAAGGACAGCGGCGCGGCCGCGCACACTGAGGTGATATGTCCAAGCCAACTGAAAAGGTCAAGGGTCCCGCGTCGTACTTCCCGTCGATCGAAACGAAATACGGACAGAAAGTCGATCACTGGTTCAAGGTTCTGGGGGATGCCGGCGATCTCAAACACATGGAGTTAGTCCAGCTCCTGAAGTCAAGGCATGGCCTCGGGCACGGTCACGCGAATGCGCTGGTGGCCTATCACTTGGTCAAACGCTAGGCGCTGCCTCACCGGAGATGGGGAAGTCCGCTTTCGGGCCAGAAGTCGCCAGGCCCCAGGTACTTCCCGGAATCCGCTATTTCACTCCAGAGCCGCCAGCCAGCCATGGCCGGGATGCGCGATCTGCAGGGCGCTGCGCAGCCATCGTCGCTTGCTTCCGGGCAGGCTCGGCAGCACTCGCACGGAGTCAGCCGCGAAGACACCCCAAGGCGCAGTTTCTCAAGCAGCACGCCAGTCCTAAAATCCGGCCTTGATGACCCGGTTGTCCAGCCGTCTTCCCGCACAGATCAGCGTCCAGGCCTTTGACGCCATCCACGACGATGTGGACTGCTGGCGCGAATGGGTGTCTTCCATCGCGGCGACCTACGCGTCGGCGCCGGTGACCCCCGTGGCGCAGGGCACTGTGCTGGTTGGGCTGGTCGGCAATGAATCGGTCGTGAAGCTTTATCCGCCGTTTCTGCGTGACCACTTCGCGCTCGAGGCTGCTGCGCTGGAAAGGGTGCACGACCGCCTGAGCGTTCCCACACCCAGACTTATCGCGCAAGGTGAGCGCGATGGGTGGCCCTATCTGTTCATGACCCAGCTTGCAGGGCAACCCTTGACCGGGCATTGGCCCGGCTTGGGCGAGCAGGCGAAGTGTGATGTGCTGCGGGCCATCGGACGCGTCGCGTCCGAGGTGCACGCACTATCGACGGGCGGCCTTGTCGAGTTCGCCCCGGAGTGGGAAGCCTTTTTGCAGCGCCAGCGCATGGGATGCGGGCACCGGCAGGCGCGCACGGGCCTGCCATCACATCTCCTGGCGCAACTGGATTCGTTTCTGGACGGCGATGTGCCCCATGGCGTGGGCGTCATCCTCACCGGCGAGTACACACCCATGAACCTGATGTATGCGGGCAGCCTGGCGGGCATGTACGACTTCGGGGACGGGCTCATCGGACCGGCGGAGTACGACTGGCTGGGTCCCTTGTGTTTTCTGGCAGCGGGGCACCGGAATCGTCAGGAGGCATTCTTTGCCGGCTACGGTGTGCAGCCCGACGGCGCATGGCGAGAGCGCCTGCTGCGAATGTTGCTTCTTCATCGCTACAGCAATCTCAGGGCACAGATTGCCGTGAGGGGTTGGGATTCGGCGCAGTGCTTTGAGGAACTGGCCGCATTCATCTGGCCCTGAGCGACTGCAAGGCCGAAGGGGACGAACCAGACGCCCGTCGTTCGGGCGCCAAGGGTCGAAAGCGGAGCTCGTTTGGGCACACTTCAGGATAATCCGCAACATGGGTTTCGCATTTACTTGAAGGAAGAATGCCGTGAGCAAATTGATAGTGGAGCGGCGTGGAATTGAACAAGCCCGTAATTGCGGCCGTGCACGGCTGGACCGTGGGCGCCGGCCTCGAATGGATGATGGTCGCCGATGTGGTCGTTGCGGCTGACTCAGCGCGCTTCCGTTTGCCAGAGGCTTCGCTCGGGGTGTTTGTCACCGGTGGGCTGACGGTCACGCTGCCGGCTTCGGTGGGCCTGCACCGCGCCAAGGCACTGATGCTGCTGGGAGAGGAGTTCAGCGCGAGCGACGCGCGGGCCTGGGGGCTGGCCTGGAGCGTTGTTCCGCACGCGCAGCTCGAATCGGAATCGCTGCGTGTTGCAGCCCGCCTGGCCGCCATCGCGCCGCCCGTGGCTTCGCGCTTCAAACAGGTGCTAAACACCTTGGGCCTCGCCCTGGTGGAGCGCGCCATCGAACTGGAGTGCGAGTCCCAACGTGCACTGGGGAGAATCGCTCATGGATAAATTCTTGCTGCAACAGCAGGTGCTGACACAGCTCGCTGAAGGCCTGCTGCAAGCCGAACAGGCACTGCGGGCGGCCCATGAAACGGCGACTCACGAAGAAAACATTGCCGAAAACAAATACGACACGTTGGGACTTGAAGCCGCCTACCTGGCCACTGGCCTGGTTCGGCGCGCCGAAGCCATCCGCGAGGCGCTGGCCAATTGGCGCCAATTCCGTCCGCGTCCCTACGACGCCACTAAAGGTATACAGCTAGGCGCGCTGGCCTGCCTGGTCGATTCCGACGACAGGCAGCAACATCTCTTTCTCGGCCCGGACGGCGGCAGCATGAAATTGGTCAGCGGCACTCAGCTCGTTCAGGTCATTAGCAGCGAAGCCCCTTTGGGCATTGCCATGCTGGGCAAATGCGAGGGTGATGAGGTGTCGATACAGGTCGCGCTAATCAGACAGCAGTTTGAGGTGCTGTGGGTTCGTTAGGGCATGGACGCTTCGGACATCTCCGCTGTCGAAACCCAGACCGACCCGGTCAGGTCACGAGACGGAGCACGCGGCGCTGTAGCGCGCTTCGTTCTCCACCACATGCGCCTGCAGTTGCTGGGCCGCGGCCTCGATGTCGCTGCCGTCCACCAAGTCGATGAGAACCTGGTGGCTGTCCACCATGTTGTCGATCGGCGACCGGTGGCGCAGCGCGATTAGCTGGTAGCGGATCTGTTCGTAGGCAGCCCGGAGGTACGGGTTCGGGCAGCACGCGAGAAACTCGAAATGGAAGTTCATGTCAATGCGCGACAGCCGCTGCAGATCCGGCGCCGCCTCGCTCTCGTGCATTTCCCGGACATGGCCACGCAGGCGCTCGACGAGTCCGGCCCGATCGGCGCGCACTGATTCGCGCAGGGCCGCCGTTTCGATCATGGCGCGATAGCGGCACAGCTGACCGACCTGTTCGGGCGTGAGCTTGAAGACGAAGGTGCCGCGCTGAGGCTGAATGTCGACCAAACCTTCCATCTTGAGCCGCACGAGCGCCTCGCGCACCGGCGTCTTGCTGATCCCCATGCGCTGGGCGAGCTGGGCCTCGGACACCTGTTCGCCCAGCTTCAATTCGCCCGCAACGATGCCCTCGCGCAGGCGGTTGTACGCCAAATCGGTGAGCAGCTGCGGCCGCTCGACATGCAGGGGAGCGTTCATGTCCTAGGGTTTGTTCGTAGATTGCAGATCTGAGATATTAGATACCATCGCGGTGATCCACACAATGCGGTGAGCTGATGGAAAACCCCGAGATTGACCCAAGAAAACCTTCATCTCCATCGCAGGCGGCGATTCCGAAGTCGCCGTGTGGGGTGGTCTCATGACCGCGGGCGCGTACGCCAACGGCCACGCGGGTGCCATCCTCGACGGTGGCGTGCGCGACATTCCCGAGATCCGCCGCGACTACGACTTCCCGGTGTTCGCGCGCTCGGTGAGCCCCGGCACCACGCTCGGGCGCTACAAGACCGTGGCCTCGCAGGTGCCGGTCGACATCGGCGGCGTGATCGTCCACCCGGGCGACCTGATCGTTGCCGACATCGACGGCGTGTGCGTGGTGCCTAAGGAAAAGGCCGAGGAAGTGCTGGCGATGGCGCAGGAGATCGATTCGCGCGAACTCGAGCAGGCCAAGCTGATCGTGGCCGAGAAGTCGCTGCGCAAGGGCCTGGCCAAGTACGGCCGCATCTGAGGAGCGGCGCGGTGACCAGCCAGATCCTCGCCCTGGGCGAACCGATGGTGGAGTTCAACCAGACCGGCGGCGACCGGCAGTACCTCCAGGGCTTCGGGGGCGACACATCCAACGCCGCGATCGCCGCGGCGCGCCAGGGGGCGCAGGTGGGCTACCTGTCCGCGCTGGGTGACGACGTCTACGGCCGGATGTTGCGCGATTTGTGGACGGCCGAGGGCGTGGACCACACCGACGTGCGAACGGACGCGGATGCCTTCACCGCCGTCTACTTCGTGGACCACGATGCGAAAGGACACCAATTCAGCTTCTTCCGCAAGGGCTCGGCGGCCAGCCGCATGAAGCCGCAGGACCTGCCGCGCGAACGCATCGCGCAGGCGAAGATCCTGCACCTGTCCGGCATCTCGGCGGCGATTTCTGACACGGCTTGCGACACCTGCTTCGCCGCGATCGACATCGCGCGCGCCGCCGGCGTGCAGGTGTCGTTCGATACCAACCTGCGCCTGAAGCTGTGGCCGATCGCGCGCGCCCGTGCGGTCATGCGCGATCTGATCCGGCTGAGCGACATCTGCCTGCCGAGCCTGGAGGATGTCAGTGCGATCAGCGGCCTCACCGACCCCGACGCGTTACTGGACTTCTGTCTCCGGCTGGGCGCGACGGTGGTGGCGCTGAAGATGGGCGAGCAGGGCGCGTACGTCACGGATGGCCGGGTCCGCGTGCGCATCCCGCCGCATCCCTGCCGGCCGGTGGACGCCACTGGCGCTGGTGATACGTTTGGTGGCGCTCTGCTGGCGCGGCTGGTGGCAGGCGATGGCCTGGAGACGGCCGCGCGCTACGCTACAGTGGCAGCGGCGCTATCGACCGAGGGATATGGGGCGGTTGCGCCGATCCCGCGGGCCGCGCAGGTTCGCGCCGCGATCGGGAACTGAGGAGCATAGGACGATGGACAGCAACGCGCACGCGCCCGGCGCCTACCGCGCCGACCTGTATGCCGGCCGCAGCGTGCTGGTGGTGGGTGGCAGCTCCGGCATCGGCGCCGGCATCGCCACAGCCTTCCTCCAGCATGGGGCGACGGTCACGGTGACCGGTGCCACTGAGCTCGACGTGACCACCGCACGGGCCGACGCAGCGTTGCACGGCGCAGCCTGCGAGCGGCTGGATGTGCGCGACGAGGCCGCGGTGAATGGCGTCGTCGGCGCGCTGCCGCGGCTGGACGTGCTGGTGAATTGCGCAGGCATCATCCGGCGCGGCGCCGAGCTTGATCCGGCGGTGTTCGCCGAGGTCATCGATATCAATCTCAATGGTTCAATGCGGACGGCGGCAGCCGCGCGCGAGCTGCTCAGGGCGGCCGGCGGCTGCATTGTCAACATGGCCTCCATGCTGAGCTTCTTCGGCGGCGGACTGGTGCCCGGTTATTCGGCCAGCAAGGGTGGCGTCGCGCAACTCACCAAGTCGCTGGCAATTGCCTACGCCGCCGATGGCATCCGGGTCAACGCGGTGGCGCCCGGCTGGATCGCGACGCGTCTCACCAGCGCCCTGCACGAAGATCCTGCGCGCAGCCAGGCCATCCTGGCGCGCACGCCGATGAACCGCTGGGGCCGGCCCGAAGACGTCGCTGGCGCGGTGCTTTTTCTCGCCTCGCCGGCCGCGGCCTTCGTGACCGGCGTCGTGTTGCCGGTCGATGGCGGCTATCTTGTCACCTGAAGGAATCTCGATGATCTTCCAGCTGCCCGGCATCCAGCCGGAACTTGCCCTCAAGGCCATTCCCGAGGACGAGCGCGTGTGGGTGCCGCAGGCGCCCGAAGTCTGGTTCCGCCCCTTGCTGTTGAACACCGTTACCGGCAGCTGGTGCAATCTGCTGCGGGTGCGCAAGGCGGGCGTGCTGTCGCGCCACATCCACCCTTCCTGGGTGACGGGCCTGGTGCTCAAGGGTGCCTGGAGGTACCTTGAGCACGACTGGGTGGCGACCGAAGGCTCGTTCGTCTACGAGCCGCCCGGCGAGATCCACACCCTGGTGGTGGACGAACAGAGCGGTGCGCAGGAGATGATCACCTTTTTCAACATCCACGGCGCCATGGTGTACGTCGATGAGGACGGGAAGGTGACGGGGTACGAAGACGTGTTTTCCAAGATCGACCTGTGCCGAGAGCACTACGCGGCGTGCGGGCTTGGCGAGGGCTACATCGACCAGTTCATCAGGTGACCACAGCCGGCGCGACGCTGGCGCCGCCGGTCTCGAGTTCGCGCTGCACGCGGGCTGACTCGCGCGGGCGACTGCCTCCTCAGAAAGTGCCCGGATACGCCCCGCCGTCCGCCAGGATGTTCTGGCCCACGATGTAGCTGGCCTGCTCGCTGCACAGGAAAGCGCAGATCGCACCGAACTCCTGGGCATGGCCGAAGCGCTGCGCGGGCACGGTCTTGCGACGGTCGCCCATCACGGCATCGAGCGTTTGCCCGGTCTTGTTGGCCGCGCCCTGCATGTTGCTGCGCAGGCGATCGGTATCGAAGGCTCCGGGCAGCAGGTTGTTGATCGTCACGTTGGCCGAGGCAAGCTTGGGGGACCGTGCAACGCCGGCCACGAACCCCGTCAGCCCGGTCCGTGCGCCGTTGGACAGGCCGAGCGTGCCGATCGGCGCCTTCACGGCCCCGGAGGTGATGTTCACGATGCGGCCGAAGCCGCGCTGGGCCATGCCATCGACCGTGGCCTTGATCAATTCGATCGGCGCGAGCATGTTGGCGTCCAGCGCCTTGATCCAGTCGTCGCGCCCCCAGTCCCGGAAGTCGCCCGCGGGCGGCCCGCCGGCGTTGGTCACCACGATGTCGTAGTCCGGCCGCAAGGCGAACACCCTGGCGCGTCCTTCGGGCACGGCAATGTCTGCCGCGACGGCCTCGACCTGCGTTCCCGCAGGCACGGCCGGGTCGGCGCGCACACGCTGTGCGGCATCCGTGAGCGTTTCCGTGGTTCGCGCGACCATGACGACATGCACACCTTCACGCGCCAGTGCCAGGGCGCAGCCGAAACCAAGTCCCTTGCTGGCGCCGCACACGAGTGCCCATCTGCCTTTAATTCCGAGGTCCATGTGTAGTCAGTCCGTAAAAGCGCTGATGATACTAACGCGGTCCGCGCAGCGCACTGGCCTCGCGCGAGCCCGGCGATCCGACGGTAGGTCCCAAAGCGACAGCACAACGCGCTAAGCTTGAACCTTCTACAAGGTTTCACAAAGGCGGCGCGATGAAGATCGGCGACTTGGCGAAGGCGACGGGCACGCAGGCGGAGACCATTCGCTACTACGAGCGCGAAGGGCTGCTGGCGGAGCCCGCGCGCACGGACGCCAATTACCGCCGATACGAGCAGACGCACGTCGCCCGCCTGAGCTTCATTCGGCACTGCCGGTCGCTCGACATGACGCTGGAAGAGATCCGGGCGCTGCTGCGCTTCAAGGACGACCCGGCCGCGAGCTGCGAGGCCGTGAACGCGCTTCTGGACGAGCACATCGACCACGTGGCCGAGAGGATCCGGGAGCTCAAACGCCTGCAAGCCGAGCTCAAAGACCTGCGCGCGCAGTGCGACGCGCACGGGGCCACTTGCGCCATCCTGGGCGCGTTGGAGAAGAAGGGGAAGTCCGGGTCCCAGCCTGCCAGGAAAGTCCATGTGGCGGGCCCCCACGGACGCCATTGATTTCCGCTTGACTCTGTAGTGGCTAGAGGGTTTTCAATAGAGGCAATCAAGGAGATTGCCATGTCAGCCCACTGCTGCGCCCCCGCCAAGCCCGCCGTCGATCCACGCTTTCGCAAGGCGCTTTGGGTCGCCCTGGTGGTCAACGCCTCCATGTTCCTGGTGGAGCTGGCCGCTTCTTTCAACGCCGGCTCCGTGTCTCTCCTGGCCGACTCGATCGACTTCTTCGGCGACGCGGCGAACTACGCGGTCTCTCTGGCGGTGCTGGGGCTGGCCGCTTCCACGCGGTCCCGGGCATCGATCCTCAAAGCGGCGTGCATGGGCGCGTTTGGCGTTTTTGTCCTGGTCCGCGCCGCGTCGGGCGCGGCCACCGGGGCGGCTCCCGAGCCGTTGACCATGGGGCTGGTCGGCCTGCTCGCGCTGGCCGCGAATGTCGGCGTCGCCCTGATGCTCTACAAACACCGCAGCGGCGACTCGAACGCGCGCTCGGCGTGGATCTGCTCGCGCAACGATGCGGTCGGCAACCTGGCGGTAGTCCTCGCGGCCGTGGGCGTCTTTGGAACGGGCTCGGCCTGGCCGGACCTCGGCGTGGCCGCCCTCATGGCGATCCTTGCGATCTCTGGCGCCGCCACGGTCTTTCGTCAGGGCAGGGACGAGTTGCGCGAGGCGGGCGTCCACTGATTGGCTGCCAGCGATGCAAACCCGTCCGATGACCGGTGTCGCGCGACAGGAGCCAATCAGTTCAACCTGACATTTCCTGCATGAACACCGGCAACGGCCGTCCCGCACTCAACAGCCACTTCGCCATCGTCCCAGCGACTTGACGCACCGATTCGCGCTGCGACATCCGATCGCGCCAGGCCAGCAGCATCGGCGTCGCTGACGTCAACGTCGCTCCCTGACGTTCCCCAAACAGTGCCGCCATATAAAACCCGATGTCCGCATACGTGAATGCTCCCAGGAGCCAGTCGCGCTTGTCCGCCAGTAGCAGATCCATCCGCCCGTAAAACGCACGCGCCGCAGCGATGGCAGACAGCGCAGCATCTTCTGCGAGCTTTTCCTGCAAACCCATGAGCCTGACCACCTGCGGAAAATACACCTCGTCCGATTGCATTTCCAGCATGCGCGCCCGTGCGCGATCGCGTACGTCATGCGGCCACAGGGGCGGCGCGGGCTTCAGGTCCTCGAAGTATTCGAAGATCTGGGTCGAGTCGAACAGTTCGAGATCGCCGTGCACGAGCACGGGAACCTGTCCTTTCGGGTTGATGCGCAGAACATCAGGATGCTTGGGCGCATAGAGCGTATGGAAGTCGAAAGGCACCATGACCAGATCGACATCGATTCCTTTTTCCAGTGCGGCAATCTGCGCTTTCGCGCCGAACATGCTCAGGGGCCCCGAGTAGAGAGTGATATGCGTTGAGCTCATGCATGAACCCTAACACCGGACAGTGTCGCTTCTCGCGAATCACCCGGCGCAAGGTAAAGTGTTTATGCCTCGACGGATGGCGTCGATTACGCACCGCCCCGATCGTCGTGTGAGAGTGGGCAGATCGCTGCCCCGATTACTCCAAGGAGACTTCATGCGATTCATGGTGATGGTGAAAGCAACCAGGGACAGTGAGGCAGGCGTCATGCCAACCCAGGAGGAGTTCACCCAGATGGGCGCCTTCAACGAGCAGCTCGTCCACGCCGGCGTGATAGAGGCGGGCGAAGGGCTGCATCCTAGTTCGCGCGGCGCGCGGGTCGCGTTCTCGGGCAACGACAGGCGCGTGATCGACGGACCATTCACTGAGACCAAGGAGCTCGTGGCCGGCTTCTGGATCTGGAAGTGCGCTTCGCTCCAGGAAGCGATCGAGTGGGTCAAGAAGTGCCCTAACCCGATGCGTACCGATTCGGAGATCGAGATCCGGCAGATCTTTTCGGCCGAGGACTTCGGCGATGCCCTCACGCCCGAGCTGCGCGACCAGGAGGAGCGGCTGCGCAAGGAAGTGCAGGCGCGTCCGGGGTGAGGTGGTGATGCTGGGCAAGGCTGCGCTCGCCGGGCCCGTGCGCCCTTTGCCACCTATGCGCTGCTTCGCGGGCTAGGGCCGCTTCAGCGAATGTCGGCTGCGATGTGCGCGGGCAATCGCGAAAGGAGCCAGCGCACGCCAACAGTCAGGACAAGCACATCGTCGACCGCGCCGACGAACGGTATGAATTCGGGGATGAGGTCGATCGGCGAAGCGACGTACAGCACCATCAACGCAGCGCCCAGCTTGAACCAGCCCGGCGTGTGGGGATGGCGCAGTGCCCGCCACAGCGTGCGCGCTTGTCCGCGAAGAAGCGACCAAAGCAAGGCGGCGCGTTTGAACATGGGAAACCTCCGTGACAAACCAAGCCTGAATATGGCGTCTGCCCGTCATTTGCTCAAGGGCACCGCTGCATTGTTACTTCGCGCCGTGATTCTTTACGCGGTCCTGGCCAACGCGCCGGGGAGGACGCAATCACGGCGCCCAGGTCGGCCGGTCTCATCCGGTCTTCCTCCATATTCGCAAGTCAGATCATCTCAAGCGCACTCGGCCCGGTTGGCGGCGGAAACAGCGTGTCGAGTTCATGCAGCTGGGCAGTTGTCAGCGGATGCTTGAGCGCCAGTGCGTTCTCTTCGAGTCGATCCCGATTGCCGGTCTTGGGGATCGCTATGACACCCTCGCGCCCCACCAGCCACGCAATGGCCGCTTGCGCCGGCGTCATCCCGTGCTTCTGTGCGAACGCCACCAGGGCGCGCCGCCGCACAAGCCGGCCCTCTTCGAGCGGTGAGTAGGCCATCACGGGAATGCGGCGCTGACCAAGCCAGGGCAGCAGGTCCCATTCGATGCCACGGCGGCCCAGGTTGTAGAGAACCTGGTCGGTCTGTACCGCCGCGCCGGCCGGCAGTTCGCACAGCTCCTGCATTCGTGCGGTGTCGAAATTACTGACGCCCCAGTGCCGGATCTTGCCTGCACGCCGCAGCGCCTCGAAGGACTCCACCGTCTCCGCCAGCGGCACGTCGCCCGGCCAGTGCAACAGGTACAGATCGATCGCTTCGATGCGCAAGCGCTTCAGGCTGTTGTCGCAAGAGCGCTGCATCGCGCGGCGCGAGGCGTTGTGCGGATAGACCTTGCTCACGATGAAAACCTCATCGCGCCGGCCTTCGATGGCCTCACCGACCAGTGCTTCCGAAAGGCCTTCCCCATACATTTCCGCGGTATCGATCAGCGTCATGCCCAGGTCGATGCCGCGCCGCAGGCAGGTGATTTCTTCGTGGCGCCGTGCCGGGTCGTCGCCCATGCGCCACGTACCCTGGCCAAGGGCCGAAACGGTTTCGCCGCAAGGAAGAGTCACCTGTTTCATGACTTCAGTATGCCCTTGTTGGTCGCGTATGCATCCAGCTGCTGCGACGCGATCAGGCGTCTGACTGGCGGACGTCGCAGGAACCCAAGGTACCTCAGGCTAAAGTAAATTCTCCCAATTCGCTGGACAAGAACATGATCCGAAACACGTTGACGGTTGCGTTTTGCCTCATTTCGATGGTCGGATCTGCGACAGGGCAAATCGACGATTTCCGGCTGCACCGCAACCACACTCGAAGTTCGATGCAGTCGTACAAGCCGGGCGTCAGCGGAGCCACTCTCCCGCGCCGTCCGCCGATGCCGGGGGAGGGCGAAACCATCGCCTATGCGGAACACCTTTTCAATGTCACCGAGGCGCGGGCGATGGTGCTGATCGAGGGCGGTCACGTGGTATGGGAGCGCGTAAAGCTACCGGCTACACACGCATCTCCATTCCACGGCTACAGCGTCACAAAGTCAATCTTGTCCGTGGGTGTGGGCAAGGCCATTTGTAGTGGGTTGCTGTCGCTTGATGAGCGGCTGGACGAACACGTTCCCTCGTTCGCATCAACCGCCCTCGGCCGGGCGACGGTACGAGATATGCTGACCATGGCGTCAGGATCTACCAGTTCGGAGCCAGGCGGGGGCTTGCCCGCGTTGGTTCGAGCCGTTGATTTTGGAGGTCCCGAGGACATTGAGGCTGCGCTGCTTTTCGAAGACACGCCCAAGACCAGAAGAGGATTGTTCGGCGCATACCGTCCTGGGGAAGTCTTTGATTACAAGAACACGGACCCCGAGGCGCTTGGTCTGGCGTTTCATAAAAAGACAGGTCGCTCAGTGGCTCAATGGCTAAGCGAGTCGGTGCTTGCGCCAGCCGGAGTCGCCGGTCCCGCGTACTTTGGCGCTGACCGGATGCAGCACACCAATACTTCATATGGCATGCGCATGCCGATCGAAGACTGGTCTCGTTTGGCTATTTGGATCAAGGCGCAATCAAAGACTTCATCTTGTTTCGGGGACTACCTGCGCACAGCGATGACTCGCCAGATCCACAACGTGGAACGGCGTACTGGTGCATCCTGGAGCGGGTACGGCTATCTCTTTTGGACGGATGCGCATGACGCACCCGGCTCGGTCTGGGCCCTAGGATACGGTGGCCAGCGCATCGCGTGGAGCGAGAAGAACGATCGCATCCTCATCATTTTCTCGACTGCAGAAACCTGGACGGCTGAAGGCCTGCGTTTGTTCAATCTATGGAATCGCGCCGCAGGCAAGTGATGCTTTGGGTTCCATGGCAGGAGATTGCGCTCGTCCTTAATCGACGCATCACCAAGAGGCAACAAAAATGGGCGGACACCAGTTTTTCTTGAATCGCAGAAGCTTTCTTGCGGCCATGGCTTCGGGTACGGCCCTCGACCCATCGATTGCGGCCAGTCCGCCTACCTGGAAGACTGGCCGTGCCAAGGTGGCGGGGCTGGAGATGCACTATGTTGAACAGGGAACCGGTCCCGCTGTACTTCTGTGCCATGGCTTTCCCGAGTGCTGGATTTCCTGGCGCTACCAGATCGGTGCACTTGCGGCGGCAGGGTTTCGGGTGATTGCGCCTGATCTGCGCGGATACGGTCGCACGGGCGGTCCGAAGGACGTTGCAGCCTACGGAATCGCGTCTCTGGTGGGCGACGTGGCTGGATTGCTGGACGCGCTTGGCGAGCGGAAGACCGCCTTGGTCGGCCACGACTTCGGGGCCGTGCTCGCCTGGCATGCCGCGCTGCTTGAGCCGCAGCGCTTTCACGCGGTTGCGGCTCTGAGCGTCCCCTTCCGTCAGCCTGCCCTGGGCCCCGGTCCAGTTGCGCAACTGCGCAGCCTGGCCGGCGGCAACTTCAATTACATCCTCTACTTTCAGGAGGCAGACACGCCCGAAGCGGAACTCGAAGCCGATATTCCGAGGTTTTTGAGGAGCATGTTCTACACGGTTTCCGCACAAGGTCTGTCCAGGCCGAGACCAGGAATGTCGAGGCCCACCAAACTGCTGCATACGCTGACCGATCCAGGCTCCGTACCCGAATGGATCGGGGAAGACGCATTTCAGGAATACGTGCTGGGCTTCAAGGCGAATGGGCTGGGCCCCGCCCTCAACTGGTATCGAAACCTGGACGCAAACTGGGCAGCAATGAGCAGGTTTGCGGGCGCGAAAATCGAGCAACCTGCGGTGTTCATTTGTGGTGCTCAGGACCCGGTGCTTCGCAATACGAGGTCTTTGTTCGAGCGGATGCCGGCCACCGTTGCCCGTCTATCAGAGAGCGTGATTATTCCGGACTGCGGACACTGGGTTCAACAAGAGCGGCCCGAGCACACGAACGCTGCACTATTGAAGTTTCTTAAGTCCGTTCACTAGCCAGTCCCAGTTCCACCCGCAGGTCTTCGGTTTCTTTCGACGGCGCCCGTCCGAGCATGATCGACAGCAGCTCGCGGCAGTGCCGGTACGCCGCGTGGGCCGCTGCCGGGTCGCGCCGCGCGTGCGCGCATCGCATCAGAGCGCGGTGACTCGACTCGGACAGCGGCTCTGCCTCCAGCGCCCGCCGGAAGAGCCCCTCGGCTGCGGTCCAGTCCTTCGCGTATTCGAGCGCTTCGCCAAGCCGGGTCACCGCAGCCAGATAGCGGCGTCGCCAGGCATCGCGCGCCGCGATCAGCCAGGACTCGTCGTCATCTGCGCACAAGGGGCCGCGATAAAGGGCTTGCAACAGCGCGCCCAGCCGCGCGGCGTGCTCGGCCGCCGCCGCGCAATCCAGCGCCTCCACCTCCGAGCAGACCTGCCCGAGGGCGTGCACGTCGGTCCACACGCACTGCCGATCCAGCGCCAGCTTGCCGGCGGTGACGAGAACGGCCTTGTCGTCGCCGAGCAGCTTGCGCAGCCGGTGTACCGTCACATTCAGCGCCGCCCTGGCATCTTCTACCTCGGGCCACAGCTGGTCGGCAAGGGTGCCCTGCGGTTTACCGGCGTCACCGGCCACGAGCAAGGCCTTCAACAGCATGAGCGGGCGCTTCTGCGCCTTGCCGCCTGCCTTTGAAGGCTGACCATGAAAGCACAGCTCCATCGGTCCGAAAGCGCGAACGGCGATGGGCCAGGGCCACCGTGGGTCCACGCGGTTGGGGGGCTGGAACGCGCTGGTGGTGATCTGCCTGCGCACATGCTCGAGCTCGATGCCTTCCCGCAGGGCGAGCCCCAGCAGCGCCTGCGCAACCTGTGGCACCACCCGCAGCAACATGGGAAACCCCTTGCCATGTCCGCGCTGCTTCTGTAGCAGTCTGCGCAGCAGTTCCACCGCGCCTGCGGCATCTCCTTCCAGCGAAAAGAGGTAGGCGCCCAGGTAGTCGGCTTCTTCGGTGGCCAGGGGCTTTTCGGGGCCAAACGCTGCATCGATGCCGCGCGTGGCCCACTCGCGTGCTAGCGCGTGGTCTCCAGTCAATGCGTGGCAGTACGCGAGCAGCATGGTGACCTGCCAGCGCGTGGTGGCAGCGAGGCTGGCTTGCGCGCCGATTTGCACCGCGTCGCTGGCGGCTTCCAACGCTCTCATCATCGCCCCGGTCTGGGCGTGACAGGCCGACTCCAGTATGCGCATGTACAGTACTTCGAGCCGGCGCGCGGGTGACAACATGGGTCGCATCTGCTCGATCAGCGCGAAAGCTTCCTCGTGGCGGCCCATTCCCAGCAGGTTGAGCCCATGGCGGAAGTGCAGCTGGAACTGCATCTGTTCGAGGCCGAAGTCGGACACCAGCTTCTGCGCCCTGTCGATGGTCAGCTGCGCCATCGACAGGTCGCCGTCGAACTGGTGGCGGTAGGCGACGTGGCGGTACCAGAAAATACGGTGGAAGGGCGCGATCTGTGGATCCTCGGCCAATGGCGCCAGCGAGAAGGCCAGCTCCCGCGCCGCAGCCGTATCGCCCCAGTTCAGGTACACCAGCAGGAATGCGCCAGCGACCAGCCGGTCGGCGGCTTGCGGCACCCCATGCAGCGCCCGCAGCACGCGCTGCACCGCAGCAGCCAGCACTGGCGATTCGGGCTCGATCAGGCACAGCGCCAGGCCCAGGCGCGAATGGATGTGAACGTCGTGCGCCGGGTCCAGCCCCTGCAGGTCCAGTGCCGAAATGGCTTCCACGAGTTTCCGTGTCCAGCCGGGGAGGCCGTGAAAATCGGCCCACTCGTAAAACAGGCTGTCGATGATTGCAGCAATGGCCAGGGCCCGATGCAGGGCATCCCCGCGCCCTTGGAACACCTGCTCGGCCGTCGCCAGAACCTCGCGCGCTCGCACGGGGTCCGACTGGTTCAGCGAAGCGCCTTCCCAGTACAGCAGCAGCGGCTCCTGTGCGCGGGCGGCAGCCGGAACGGCCTCAAGCGAATTGCGCCAGGCCTGCCCGCGGCCGGTGGACAGCATGGTGCCGGCCGAGGCCAGCAGCAGGCGCGCGAGCCGGGCGTCGGCGCCCGCCTGCTGGTACAGGCGTGCCGCTTCATCGATATGGCCCTGCTGCTCGAGCAGCTCTGCCGCCCGGCCGGTCACCTGTGCCAGTTCGCTGGACGAGAGTCGCCGTTGCGCTTCGTACTGCAGGAACTCGCGAAACAGTGCGTGGAAGTGATAGCCGAAGGGCGCGGGTCCGCGCCTGTCCACGAACAGGCGCTCGTGGAACAGCCTGGCCAGCAGCCGGCCGGCTGCCGGATCACCCGTCAGCGTCTGCGCGTCGGAAGCAGAAACGCCCGGCAGACCGGCCAGCAGCAAAAGGACACGCTGCGACGCGGGCGGCAGGCGCTCCAGGATTTCCCCGGCGAAGTAGCGGAACACCGCTTCCTGGCCTTCCGGGACCGCCCGGTGCATGCCATCAGCGGCGGGGCCGGACGCGCGCCCCCGCCTGCGAAGCATCACGACGCCCGCGGCCCAGCCGTCGATGCGGTGCAGCCAGTCGCCGCTGTCGGCCGTGTCCTTGTCCAGCTGCGCGAGCTGCCTGGCTTCACTGTCGTCCAGGCGCACCTCTGGCCAACCGATCACCCCGATGCGGCCGGACAGCTCCAGGCGGGCCAGGCGGGCCGGTGGCGCATCGCGGCTGAGGGCGATGACGGTGACGCCTTCAGGAACCTCCGCGAATGCGATTTCGAGCAGGTGACCCTGGCGCTCCCAATCGAACGCCTGGGCGTTGTCCAGCACCACGACCGCGCGATCAGACAGGCGCGCAAAGTATTCGCGAAAGAACATGCGCGCGAAGCGGGGCAGGTCGCGTTCCAGTTCGGGGGCCAGGTAGGGCAGGGGCTGGCCGAGGTGGCGAACGGTCTGGCCCAGGAAAAAAAACAGCGTTGCAGGATCGGCATCCCCCTCGTCCACCTGATACCAGGTAGATGCCGCGCGCGTGCCCGACAGGTAGCTGGCAATTAGCGTGGTCTTGCCCGCCCCCGGCGGCGAGGCCACCCAGATCACGGGGTGGGCCGACCGCAGGGCGTCGATGCGCGCGAACAGGCGCGGACGGGGCAGGGCGTCGAACAGGCGCGGGTGCGCCAGCTTCGCGTACTTCATCGCCGCGTCCTTGCGGCGCGGAGCACGCCGGGATGCCCTTGTTCGTGAATTCCTGCACACGCAGCGCCGCCCGCGTCCCTGCATCCGTACACGATCCGTAATGGGGGGCTTCGTACCATTCTCCCGGCGATTTTGCCTCAAGGGATGTCATTGAAAACGCGGTGATCCACCGCGGCCAACAAGGAGAATAAAGTTGACAGCAAGAAGTACAGCCGCCGCCGTGGTCATGGCCGCGGCAGCCCTCATGCAGCCTTCCTGGGCGCAGGACGCCAGCGGCGCCAGGCTCGATCCGGCCCAGGTCGGCATTGCGGTGTATCCCGGCGCGAGCGCCGATGCCGGCGTGACGACGCTACTGCGAGAGTCGCTCAAGCTCACGGCTGCGGCGTATCGCACCAGCGATGGCGTCGAGAAAGTCGCCGCGTTCTACGCCCGGCAGCCGGGCGTGTCCAAAATGCCCGGCGCCACCCGTGAGCAGGCCGGCTTTTCCGCCGGCTGCAAGGATGAATACAACAAGTACATGAAGATGAACGTCCAGAAGTGCGGCTACCACGTCACCATCCAGAACCCCTGGATGGACATGAAGACCGGCAAGATGGTGTCCGACACCCTGATCAGCATCGCCAGGCAATGAGGACACGCATGACCAAGATTTCGACTTTTGCGGCTCTCGCGGTCGCTACGTTCCTGTGCGGCGCTGCCCATGCGCAGCCCGCACTCAAGCCCGGGCTGTGGCAGGCCCAGACCCGCATGCCCTCCGACCCGGAGTTCGACAAGGCCATGGCCGACATGCGCAAGGAGATTGCATCCATGTCGCCTGAAGAGCGCAAGCAGATGGAAGCGGCCATGGGCAAGCAGGGCGTCCAGCTCGCTGCGGGCGACAAGGGCGGCGCGGCCAGCCGGTTCTGCATGAGCCGTGAGCAGGCACAGCGCCGCGAGGTGACGGGAACTCAGGGCGACTGCACCGTGACCCGGCAAAGCCGCAGCGGTTCCACCTATTCGACGAGCTTTGCCTGCACCAACCCGCGCAGCACCGGCGAGAGTGTCGTGACATACCAGAGCGCCGAGGCCTACACCGCCCGGTTCACCATGGTGTCCGAGCAAGGCGGCAAGAAGGACAAGACGGTGATGGAGAGCCAAGCCAGGTGGATCGGCAGCGACTGTGGCAGCCTCAAGTCGATTGCCGGCGGAACGAAATGAATCTGCGCATCACGCGCCTTGCCTGAGCGCGCTCGCTCGGCGCGCCCCTATACTGCGGCACGCTGTGACGTGCAATTGCTTCGCCATCCCGATGGTTGCTGTGCATGCAGCGAGCGTTCGAACTCATCGACCATCGTGAGGTATCCGGCATGCGTTGTCTCCATTCGTTCGGCGCTCTTTTACTCGCAGTGGTTGGCGCGACGGCAGCACCCGGGGGCCATGCCCAGACCGAACCCGCGTCTTCAGCGGGCTGGAAATTCAGCCCCCTGGTCGAAGCGGTTCAGGCTCCGCCCCGCTGGTTCACCGGCTCCGACGGCCGGACTCGCCTGGTCTATGAGTTGCTGTTGTCCAACGCCATGACCCTGCCGGCCAAGGTGAGCGAGGTCGAAGTGCGCGACGCCAGATCGGGCGCCGTGCTCATCAAGCTCACCGGCGCGCCGCTTCTTGAAGCCATGTCGCTTGCCCCGTCGCCGACCACGCCCACAGTCGATCTGCCGCCCGCGACACTCGGCGTAGTCTGGCTCGACATCCCTCTGCCTGCCAGGGCGCAGATTCCTTCCCACCTGGTGCATCACCTGACGATTGCCGCTGTGCCCGGGGTGCCGGCCTCGTCGCTTTCGTTCAAGGGTGCTTCCGTGGCGGTCGATCAGCGACGGCCGGTGGTACTGGGCCCCCCACTGGCCGGTGCGGGCTGGCACGCACTGGGCAGTTGCTGCGACGGACCGCATCGTCGGGCAATCATGCCGATCGCTGGCAGCAGGAACCTGGGGCAGCGCTTCGCCATCGACTTCAACCAGCTGGATGCGCAAAACCGCGCCGGTGTCGGTGACCCCAAGCTCCCGGCAAGCTTCCCCACTTTCGGTCAGCCCGTATTGGCGGTGGCCGACGCCAAAGTGGTGGTCGCCGTGGATCGCTACAAGGATCTTCTGGTGGACGAAGCCAGGGAAGAAATGACGCAGGAGAACGAAGGCGGAAACCGTGTCGTGCTCGACCTGGGCAATGGGCGCTTTGCGGGTTACGCGCATCTCCAGGCCGGCAGCGTGACTGTAAAACCCGGCCAGCGAGTCAGGCGTGGCCAGCAGATCGCCAAGGCCGGCAGCTCCGGCACCGATGGCGGGCCGCACGTGCACTTCCAGGTGATGGATCGCCCGTCAATGCTTCGCGCCGACGGCCTTCCGTTCGTCTTCGATTCGTTCCTTTTGACCGGCCAGGGGCCCCCGCTAGCAGAGGCGGTCAAGTACTACGACACGCTCAAGCCGATGCCAATCGACACGCAGAACGCCGGTCCGCGCCGGCACGCGCTTCCGTTGGCCAGCGATCTGGTGGCCTTTCCGGCGCGGGGCCGGAACAACCGGGCCGGGCGGGCCAACTGAGATGGATCTTCCCCGACGCGGCATGCTGGGCCTGCTAGTTGCCCAAAGCACCCTTTCGATCGCCGGCTGCGGCGCAAGTTCGAGCGCTGACCGGGGCGTGGTGAACCAGAATGCGGATGTACTTCGGGGCATTCTGCTGGCCGAAAGCGCCGCCGCGGGGACGGCGGCGGTCATCGCCGGGATGTGGTCAGGGCAAGAAGAAGTGGTGGTCGAAGCCACCGGCTACTCGACTCCGGGGGTGCCCGCAGCAGTTGGCATGCATTACCGGATCGGCGGCATCACCGAGACCTTCCTGGTCACGCTCCTTTTCATGCTGGCAGAACAGGGCCGTATCGACCTTGATGCGAAGATTTCGCGCTGGTTCCCGGAGCTCATCGCCGCCGATCAGGTCACAGCGCGAATGCTCGCTGGCAATACCGCCGGGTACATCGACTACGTGAACGTCAAGGACTGGCTCGATCGCCTCCTGGCCGATCCCTTCTCGCCCTTTACCGACGACGAGCTCATCCAGTACTCGGTGCGCGACGGAAAAATGAGATTTTCGCCGCCGGGAAGCAGCTGGGCTTACTCGCACACCGAATACGTGATCCTGGGGCAGGTCATCCAGCGAGCAACGGGCGAGTCCATCGGATCTCTGTACCAACGCTACTTGCTCACGCCCCTGGGTTTGCACGACACACAATTGCCTGCAGGAGCGGCGATTCAGGCTCCGGCGCTGCACGCCTATATGCTGGACAGGGGTAGTTACGAGGACTCCACGGCATGGACCCCCTCCTGGGCGATGTCATACGGCGGACTGACGTCAACGGTGCGTGACCTGGGTCGATGGGCGCGCATCTTCGGCCGGGGACTCCTCGTCTCGCCAGCCTCGCACCGGGAAATTACCGCTCCCGCCAGGCTGGACCTGCGGTCGAATCCGCCCGCCTTATATTTTGCCCATGGGTTCATCTACGCCAATGGCTGGTACCTCCAGAACCCCGACTTCAACGGCTACAGCGGCGCGTTCGCATACAACCCGACCCATGACCTCACGCTTGTCGTCGTGGCAACGAAAAACAACGCGCCCGCCATCGATCCGGCCGCCATTCATATCCTCAGGAAGCTCGTGAGCTACGTGACGCCGGGGTCTACGTTGAACTTCTAGGGTGCGTCGGTTGTAGACCGCCGCCTTCAGGTTTCGCGGGGGATGTTCCGTCGCCGTCACTGGCGTGCCTGCATCCTCGTCGGCGCAAACATGCTGCGACCCAACCAGCGCCAAAGGTGCTTGCCCTGCTGTCCCGCCCCCTGCACGACAAGGGTGCCGGCGCGGATTTCATCTGCCGGATCGCTATCGCCCGTCCATATTTCGGTGAGCGCGCGCACGGTGGAATCCACAATCACCGTGACGTCGTGACCGGGGTCATCGCGGCAGAGGTCGCCGCTGTGGTCCTGTACGACCAGCCACCACAGGCACTCCGGGGCAGGCGCATCCCGAAAGCGGAAGTGCACAACCGTCCGGTCGTCGGGAAATTCATCGAACCGCGCAAATCGCCGGATGTCCCACATCAGGAAGCCGGCGTCCAGCTGCTCCTTGCGCAGCCGGCTGCCGATCCAGCGTGCACCCCAGTGGCCGATGCCCACGACGATGGGTCGCAACTCTTCGCCCGCCGGGGTGAGGTGGTATTCCCACGCATTGCCGAGCTTGCGTCGCTCGACAACGCCGATGCTTTCGAGCTTGCGCAGCCGCTGCGTCAGCAAGGTCGCAGACATGCGCGGTACGCCGCGGTGGATTTCATTGAAACGGTGACTGCCGCACAGCAGCTCGCGCACGACGAGCGGCGTCCACAGCTCGCCGAGCACCTCGGCGCCACGGGCCACCGTACAGAACTGCATGTAGTCGATCACGACCCCAGTGTATGCCGCTGTGCCTGCGATGAACACTCCAGATTCTGGTCTTGAGCGCGCGTGGAGCCTGACCTACCTTGTGCCTGTCCTGTGCAGTTCGCACGAGGACCGTTTGCAAGGAGCATCACATGACTGAAACCATCACCCGTCCGGCCCCCACTGCGTTCGACCCGGACAAATTCCGCACCACGACCCGCGCCCAGTGGGAAAACGCCGCGCAAGCCTGGGACCGCTGGACTCCACTGCTCAACCGTTGGCTCGGCGCCGCTACCGAGGCGATGCTGGACGCCGCGCGTGTAGGGCCCGGTTCGCGCGTGCTCGATATCGCAGCAGGCGCAGGCGACCAGACCCTTTCAGCCGCGCGCCGCGCCGGGCCGGACGGTTACGTGCTGGCAACGGATATCTCGCCAGCGATTCTTGGCTATGCGAGGGCGGCGGCGCAGAAAGAAGGTCTCGCCAACGTGGAAACGCGTGAGCTCGATGGCGAGCGCCATGACCTTCTACCGGCCCAGTCTTTCGACGCTGCGATCTCCCGGGTCGGGCTGATCTACTTTCCGGATCAGCAGCGAGCGCTGGCGGGAATTCGCCACGCGCTCAAGCCCGCAGGGCGTTTCGCCGCTGTCGTGTATTCGACGCCCGAGAAGAATCAGTTTTTCTCCCTGCCTGTGAGCATCATCCGCCGTCGCGCACAACTTCCAGCGCCCTTGCCAGGCCAGCCAGGGCCGTTTTCGCTTGGCGCCGAAGGGGTTCTGGCGAAGACGCTTGAGCAGGCCGGCTTCCGGGACGTGGAAGTCACCCGCGTGGATTCACCGGTATGCCTTGCAAGCGCTGCAGAGTGCGCACGGTTTGAACGCGAATCCTTCGGAGCGCTCGCGCAGATGATGAGTGCAATGGATGCCGGCGAGCGCGCGGCCACGTGGGACGAGATCGAGGCAACGCTTGCGCAGTTTGAAATTGCGGGACGCGGGTTTGAAGGACCTTGCGAGATGCTGGTTGGAAGCGGCGCGCGCTGAAGCCCCGGGGCGTGCTCAACCCTTTCCGAGTGCCGGCCGCCCGAACAGCGTGGAGCTGTCGCTGATCGGACCCAGTTCAGCGGCGGCCTCCAGCAGCGCCGGGGCCAGCTCATGCATGCGGTCCATGCCCAGGCGTGTTCGCGGCCCGGCAATGCTGATGACGCCAATCACCACGCCGCGGCGCACGACCGGTGCAGCGACCGCGCTCATGCCCGGCGCAAAAACTTCCTCGATCACGGCGTAACCCCGCACGCGCGCGGCATGCAGAAAGCCCAGGAGCGCCTTCACGGTGGTGGGCGCGTTGGGGCCGAACTCGCTGGGCTTGCCGAGGCCTTGGCGCAAGACCAGTTCGAGCGCGCGCTCGTCGCTGAGCGACATCAGCCAGGCATGTCCCGAGGCGGTAGACGACAGCCGTGCATCCGCGCCCATGTCCGGGTCGTAGCGCATTCCGCGCTGGCGCACGCCTTGCGACTTGGCGACGAAGGTCAGGCGGTCGTCGTCAACGATCGACAGTCGCACCAGCTCGCCAGAGGTTTGGGCGATCCGCTCCAGCAGCGGTTCAGCGATATCGACAATGCCGCCGCTGCTGAGAAAGCCCAGGCCGAGCGACACGATCTTGGTGGTCAGCACATAGTCCCCTTGGGCCCGCGTCTGGCGCACATAGTCCAGGCGCTGAAGGTCGGCCAGCAGCCGATGGCAGGCCGACAGCGGAATCCCGAGATCCGCGGAGATCAGCGAGATGGGCAGGCCCTGGGGGTACCGGGTCAGGTGCTCCAGAACGGAGAAACCTCGGTCGATGGCTATGCTCATGATTTCTCTATGTGAAACAGTTTTCCAATTGAGAAAGATTGTCTCACCACGCCCGCAAGATCGGCGGCAACAAGCCACCGGACATTTCAGGAGACACACATGGGAAATCGTCGATCAACGGCGAAAACGGCAGGTCGGGCATGAGCAGGGTGATTTATGTCCTGAACGGACCCAATCTCAACTTGCTCGGCGTGCGCGAGCCCGAGTTGTACGGCAGCACCACGCTGGCCCAGGTCCAGGAGCAGTGCATGCGGGTCTCGCGCGAACTGGGACTGGACTGCGAGTTCCGGCAGACCAACCACGAAGGTGTCATGGTGGACTGGGTCCAGGAGGCGCGGGAGAAGGCCGATGCCATCGCCATCAATCCGGCCGGGCTCTCGTTCCGCTCGATTCCGCTGCTCGACTCGCTCAAGACATTCGACAAGCCCATCGTCGAAGTCCACCTAACCAACATCCACCGGCGTGACCCGCTTTACCAGACGTCCCTCGTTTCGCTGGCTGCAACCGGCGTGATCTGCGGCCTCGGCACGTTCGGATACGAGTTGGCGATCCGGGCGCTGGCCCACCGCATCGCGCAGTAAGCTTGCCGCCAACGTTTTCTTCACAATGACTCACAGGAGACAACCATGAACCATTCCATTGATCGCCGCACCCTGCTTGGCGCAGGGGCCGCACTGGCCGCAGGCGCTGCGCTTCCGGCCTGGGGCCAGGCGCCGCAGACACTGCGATTTGCTGCGGTGTTTTCCGACAAGGACATCCGCGCGGACATGATGAAAATGTTTGCGAAGGACATGGAGGCCGACCACAAGCTCGAGCTGCACCTGAACTCCACGCTGTTTCGCCAGGGCACCGAACTGGTGGCCCTGCAGCGCGACAACCTGGAGATGGGCAACATCGCCCCGCAGGACTTTGCCAAGCAGGTACCCGCCTGGTCGCTGCTGACGGCCGCCTATGTGTTTCGCGATGCGGGCCACCTCAACGCCTTTTTTGCCAGCGACGCAGGCGCGCAGATGAAGAAGATGGTCGAGGACCAGGTCAAGGTCAAAATCCTCGGGCCAACCTTCTTCGGCACCCGCCATGTGGGCCTGAAGCCAAAAAAGAAGATCAACGTTCCGGCCGACCTGCAGGGCGTGAAACTGCGCATGCCACCCGGCGATGCCTGGCAGCTCCTGGGCCGCTCGATCGGCGCCAACCCCACGCCCATGGCTTACGCGGAGACCTACACCGGCCTGCAGACCGGCGCCGTCGATGGGCAGGACAACCCGCTGCCCAACATCCAGAACATGAAGTTCAACGAGGTGATGTCGCAGATCGTGCTGACCTCGCATCTGGTCGCGTTCGACCTGCTCACCGTGAACATGAAGACCTGGAATGCGATGAGCCCGCAAAAGCAGCGTGCCTTCCAGGCCGCAGCCGACAAGGCGATCGCCTGGAGCACGGCAGAGCACCAGAAGCGCGAGGCCGAACTGGCCGATACCTTCAGGAAGGGCGGCCTTGATGTGTATGTGCCCAACATCGCCGCCTTTCGCGACCATGCGCAGAAGGTGTACCTCGCCTCCGACGAGGCCAAGTCCTGGCCAGCGGGCATGCTCGACAGAATCAACGCGATCAAGTGACCCAGCGCCCGATGTTCGAGCGGGTGATCGGGCATCTGCACCGCTTCGCGGAAGCGGTCGCGGCTGCCCTGCTGGCGGTGATCTTCGTCGCCTTCATCGTCCAGATCGTCCTGCGCTACGTATTCAACTGGCCCGTTGGCTGGACCACCG
Source organism: Pseudomonadota bacterium (assembly GCA_040386635.1). GTDB lineage: Bacteria > Pseudomonadota > Gammaproteobacteria > Burkholderiales > Burkholderiaceae_C > Ramlibacter. The sequence goes on from JAZKFD010000076.1 coordinate 29,350, forward strand.
AGCTTTCGCTGGCCGCCTGGTTGTGGCTGGTGCTGTGGGGCGCGGCATTCGTACTGAAGGACGATGAGGAAATCCGCATCGACCTGCTGGTTGATCGGCTCGGTCCCACCGGCCGGCGCGTGGTGGCAGCCGTCGCGGCCATCGCCATCATGGTGCTCTTCGGCATGTCGCTGCGTCCGTCTTACGAGTACGTCGCCTTCATGAAGGTAGAAAAGAGTTCCTACCTGGGTGTTCGCATGGACATCACTTTCTCGATTTACGTCGTGTTCGTCGTTGCCGTGTTGCTGCGTGCCCTGCGCACGCTGGTGCGCGCCATTCGCGGCACGCTCCCCGCGCCACGCGCTCCCGGCGCAACTTCCTCAGCCCTGTGAACTTCACCAGCCCTTTCGCGCTCGCGCTCTACGCCATCTTCGGTCTCAGTCTTCTCGGTGTGCCCGTGGGCCTGGCCATGATCGGTGGCTCCGTGCTCTATCTGTCGCTCAAGGGCATGGACATGGGGCAGGCCGCCGAGCAGTTGCTCAACGGCACCTACTCCAGCTTCCTGTTGCTGGCGATTCCGCTGTTTATCCTGGCCGCCACCATCATGAGCAACGGCAGCATCCTGGAGCGGCTGCTTCGCTTTTGCAATGCGCTGGTCGGGCGTTTCCCGGGCGGACTGGCGCAGGTCAATGTGCTGCAGAGCGTGGTGTTCGCCAGCATGTCCGGCAGTGCGCTTGCTGATGCCGCAGGCTCGGGCAAGCTGATGCAGGAAATGATGACGCGCGGAAAGAGGTACACGCCCGAATTTGCCGCAGCACTGAGTGCGGTGTCCTCGGTACTCGGCCCGATCCTGCCGCCTTCCATTCCGCTGGTGTTGTATGCGCTGGTGTCGGGGACATCGATCGGTTATCTGTTCATCGCGGGGGTGCTGCCTGGCCTGCTGCTTGGCGCGGTCCAGATGGGGCTGATCTGGTGGCTGGCAAAAAAGCGCAACTTTCCACTGGAAGCCAGGGTGCCGATGCGGGAGATGCCGCGCATCACCCGTGAAGCGTTCCCCGCACTGATGCTGCCGGTCGTGCTGCTCGGCTGCCTTTACACCGGCATCACCACGCCGACCGAAGCAGCCGGGGTGGCGGCGTTCTACGCGCTGCTGATCTCGGTCATTCTCTACAAGCTGCGCTGGACCGAGTTCTACGATTCCCTATTAACGAGCGCCCGCATGAGCATTTCGATCGGCATGCTGATCGCCGGTGCCCTGGTGTTCAACTACGTCATCACTTCAGAGAACATCCCGGCAACGCTCAGCCGGCAGCTGGGTGGCCTCGAACTGTCGCCCCTGACTTTTCTGCTCCTGGTCAACGTGATGCTGCTGTTGCTCGGCGCGTTCCTGGAAGGCTCCACCATCATCCTGGTGATCCTGCCGGTCCTGCTGCCCACTGCCACGGCGCTGGGCATCGATCCGGTGCATTTCGGCGTGATGGCCGTCCTCAACATCATGATCGGCCTCGTCACGCCGCCTTATGGGTTGCTCCTGTTCATGATGATGAAGATTGCCGACGTGCGTATGGGGCCACTGCTGCGGGAAACCTGGCCATTCCTGGTCGTGATGATCGGTGCGCTCGCGGTCGTGACCTTCTGGCCGGGCTTCGTGCTGGCGCTTCCGCGCCTGGCAGGCTACGGGGGATAGCGATGCCGGCGGACAAGCTCCTGTGTGGGCTGATCGGGGCCGGCATCAGCCAGTCACTGACGCCGGCCATGCAGGAAGAAGAAGCGTGCCAGCAGGGGCTGCGCCTGCACTACCAGCTGATTGATCTCGACCTGACAGCGGGCTCGCTCGCGCAGTTGCCGGCCTTGCTCACTTCGGCGCGGATCATGGGCTTCAGGGGTCTGAACATCACCTATCCATGCAAACAGCGGGTGGTGCCGCTGCTGGACGCGCTCTCGCCAGAGGCGCGCGCGATGGGCGCGGTGAACACCGTGGTGAATGACAACGGCCGCCTCGTGGGCCACAACACCGACGGTTCGGGCTGGGCTTGGGGCTTTGCGCGCGCGCTGCCGGACGCCGACCTGTCGCGCGTTGTCCTGCTGGGCGCTGGAGGGGCCGGGGCCGCCGTGGCCGACGCCGCCTGCCGCCTCGGAGTAGCGCAGTTGCGAATCGTGGATGCGGATCCAGGCCGTGCGACGGCGCTCGCCGATGCGCTGAACGCCCGGTTCGGAGAGCGGGCGCTTGCGCTTGCCGATCTCACCGAAGCGATCGCCGATGCCACCGGGTTGATCCATGCGACGCCCACCGGCATGGCCAAGCTGCCGGGCAGTGCGGTTTCCGCCGCCTTTCTGCGGCCCGCGATGTGGGTCTCCGAGATCGTTTACTTTCCCATAGAGACCGAACTGCTCAAGGCCGCGAAAGCCGCAGGCTGCCGCACGGTCGATGGTGGCACCATGGCGGTGGGGCAGGCGATCGGTGCGTTCGAGCTGTTTACCGGCCGACCCGCCGACGCCACCCGCGTCGAGAGGCATTTGCGCAGCATGCTGGCGGCGCGCTGATTCGCGTTCACACAAGGAGACAACCGTGCCGAACTACGCATCACTCTCAGCCGATTTGTTGCCGGGCTCCCCGGGCGTCGGGCGCATCCTGCTGAACCGACCAGAAAAACTGAATGCCATCAGCGCCGAGATGCCAGGAGAAATCCGTGACGCAGTCGAGTGGATGGAAACCCAGGATGAGGTCCACGTCATCCTGATCGAAGGCGCAGGGCGTGCCTTCTGTGCGGGCTACGACATGGATCTTTATGCCGAGGGTGAGGGCGACCATCCCTGCAAGCAGGAAGGCTTGCCCTGGGATCCGCTCGTGGATTACGCGTTCATGAAACGGACCACCGAAAACATCATGTCGCTGTGGCGAACGTCCAAGCCGACCGTTGCAAAAGTCCATGGCTACGCAGTCGGCGGCGGCAGCGACATCGCCCTGTCCTGCGATCTTCTGGTGATGAGCGACGATGCGCGAATCGGCTACATGCCCACGCGGGTCTGGGGATGCCCGACCACCGCCATGTGGACGTATCGTCTTGGCCCCGCGCGCGCCAAGGAAATGATGTTCACCGGCAACACGATAGACGGCGTTCAGGCGGCGGCATGGGGACTGGCCAACCGGTCCGTGCCTGCCGACCAGCTGGACCAGACAGCGCTGGAGCTGGTGCAGCGCATTGCCGGGGTGCCCAAGTCACACCTTGCGATGCACAAGATGGTGGTCAACCAGGTCATGCTGACGAACGGCCTGGAGCAGACGCAGATGATGGCCACTGTGTTCGATGGGATCACCCGGCACAACCCGGAAGGCGTCTGGTTCCGGCGCTACTCGCAGGTCCATGGTTTCAAGAAAGCTGTCGAGTGGCGCGACAGCGGCCGGCACATCCCCGAGGGCGAGGAGGCACGGCGCTTGATCGCGGAACTCGAACGAAAAATCGCCGGCGGGTAGGCCAGCGCTTTTCGTTTCCAGATTTCATTGCCTTGCGCGCAGCGGCGCACAGGCATCACCGGCGCTGAACACATGCGCGGGTTCGACGCTGGCACCGACCCGCGAGCCGATGGCGCGCAGCACGTCGCGCTGCCGCACCAGCGTGCGCTGGAGAAACGGGAGGTCCTGCGCCAGGGCCTCGATACCCGCGCGTTCGAGCAGCCGCCGCACCTCGTCCTGATCGGTGTCGGGCGTCATGCCGCTCAATCGAGCTTCATGTCGGCCTTGGTCACCAGCTCGCGAAAGCGCACCAATTCCTGTCCCAGATGCTTTGCATGCGCGGCAGGCGAGCGCTGGTCGGACGGGAAGAGCTCGGTGCCCATGTCCGATACACGCCGCTGGACATCGGCATCGGCCAGGGCCACCTGCAGTGCCTCGTTCAGCTGCTGGACCACCGCGGCAGGCGTGCCTTTGGGTGCGTACAGCCCGTGCCACACGGTGACATCGACCTGTCCGATGCCCAGCTCGCGGGTCGTGGGAACGTCGGGCAGTTTGGCGCTGCGCTGCGGTGAGGTGATGGCAAAGAGCTTCACCTTCTTGGCGGCGGCGTGCTGCAGCGCATTCGTGGTCTGGTCGCACATCACATCGGTGTGACCGGCGATGACATCCTGCAGCGCGAGGTTGGTGCTCTTGTAGGGCACCAGGTTGGGCTGCACGCCCATGGCCTGCGACAGCATGACGGCGCACAGGTGCGAGCCGGTGCCCACGCCTGCATTGGCGAAGTTCACCTTGCCGCCGTCCGACTTGAGCATCGCAAGAAATTCCTTGCCATCGCGCGGCTTGAAGCTGGGGTTGGCCGCAAAGACATAGGGCCCCGTGTTGACCAGGCCGACCGGCTCGAACGCCGTGCCGGTGTCATAGGGAAGGTTCTTGTAGAGCGCAGCCGACAGCGCAATGGTGGTATGGATCAGCAGCGTGTAGCCGTCTGCCGGTGCGCGGGCCACGCGTGCGGCTGCGATGGTGCCGCCGGCGCCCGCGACGTTCTCCATCACGATGGGCTGGCGCAGCTTTTCCGACATCTTCTGGCCGATCAGGCGGGCCACCGTGTCGGTCGCGCTGCCGGCTGGAAAGGGCACGACCATCGTGACCGACTTGGCGGGGTACGCCGACTGGGCGTGGACGGCGGGAAACAGCAGCGCGGCCGCTGCGACGGCGCAGGCGCTCTTGAGGAACAGGCGGACAGGGTGTCGGACGGAGTCATTCATGGTGCGGATCCTCGGAGGTGGTGGGCAGACTGGGAAGATTGGGAAGGGTGAAAAAAGTCAAAGGGCGCGCTGCGCGACGAACCAGTCATGGATCTGGTCGCCGTTCCAGAACGCCACGCCTTCGCGGCTGGCGAACAGGTCCAGCATTTCCTCGAAATACCGGATGCGGTGGGCAACGCCCGAGACATAGGGGTGAATGCCAAAGGGCATGATGCGCACCGATTCTTCGCTCTCTTCGTAAAGACGATCGAAGGTGTCACGCGCGCGGCGCAGCAGCGCATCCGATTCGTGCTGGCCGCTGACCATCACGGTGATGTCATTGATCTCTACCGTGTAAGGGATGGAGACGAGGGGACGTGAGGTGGTCTTCACCCACAGGGGCTGGTCATCGACGATCCAGTCGCCGAACCACTCCAGGCCCGCGTCCGCCACGTGGTCGAGCGTATCGAGCGTCTGCGTGCGCCCTGGCCCGAGCCAGCCGCGCGGGCGTTTGCCCAGAAAGCGCTCCAGCGTGTCGAGCGACTGGCGGATCATCGCCGGCTGGTCTTCGACTTTATGGATCGGCATCTGCACGTAGCAGTGCGCCATGAATTCCCAGCCGGCGTCGCGCGCAGCCGCCGCGACGCGCGGGCTCGTCTCGCACACCTTGGCATTGACCGACATCGTGGGCCGGATGCCGCGCGCCTCGAACGCGCGCAGCAGGCGCCAGAAACCCACGCGCATCCCGTACTCATGCCAGGTCCAGTTGGGCATGTCGGGCACAGCCCCTGTCACGCCGCCCGGTGGCGGTGAAGCGTGCCGCGGCATGGGCCGTTCGATCTCCCATTCCTCGATGTTGACCACCGGCCAGATGATCAGCCGCGTGCCATCTGTGGTGCGCAGGGGCGGGCGGTCGAAAGGGCTCGAATACTCAATGCGTTCACGTGGATGCATGCGGTGTTTCCTGGTCTGTGATTGTCTGGAGCGGTGGGCGGCGCAAATGCCAGCTCGTCGCGGTTTCGTAGGCGTGCGCAATCCGGTACACCATCGCCTCGTCGAAAGCCTTGCCGGCTACCTGCAGCCCAATCGGCATGCCTGCCTGCGAGAAACCCATGGGCACCGAGATGGCCGGCGTGCCGGTGAGGTTGAAAGGTGTGCGGGCCTGCCGGTCGTAGGTGCGGTCGATCTCTGCTTCATCGTCGATCGCGCAGGGCATCTCCAGGCTCGAGACACAGATTGCGCCATCGACGCCGGCCATGGCCTGGGCAAATTCCCGCACGAGCAGCGTGCGCTGCTGCTGCGCGTGGAGGTAGTCGGCAGCGCTCAGGAAGGCGCCGGGCAGCAGCCGGGTGCGGCCTCGCATGCCGTAGTCTTTTGAACGCGTGCGCAGCCACGACGCATGCACGGCAAAACCTTCTGCCTGCAGGATCAATCGACCGCAGCCGACATAGGTATCCAGGGGCGAGAGCTGAAGCGGCACCAGTTCAGCGCCCAACTGCTCAAGGACCCGGCATGCCCGTACGAAAGCGCTGGCGATTTCCGGATCGGCAGCCGCGCCGAATTCCTCCAGCACGCCGATGCGCAGGCCCTTCACGCCGCGCTCCAGGCCATCGGTCATGACGGGCGCCGGATGCGCCACGCTCGTTGGGTCTGCCGGATCGCGCCCCAACAGCACCTCGAGAACCATTGCGTTGTCGCGCACCGTGCGGGTGAGCGGCCCGACGTGATCGAGCGAGAACGCAAGCGGGAACACGCCGCTGCGGCTGACCACGCCATAGGTCGGCTTCATGCCCGTCACGCCGCAGGCGGTCGCAGGATTGCGCACCGATCCGCCGGTGTCGGTGCCCAGCGCCACCGGGACCATTGAAGCGGCAACCGCCACACCTGATCCGCTGGAGGAGCCGCCCGGATGGTGCGTGGGTTTCCATGGATTGCGTGCCGGCGGCCAGGGCAGGTCGAACGAAGGACCGCCCGTCGCGAATTCGTGCATCGCCGTCTTGCCGATGAGGATCGCGCCGGCGTGGCGAAGTCTGGTGACGACGAATGCGTCGATAGCAGCCACATGGTCCAGCTGCAACTTCGAATGGTTCGAGGTGCGCTGGTGGGCGACGTCGAAGATATCTTTCAGTGCCACGGGCACGCCGTGCAGGGGCCCGCGCCAGTCGCCTGCCGAGATCTCGCGGGCAGCCACACGCGCTGCCTGTAGTGCACCTTCGCGGTCGGTGCTGATAAAGGCGTTGAGCTGCCTGTCATGGCGCTCGATGCGGGCGAAGAAAGCCTCGACATAGTCCACCGGCGAAAGCTGCCCCGAGCGAAGCGATTGCGCGACGGTGAAAAGTGGGCGGTCGACGAGGTCAGCCATCGACACATTATTCCATCGTGGAATTTCGTGTCAACGATTATTCCGATCTCGCCGGGTGGACCGGGTGCCGCTTCAGGCGCGTTTGCGGGGCTTGCGCGATTTTTGCGACAGGATCGGCTGGGCTGCCCCCTGCAGCGTGGCGATCAGCGCGACGGCGGCCTCTGACAGCGGCAGCGAACGACGCTGCACCACGCCGATGGTCTCCGACGGCAGGAAGCGCGCCAGACTCACGACGGCGAGCCGGCTCGGAGAATCGGTCGTGTCGGACCCGGTGGTCCCACGCAGCCCGACCGCCAGGCCGACCCCGAGCTCCACGTAACGCTCCAGGTGTTCCATGCTGTCGAGCTCAACGGCGATGTCGTAGGGCACATTGAGACGGCGGAACTCATGCTCGAGCAGGGCGCGCGTTTCGGTTTGCCAGCGTGGAAGGATGAGCGGATAGCGGGCCAGGTCTTTCAGCGACGCCGGCGCGCGTCGGGCCAGGGGGTGATCGAGCGGGGCGATCAGCATGCGTTCTGCCGGAAAAAGGGGGGTGAACGCGAAGTTTCGGGACGGACCCGGATCCGGAGCGACGCCGAAATCGACTCCCCCGGACTGCACCAGCTCGAACACCTCTTCCTTGGTACCCGAAAGAATGCGTGCACGGGCACCTGGCATGAGCGCGCGAAGATCGCGAATGGCGCCCGGCAGAACATATCCGACAAAGCCGTGGGGCACGGCGACCGTGACCGGGGTCGATGTGAGCAGCGGAGACGCACTGCTGAGCGTCTCCAGGCCCGCCACCAGCGGCTCTGCCATACGCAGCAGGTTGCTGCCCGCAGCGGTGAGCCGCAAGGGTCGCATGCCGCGCTCGAACAGCGCTCGTCCGAGCTCCTGCTCCAGCCGCTGCACGTGCTTGCTGACGGCGGGTTGGCCCAGGCCCACGGCCCTGGAAGCCCTGGAAAAGCTTGCGAGCTTGGCCACCATGCAGAAGCTCTTGAGTTCCTTGATATCCACGCGGTGTCGGCTCCTGTGCGCAAAGCTCGCCTTGAACAGGCGCTAATGCCGGCATCGTAACTACTTCGCGACAAACCTTTCGAGGAGGCTTTAGGATTTGTCAGCCTCTTCCTACAGAAGCGGGGCCGAGGCGACCCATAGAATGGTCGCGCACCTATTCACATCCACGTCGGCATTGCGCTGAGTTCCTGGCATTTCATGAACGTCATACACAAGCCGTCTTCACTTTCGAGCCTCGACATTCCGCTGGAGCGGGACGTCTTTCTCAGAAACCTGATTCGCGAACTCGCCGGCACCTTGCAGGACGTGGTCGGGCTGGACGAAGCCTCTGGATTCGTGAGCGTCGTCGGCCAGCGGGTGGGCGACCAGATCAATGAGAACTACAAGGCAGCGCTCGAAGTGCGCGAGCTGAGCCGTGAGCAGGTGGCCGCAGTTCTGGTGGATCTGAAAAGGCGCATCCAGGGATCGTTCTATGTGATCGAGGAGAACGACGAACGCATCGTCTTCGGCAACAGGAACTGCCCGTTTGCCGAGAAAGTGCTTGGCCGCCCTTCGATGTGCATGATGACATCCAATGTGTTTGGTGTGATCGCTGCCGAAAATCTCGGCTACGCGCGCGTGGACCTGGAGAGGACCATTGCCCAGGGTCACGGCGAATGTCGTGTGGTTGTCCACCTCATCCCCGGGCCGCAGCCCGCGCAGGACGAGCGGGTACACCGGGAATATTTCAGGGCCTGAGGTGGGATTGCCCGCCAGCGCCAGCCGCGAGTTTTCCCAGCTGGCCGACCTTCTGGCTGAAGCCATGCTCCTGGTCAGCGACGAGGGCCTGATTCACCACGCCAACGGATCAGCTGCCCGCCTGCTCAAGCGCGCGGCTGCTGACCTGATCGGTACAACGCTTGCCACGCTCGTGGATGCGCATCCACAGGACATCGCGCAGCTGATCCGGGGAGCAAAACGCACCCGGAGTTTCACGCCCGGGAGCCTGTTGCTGAGGCAGGGGAGCAATGAGCCGCTGGCTTGCCGCTGCGACGCAGCGCTCTACCAGGGTGCCAGCGAAGAGGGGCCGGCACTTGTCGTGCTCCGTCTGACGCCCAGGGGGCAGGCGGCTTCGGAGTTCGTCGTGCTGCGCGAGAAGCTGCATGCGTTGACCCGGGAGGTGGCCGCCCGGCGTGCGGCTGAAATGGCGCTGCGCGAGACCAGTGAGCGACTCCGTGTCACGCTTGAAAGCATCGGCGATGCCGTCATTGCCACCGATCCCGGGGGAAGGGTCGAATTCATGAACCCGGTTGCGCAGCAGCTGACCGGATGGAGCCTGGAAGACGGCAGGGGGCGGCACCTGGACGACGTGTTCGTCATCCTCAACGAAGACACCAGGGACAAGGTGGAAAGTCCCGTCGCCAAGGTGCTGCGCGTGGGGGCGGCCGTGGGCCTTGCCAATCACACCCTGCTGGTGCGCCGGGACGGATCCGAACTGCCGATCGACGACTCGGGTGCGCCCATCCGTGACGAGCGAAACCGGATGCGTGGCGTGGTGCTTGTCTTTCGCGACCTGACCGAGCGTCACGCACTGGAGCGGGAGCTCATGGCCCATGCCGCAAGGCTTGAAGAGGCCGACCGCCGCAAGAACGAGTTCCTGTCGATGCTCGCCCATGAGCTTCGAAATCCGCTGGCGCCGGTTCGCACGGGCATCGAAATCCTCAAGCGGCGCAGTGACGCCGCGACCGTGCAGCGCATGACCGATCTGATGGGTCGCCAGATCGATCACATGGTGCGCCTGGTGGACGATCTGCTGGATGTCTCCAGGCTGACCCGGGGAAAGATCGGGCTTCGCCGGGCGCCAGAGTCGCTGCACCAGATCCTGCAGCAAGCCCAGGAGATGGCACGGCCCGCGTTCGATGCGGCCGGCATCCGGCTGGCGGTGACGCAGCCCCCGCAGGACGCGGTCATGCACTGCGATTCCATGCGACTGGTCCAGGTGCTTGCGAACCTGCTGTCGAACGCCGCCAAATTTTCCTCATCGGGGCAGCAGGTTGGCCTGGACGCGCAGATCGATGGCGATTGCGCCGTGATTTCAGTGACCGACGAAGGCGTGGGTATTCCGCGCGACACGCTGGAAAAGGTCTTTGAGCTGTTCTTCCAGGAGCAGCAAGGGCTCGATCGGGACCGGGGTGGCCTGGGCGTGGGACTGACCATTTCGCGTTTGATCGTTGAAATGCACGGTGGCACCGTCGCGGCACACAGCGAGGGGCGCGGACGAGGCAGTACGTTCACCGTCCGGTTGCCTCTGCTGGGCGACACCGGGCAAACTGAGCAGAACTCACTCAACGGTTCTGACGATGTCAACTGAATGCGTGAAACCGTCGGTCAACCGTGCCCGGCGATTAGTGTCCGGCGGCTGCGGAAGCGCCCTTGCTCACGTTCGCGCGATGTTCTTCGAGCAGTTCCTGCAGAAAGTCTCGCGTGACTTCTTCTGCGGGTATCGATTGCTGAAAGATCCTGGCTTCCTCGGCGTCCAGTCCACTGGGCAGGCGCAGGTCGCCACCAACGCCTTGCTCGTGCATGTGATCGGGTTCGATTGGGTGTTTCATCACGCCTTAAGAGTCCCTCGCCCCCAAGTGGCGGCGTGTAGGAGTTTCATCCGCATTTGCGATTTCTGCGGCCTACACCGCATGCCTGCAGGATGAATCGCCCGCTTCTGTACACCTTTCGCCGTTGCCCGTACGCGATCCGCGCCCGGATGGCCCTGCTCCAGGCGGGTGCCCCGTATGAGGCGCACGAGGTGTCACTTCGGGACAAGCCTGCTG
>JAZKFD010000077.1:0-6585 GCA_040386635.1 Pseudomonadota bacterium
CGACATTGGTCGTGAGGCACTCCATGCCCGAGCCTTCGGCGAAGTTCACCTCGCCGCACATGTTGAACATCGGGTTGATGAGCCAGGAATCGATGCCCAGCAGCTTGCCGAAGCGCTTGGCCACCTCTTCGTAGCTCTTGAAGTGCGTGCTCTTGCGCCGCACCGACCAGCCGGCATGCAACGGCGGCAGCAGGTACTGCTCATGGATGTCTTCCAGGATGCCGGGAATGCCGGTGGACAAATCATTGTTGAGCAGGATGGTGCAGGGGTCGAAATTCTTCAGGCCCAGGCGGCGCTTGGTGCGCACCACCGGCTCCAGCAGCACCGTTCCGCCGCCAGGCAGTTTGATGGACGTCGGCTCCTTGATGTCCGGGTCGATCGAACCGATGCGCACATTCAGGCCAGCCATGTGAAAGATGCGCTGCAGCTGGGCGAGATTGGAAAGATAAAACGTGCTTTTGGTGTTGTTGTCAGGAATCACCAGCAGGTTCTTGGCCTCCGGGCAGATCTTTTCGATGGCCGCCATCGCCGATTGCACGGCCAGCGGCAGCATCTCGGGCGTCAGGTTGTTCCAGCCGCCCGGGTAGAGGTTGGTATCGACCGGCGCGAGCTTGAAGCCCGCATTGCGAATGTCCACCGAGCAATAAAAAGGCGGTGTGTGCTCCATCCACTCGAGGCGAAACCAGCGCTCGATGGCGGGCATGGAGTCGAGCACCCGTTGCTCGAGTTCGTTGATGGGGCCGGTAAGGGCGGTGACGAGGTGAGGAACCATGGCCCTGATGCCTTCGCGTTGTTCTTGACTGAATTGTAGGGATTTGAGGGCGACGCAGCCGTTTTGCAAGGCCCGCTCATCGCGCCCTCGGGGCTGCCATACGGACTATTTTCATCTTTTCCTAAACAAGCCCCGCGCGGTGCCGATAAGTGAGTTGTCGGGAGTCTCTTTCCTATCACTCGAAGAAAGCAAACGCATGGCTGCAATAGTTGCCGGCAACAGCCTGGGGCTGTCGCTCACATCCTTGTCAACGCTGGGCCAGAACGCCCCTGACGGAGCCGCGACGACCGGACGCAATGGCGAGCGCGTGTACGTGAACGCGGTGACTGGCAACCTGGTGGTGCAGGGCCAGGACGAATTCGTGGCGAGCCGGGGAGCGGACCTGTCGGTCGTGCGCACGTACGACAGCATCGGCAACCTGCGCTGGGTGGGTGATGCGCACTCGCAGGTGCTGATGAACTATGACATGGCGGGCAACCGCGTGAGCGTTTTCACGCATGTCATCAACACCGACGGCCTGACCGAGATACCCAACGACACCCAGCGCTACTTCCAGTACGACAGCATGAACCGCCAGACGGTGGTCGATGCCATCGATGCTGCCGGCAACATCAATCGCGACCAGGGCCACCAACTCACCTATGACCTGAACGGCAATCGCACCAGCGACACGTTTTTCGGCAAGGTGGTCCACAAGATCTACCGAAACGGTGACCCTGACGACTTCGACTACAAGGCGAGCACGGCGCTGGGCCAGCTCACCGAAACCTACCGGTACGACGCGCTCAACCGGCTCACCTCCATCCAGCGCAGCGACGGCCGCCTCTTCGGGCAGGTCGATGGCGACCCCGATCCGCAGATCGATGCGCGCAAATACGACCTGGCCAGCCGCGTGACCCAGACCGGCGGCGACGACTGGCTGCCTGCCAACTATCTGAAAGAGTTGTACGGCAGGGATGCAAACGGCAATGCCGTCAGCGGCAACGGTTCGCGCAAGCGCGAGACCTACTTCAACGCAGACGGCCAGCAGGTGGTGCAAGCCGTCAGGCATACCAGTGGCGCCATCGACTATCGCCAGATCAACGACACCTTCGACGGCGCAGGCAACCTGACCGCTTACCGTGTGCTCAATAGCGCCACCAACAACTATGGCGTGGCGATGCGGCCCCTGGACGGCTACCGCGAGGCAAGCGTGAGTGGGACCAGCACGGCGTTCGAGCCCGGCACGAGCACCAGCCACTACGACGCGAATGGGCACCTCCAGAGCGTGACCCAGCCGGGGCAGGTGGATCGCAGCTACGTCAATGATCTCAACGGACAAGTGCTGGCAACGCTTCATGGCACCCGACTGATGCGGCAATTGATCGTGAACGGCGAGGTGCTTGGCCAATACGGCAGTGGCGTCGATGCCGCAATGCCGCGCGCTGCAACAGGTCAGGTGGTTTATGACAACAACATGGCCGACTTCCAGCTGGGCTACCGCTCGATCACGCCGGCTTATCCACTGGCAGCGCCCGGTGCGTACGTCGTGCGAAGCGGCGACACCTTGCGCAGCATCGCCCAGCAGGCCTACGGCGACAGCAGGCGCTGGTTCCAGGTGGCCGACGCAAACGGCATCCAGGGTGACAGCGATCTGAGAGTCGGGTTGACGCTGAATCTGCCGAACCTGGTGGGCGGCGCGCACAACGGCGCCGGGGAATTCCAGCCGTACGACCCGAGCAGGATGGTGGGCGATACGACGCCGTACATGCCACCGAAGCCGGCCGACGGCAACCTCTTCGGTGAGCTGCTCATGATCGTCGTCGCGATGGCGGTCAGCATCATGCTGCCGGGCATGGCTGGAGCGATCCTGGGGTCGCTGGCGAGCCAGACGGTGGGCATCGCTGCCGGCTTGCAGGACTTCTACGAACCGGCGCAACTGGCCATGGCGGGATTGGCGGCGAGCGCATCGATGTACATGGCCAGGCTGCTACCCGTGAACAGCTGGCTGGCGGACAGCGGCTGGGCGCCTGCGGCCGCGCGGACTGCGATGGCGAACACGATTACGCAAGGCCTCGCGACTGCCGCCGGACATCAGTCGACCATGAACTGGAAAGAGATCGTTGCGTCTGCAGGGGGTGCGGCGATCGGAGAGGTCGTTGGCAGGGCGCTGGGAACCGCATGGGGCGCAAGCAGGCAAGGGAACTTGGCCGCCGAAGTCGCGACCCGACTCGCAGCGAGCACGACGTCGGCGGTGCTGCGAGGCGGAAGGGTCCAGCTTGCACCGGTGATGGCGGATGCGTTTGGAAATGCGCTGGGATCGTCGCTCGTCCTGGCCGGTTGGGGAAGCGACGCCGCCAACGCGCCTGCAACGCGTGGCCAGGTCCTGGCGAGCAATCGCTATTCGGAGTGGACCAGCGACCAGACTGCTCAGGATGCGCCGGGCATCATCGGTCGCGGGCCGGAATTTCAGCGCCGATTCAGCGAGGCCGAGCTCTATGCGCTCAGCGATGGGCTGCAAGCGGGATCTGCCGCAAACGCCAGGCGCATGCCGCTGGATGACTTCGGGAACTCGACCGAGCCGATCGACGGACCGACGCTGCTGGCCCAGAATGAAATCGCACGGGAAAACCGGGTGCTTGCCCTGCGCTCACGCACGATCACGAGCAGGTCTCCCACTGGCATCGTCCAGCAGGATGGAAAGAACTACTACCTCATCACCCGCGATCACCATGGCCTGGGGGTGTACCAGCGGCCCGACGATTCTGTCCCGGAGGTCGCCAATGTACCTGCCGAAGCGCCCAGTAGCGCCACCACCCTTGCAAGTCCCGCTGTCTCGACCAGCCGCACGCCCCTCGGATGGCAGCTCGGTGACCTGTCCATGAAGTACGAGACCGGCAAGAACCCCGGCCAATACGGTGCAGCCGCAGGCGTTGTGTCAACCGGAGTCGGGGACAAGGGAGGCATCTCCTATGGCGCCTATCAGCTCGCGTCATCCAGGGCCGGCGGCGAACACGTCCAAAATTTTCTGCGAAGCGAAGGCTCCGCGTGGGCCGGTGCCTTTGAGGGCATGGATGCAAGGGAACCCGGTCCATTTGGCCAGCAGTGGAAACGTCTGGCGCAAACCTCGCCAGAGCAGTTCTTTTCGGCACAGCATGCCTACATCCAGCGCTCGCACTACGAACCGGTGGTGAAGCACCTTTTCGAAACGACGGGGTTGAAGATCCGTGCGCAGCCGCCGGCGGTGCAAGACGTGGTGTGGTCGGCTGCGGTACAGCACGGTAAAGCAAAATACTTTCTGACCAGAGCGGTCAACACCGCCGATCAGGTGTCGAGCCGTTCAAGCGCCAACTACCCTGTAACTTTGATCAACGCGATCTACGACAGGCGCGTGGCTTACGTATCTTCATTGAATATTCCAAACAAGCAGTCGCTGCTTCAGATCCGTTATCCGGACGAAAGGCAGCGAGCACTTCAAATGCTCAATGGGCGCCATTAGGAGAGGCAAGATGAAATTGACTGGATACACCTTGGTCCTGGTACTTGTTCTTTCGCACGTACCGGCTGCCGCTCAGGATACGAGACCGGCCGAACTTCAAAGTGAAGACCAGAAGCTCAACGCTATCTATACGAAAATAATGAAGCGCCTGCCGGACGCTGACAAAGACAAATTCAGGAAGTCCCAGCGAGCCTGGATTGCGTTCCGGGACCTGGATTGCAGGTGGGCCTATGGGGCAGTGCCACTCGACTGCATGATCGATCGCACACACAACCGGATCACGGAACTCGAGGAGACGGTGTTCTATGATGCGCGTGGTGGGTACCAACGAGTGGGCGATAAGTCGAGGCAGTGAAGGGGTCTTGGCTCTTGACATGAGCTCCGCAGCACAGTGTGCGACGGTTGTGGCCTTAGGGCAGCCGTCTCGCACAGCAACTGCTTTCTGTCGCTGATTTAACTCTGCGCTGGGTCGCGTCCAGTCAGTTTTTGGTAGTCGCCGTAGCCTACGCCGTCATCGCGCACTATTTGGAGAAGCTCCAGAATTTCTGGTCGAGTGGAGGCATTCATTCGGGGTCATTTGCTTTTTGCTGCAGGCGCAGGCGCGCATGCAGCATCGCCTCATGAATTTTCTGCTGAAACACCTCGCGCGGAGGCAGTACGGTCAGGTACTCCGCCACATGGATGCCCGACTTGTCCAGCTCCAGCAATTCGATCTGTTCGTGCTTCTTACCGGTGCACAGAATAATGCCCAGCGGCGGCAGGTCGCCCGGCTCCTGATCGTGCTTAGCCAGCCAGCGCAGGTACAGCTCCATCTGGCCCTTGTACTCGGCCTTGAATTCGCCCAGCTTCAGTTCAATGGCAACCAGCCGCCGCAGCTTCCGATTGTAGAACAGCAAGTCGATGTAGAAGTCGTCGCTGTCGAGTTGAATGCGCCGCTGCCGCGCCACGAAGCTGAAGCCCGCACCCAATTCCAGCAGAAAGTGCTCAAGCTCGCGCAAGATCGCGTCTTCCATCCCTTTTTCCAGGTAGCGGTCGTCCAGTGCCAGAAAGTCCAGCACATAAGGATCTTTCAGCAGTAACTCAGGGCCGATATCGCCAGGGTCACTCAGAGCATCAAGCTCCTGCCGAATCAGCTCGTCTGACTTTTTGGATAACGCAGTGCGTTCGAACAACATGGAATCGACCCGCGCGCGCAGCGTGCGCACGCTCCAGCGCTCGATGCTGCACATCTGGACGTAGAAGTCGCGCGCCAGAGGGTCTTTCAATGGCAGCAAGGCCAGGAAATGGGACCAGCTCAATTGTCGTGACTGTGTCACGACAATGTTTTCATCGGGAAACTGCTCTGCAAACTGCACCATGCGACGAAGGTTTTTTTCCTCAAAGCTGCGCCCGAAGTCCTTCACCAACTGTCGTGACAGCGTCACGACAATTTCCCCGCCGTAGCTGGCTCGCTGCCCTTCAAGCACCTCATCCCTGATCCGTCCGCCAACGCGCCAATACATCAAGGTCAGGCTCGCATTCACCGCCGTCACGGCCATCTGCTTGGATTGCTCGATCAGCTGGCGCAGATCAGTCAGCAGTTCAGCCGGCGCGCTCCTCGCCGCGACGGTCGTTGCTTTGTTTGTCTTGGCCTTGCTCACGCGGGCTCCTCCGTTCGGCGGGCTTTCTGCCTGCGTTCAAAAACATGCATCGCCTACGTGCAATTACCTATATCCAAGGAAATGGGCGCAACCTCACACCACGCACCTAACTCGCCACCGCCAGCGGCAAATTCAACAGCAGGTTCTGCGGCTTAAGCTTCAGCCGCTTCTGGTCGTCCATGGCCATCGCGAGATACACCGGCTTGCCTTCCATGACCGGCTGAACGATCGACGGCTCATCGAAGTGCAAGGCAAAGAGGCAGAGCATTCGCGCCATGCGCTCGTTATCGACTTCATGCCCCTGAAACAGGTCGTTGAGCACGCTGCTGGCCTGCGCATCCAGGCCGACATGCCAGACCCAGTTGGCGTCGTCGATGTCGCGCTCCACCGTCACGCGCACGCTGCTGCCGATGAAGTGACTCACCCAGGCCTCCAGCACCCGGCACAGCGCCTCCAGCCCCGGCTCGCCGTGGGTGAGGGCCAGCACCATGTCATGGCTCTCGTCGCGCGCCCAGTAGTCTTCGGCGCGCGCATCGGTCAGCACGTCAAGTTCTGCGGTGCGCAGCGTGGCGCCGCCCTGCTTGAGCAATTCGCCCAGGGTTCCGAAGTTCGCTGCGATGGCGTGACGCTCGACGGTTTCATCGTCTGCAGCCATCACCTGGCCGTCGTCCTGGATGGCGATGCGCTGCGCGCGA
>JAZKFD010000078.1:0-3450 GCA_040386635.1 Pseudomonadota bacterium
CGCTCAGGGAGGAAAAGCGGGGAGCGGCAAGCCGCCCAGACGTAATTTAACAAAGGGGCTGTCCGGTTTCAAGGGCAGGTGGTGCGATTTAGGTCTTGGAGGCCCGCAAAGTCATCCAACTCATGCACGCTCGGACCGGGATCACCGCGCCCGCCGTGGATCAAAGGTACTGCACAGCCGGCTCACCGGAAGCGCCCCGACTTGGCGCACAATTTCCGACATGACGATCCACGCTTCCTACCCCCACGGCCGCCCCCGCCGCCTGCGACGTGACGATTTCACGCGAAACCTGGTCCGGGAACACCGGCTGACTACGCACGACCTCATCTATCCCGTCTTCGTCCTCGATGGCAAAGGAAGGCGAGAGCCCGTGGCTTCGATGCCGGGAGTGGAGCGCCTGAGCCTGGACCTGTTGCTGCCGGTGGCGGAGCAATGCGTCAACGCGGGCATACCGGTGATGGCCCTCTTCCCGGTGCTCGACGCCAGCCTGAAAACGCCGGATGGGCGTGAAGCGTGCAACGACCAGGGGCTGGTCCCCACGGTCGTTCGGGAATTGAAGAGGCGTTTTCCAGGCCTTGGCGTCATGACGGATGTCGCACTTGACCCGTTCACCAGCCACGGCCAGGACGGGTTGCTCGATGACACCGGCTACATTCTCAACGACGAGACCGTCGAAGTGCTGGTGCGGCAGGCGCTCACGCAAGCCCGCGCCGGCGTCGATATCGTCGCGCCCTCGGACATGATGGATGGTCGAATCGGCGCCATCCGTTCGGCGCTCGAATCAGCCGGGCTCATTCACACGCGGATCATGGCGTACAGCGCCAAGTACGCCAGCGCTTTCTACGGCCCCTTCCGCGACGCGGTCGGCTCGGCTTCCAATCTCGGCAAGAGCAACAAGAAGGTCTACCAGATGGATCCCGGCAACACCGATGAGGCTTTGCGGGAAGTTGCAATGGACATCGCCGAAGGCGCGGACATGGTGATGGTCAAGCCCGGAATGCCTTACCTGGACGTGGTGCGCCGGGTCAAGGACGAGTTCCGCGTGCCCACGTTCGCCTACCAGGTGAGCGGTGAATACGCGATGCTCAAGGCCGCCGCACAAAACGGCTGGCTTGACCACGACGCGGTGATGATGGAAAGCCTCCTGGCATTCAAGCGCGCAGGCGCCGATGGCGTCCTGACGTATTTCGCACTGGACGCCGCCCGGCTCCTGCGCGACTGATTCGGGCCCCGAGGCGCTACCGCATGCAGATCGTCCAGTTCACGGCAGGCACCCTCCGGTTTCTCGACCAGTTACCTGCGGCCCAGCCGGAATCCGGCTTCATCTGGATCTACGTCGAGCGCGAGGCACTGGCGACGCAGCTGCCCCAACTTCAGCAGGCGGCGCAGCGCATGGGCGGGTCCTCGTTTCTGGATCTGCATGTGCAGGACCTGCGCAACGCGAGTCATCCTTCCCACTACGACTACACATCCATCTATGACCTGGTCATCTTTCGCCGCCTGGCGACCGAAGACGAAGTGGGCAAGGAGATTCAAGAAACCGGGGATGTTGCGCCCGCCCCGGGAGCTGCGCTGACGGCGTTCCACCGTATCCGCACCCGTGCGGTGGCGTTCGCGGTCTTCGACCGGCTGCTCATCACGGTGCACCCCGGCGGATGCCTCACAGCCAAGTCTTTTATTCAGCGTTACCTGAGCGACGCCGTGCAAACCGAAGGGGCTGCCCTGAGCAGTCGCAGCCGGCTTCCCGCCAGTCCCGCCGACCTGATGCTGCGCATGATCAACACCATGGTGGACAGCTACCTCGAACTGCGCAAGGACCTGAGTGCAGAGATGGACCGGTGGCAGAAGGACCTGCTCAGACCGGGCTCGCAGGGCGCGGACTGGAACGGGCTACTGGTGGCGCGAGCGCAGCTGCATACGCTGGAGGACCTGTGCGAAGAGCAGAACGACGCCATGCAGGAATGGCTGGACACAGCGAGAGAACAGCCTTCTCCATCGCTTTCACAGGCCGAGCGGGACGGCCTCATTGCCCGCGCGCGCGACGTCATCGAACACATCCAGCGGGTCGTGCATCATGTCCGCCGGATCGAACAGGCCGCGGAAACGGCGGTGCAGATTCACTTTTCCGCACAGAGCCATCGCACTAACGACATCATGCGCACGCTCACCGCCCTGACCGCCATTTTTCTGCCGCTCAATCTGGTCACCGGCATCTTCGGGATGAATTTTGAAGTCATGCCCCTGATCAGGATTCCACTGGGCTTTTTGATCATCATCGGGACGATGGCTGTCATCGCCCTGACCCTTGCGATGGTGTTCTGGCGCAAGCATTACCTCGCCCGCACGGCCCGCTAGATGTCGAATCAATCCGCGCGCGGCGAGCTTCGGATCGGATGCGCAGGCTGGACCCTGCAGCGCGACGCACAATCCCTGTTTGGAGAAGGCGAGTCCCACTTGACGCGATACGGCACGCGCCTGAATGCCGTCGAGATCAACTCGTCGTTCTACCGGCCGCACAGCCATGCAACCTATGCGAAATGGGCGGCCAGCGCACCGCGGGACTTTCACTTCAGCGTCAAGCTGCCCAAAGCCATCACGCACGAGTTGCGCCTGCAGCAATGCGCCACGCTGCTGGACAGCTTTTTCAATGATGTCGGCGGACTGGGAACCAAGCTGGGCTGCGTCCTGGTGCAATTGCCGCCCAGCTTCACCTTCGATTCGCGCCTGACGCGCGACTTCCTGTCGGAGCTGGCGGCCCGTTGGGCCGGTGACATCAGTATCGAACCACGCCATGCATCCTGGTTTGAGGATGAAGCCCACGGGCTACTCCAGGAGTTCAGGATTGCTCGCGTGTTGGCCGATCCGGTGCGACACGCAGCCGGCGCCATGCCCGGAGGCGCCTCGCATCTCGTTTACCTACGGCTGCACGGCTCACCGCGCATGTACTACTCGTCATATGAAGATCGTGTCATCGAAACGCTGGCGGCCCGGATCGAAATGGCGCTGACCGGCGGGGTGAATATCTGGTGCATCTTCGACAACACCGCCAGCGGCGCCGCCACCCACAACGCCCTCGCGCTGCAGGCACGCTTCACCAAGGAACCCGCATGAAACAACACCATGGGTCGCACGCGCCCCGCAGCATGGACGACCTCACCGGAAAGAACGTGGCAGCGATGCGGCGCCTGGAAGAGCTGGCGGAGACGAGTCGCACTTTTGCCGACGCAGTCGCCGCGTTCGTGGCCAGCTTTTGCGGCAGCATCACCTTCGTCTGGATTCACGTCGCGATCTTCGCGGCATGGATCGCCTACAACTCGTTCCCCGGGCTTGCGCATTTCGACCCGTATCCGTTCACATTTCTCACGCTCTGCGTTTCTCTGGAGGCGATCTTTCTTTCGGCCTTCATCCTGATCAGCCAGAACTACGAAATGCGCGTGAGCGACCGGCGCA
>JAZKFD010000079.1:0-5574 GCA_040386635.1 Pseudomonadota bacterium
TGAAGGGCGAAATCCTGGAACTGAAGGCCACCATCAACACCATGGTGGACCAGCTGCGATCCTTCGCATCCGAAGTGACGCGGGTCGCGCGCGAAGTGGGTACCGAAGGCAAGCTGGGCGGACAGGCCGACGTGCAGGGCGTAGCCGGGACCTGGAAGGACCTGACCGACAACGTCAACTTCATGGCCGGCAACCTGACCTCTCAGGTGCGCGGTATCGCCAAGGTGGTGACCGCCGTGGCCAACGGCGACCTGGACCAGAAGCTCACGGTGGAAGCCAAGGGTGAAGTCGCGGCGCTGGCCGACACCATCAACGGCATGACCGACACGCTCGCGACCTTCGCCGACCAGGTGACAACGGTGGCGCGCGAAGTGGGCGTGGAAGGGCGGCTGGGCGGTCAGGCCAAGGTGCCGGGCGCCTCGGGCACCTGGAAGGGTCTCACCGAAAACGTGAACCAGCTGGCAGCCAACCTGACGACACAGGTGCGAGCCATTGCCGAAGTGGCGACCGCCGTGACGCAGGGTGACCTGACGCGATCGATCACGGTGGAAGCGCTTGGCGAAATGGCCGCGCTGAAAGACACCGTGAACGAGATGATCCGCAACCTGAAAGACACGACGCAGGTCAACACCGAGCAGGATTGGCTCAAGACCAACCTGGCGAAGTTCTCCCGAATGCTGCAGGGCCAGAAGGACCTGGTGGCCGTGGGTCACCTGATCCTGTCGGAACTCGCACCCGTGGTGGGTGCGCAGCAGGCCGAGTTCTATGTGCTGCGCTACACGTATGAACAACCCAAGCTGCGGCTCATGGCCTCGTATGCGTCGGACGGTCACGGCTCGTACGGAAAGGAACTCGAGCTCGGACAGGGACTCGTCGGCCAATGTGCCTATGACAAGAAAAAAATACTGCTGACGTCCTCGATTCCGGACAGCCTGCGTATCTCATCGGGGCTGACCGAAGTGCAGCCGCTCAACGTGCTTGTCCTGCCGATCATCTTTGAAGGCCAGGTTCGCGGTGTCGTCGAACTGGCATCGGTGGAGCGATTCAACCCGACCCACCAAGCCTTCCTGGACCAGCTCACCGAGTCGATCGGTATCGTGATCAACACGATCGAGGCGAACATGCGCACCGAAGATCTGCTGACCCAGTCGCAGTCGCTCGCGCAGGAGCTGCAAAGCCGCCAGCAGGAACTGCAGCAGACCAACGAAGAGCTGCAGGAAAAAGCCCGCCTGCTCGTGCACCAGAACCACGAGGTGGAGCGCAAGAACCAGGAAGTGGAACAGGCCCGCCAGGCGCTGGAAGACAAGGCCAAGCAGCTCGCCCTGACCTCCAAGTACAAGTCCGAGTTTCTTGCGAACATGTCGCACGAACTGCGCACGCCGCTTAATTCGCTGCTGATCCTGTCGGACCAGCTCTCGAAGAATCCGGACGGCAACCTCTCGCCCAAGCAGGTCGAATTTGCCAAGACGATTCACTCGTCGGGCAACGACTTGCTGATGCTTATCAACGACATCCTGGATCTGTCCAAGATCGAGTCGGGCACCGTGGTCGTCGATGTGAACGAGCTGCGCCTGTCGGACCTGCAGCTCTATGTGGAACGCACCTTCCGCCACGTGGCGGAGGCCAAGAACGTGGACTTCATGATCCACACCGGGCTCGATCTGCCGACCTCGATGGTGACCGACGTCAAGCGGCTCCAACAGATCCTGAAGAACCTGCTGTCGAACGCTTTCAAGTTCACCCACCAGGGCCAGGTCACGCTGGCGGTCGAGGAAGTGCTGTCGGGCTGGACACCGGACAACGACGATCTGAACCGTTCGCAGCAGGTGATTGCGTTTTCCGTGTCCGATACCGGCATCGGTATCTCGGGTGACAAGCAGCAGATCATCTTCGAGGCGTTCCAGCAGGCCGATGGCTCCACCAGCCGCAAGTACGGCGGCACCGGCCTGGGCCTGGCCATCAGCCGCGAGCTTTCCAAACTGCTCGGCGGCGAGATCCGCCTCGCGAGCGCGCCGGGGCAGGGTTCAACCTTCACGCTGTACCTGCCGCTGGTCTACACCGGCACGCGCGGTGCGCGCCGGGCCATCCAGCCGAACGAGCCCCGGGTTGAGCCGCGCGCGGACTATTCCGCCCAGCCCGCCATGAGGCGCATTGCGCGTCCCGAGCTCATCGAAGAAGCCGACGTCGTGGGTGAGGAATCCAGCGTCATCGCCAATGAGGCGGGCGATGACCGCGACACCATCCAGCAGGGCGACATGGTGCTGCTCATCGTTGAGAACGACTTGGGGTTTGCCAGGTTCCTGCTCGATGCTGCGCGCGCCAAGGGGTTCAAGGGGTTGGTGACCGCGATGGGCGCAGGGGCGCTCACGCTGGCAACGCAGTACAAGCCATCGGCCATCACGCTGGATATGTACCTGCCCGACATGGACGGCTGGCGGGTGCTCGATCGCATCAAGCACGACCCGGCAGCGCGTCACATTCCCGTATGCGTGATCTCCACCGACGACTCGAAAGAGCGCGCGTTCCGCTCCGGTGCCATGGCCTTTGTCGAAAAACCGATCCAGTCCAAGGAAATCCTCGACGGCATGCTCGACAAGCTGCGTTCCTACCTGGCGCGTCCGGAAAAGCGCCTGCTGGTCGCTGTCAAGGACGTTGCCGCTCGCCGCGAGTTCCTGGCCGACATCGAAGAGGAGCAGATTGCGCTGGACGTGGTCAAGAGCGCCGACAAGTTGCACGACGCCCTGCAGGAGGGCCATTACGACGCCGTCGTGCTGGAAGACGGCTTCCCGGGGGCGGACCCGCACGAGATCAAGCGGATGCTGGCGGCGCAGACCGGGATCGGCCCGCTGCAGCTTCTGATCTACCGTGGCGCGGGCAAGGATTCCGGGAAATTCACCTGGACGTCCACCGAATCGATCGTTGTGCATGAGGCGCACACGCCGGCCAAGCTCTTCGATATCACCTTGCTGGCCTTGCATCACAACCTGGCGCGGCTGCCTGAGGCCAAGCGTTCCATGATCAACGACATCCAGGAATCGACGAAACCGCTTGCCGGCAAGCGGGTGCTCATCGTGGATGACGACATGCGCAACATCTTCGCGCTGGCAACCGTGCTGGAAGAACACGGAATGGACATCGTGTGGGCCGATAATGGCCGGGACGCCGTTGCCCGCGTCGGCAGCGACCCGCAGATCAAGGTCGTGCTGATGGACATCATGATGCCGGAGATGGACGGCATGGCGACCATGAAGGAAATTCGAAAACTGCCTGCGGGCAAGGACTTGCCGATGATTGCAGTGACTGCCAAAGCCATGAAGGGTGACCGGGAAAAATGCATAGAGGCGGGCGCATGGGATTACCTGTCCAAGCCAGTCAACACGCCGGATCTGCTGACGGTCCTGCGGGCCTGGCTGCACCAGTGACGGCACCGGCGGCACCTCACTCGGCGACGTCCGCTCCGGCTGTGCTGGAGCAGGAGAAAGTCAACATACTGGTGGTGGACGACTTGCAGGAAAAGCACGTCGTCTTTCGCACCATCCTGGACGAGCTGGGCCAGAACATCATCAGCGCGCGCTCGGGCAAGGAGGCGCTGAAGTACATCCTCGAGCTCGAATTCGCGGTCATCCTGCTGGACGTCAACATGCCCGATATCGACGGGCTCGAGACCGCCGGGCTGATCCGCCAGTACAAGAAATCAGCGCAGACCCCGATCGTTTTCATCACCGCCTACGTTGACGACGTGCAGGCCAAGCGCGGCTATGCGCTCGGTGCGGTTGACTACATTCCCTCGCCCGTGGTGCCTGAGGTGCTTCGCTCCAAGGTGCGGGTGTTTGTCGAGCTGTTCCGCATGAATCGCCAGCTGCAGCATCAGGCTGTGGCACGCGAAGCGCTCGCACGCTCCGAGACGGCACGCGTTGCCGCAGAAGCTGCAATTCACCGTGCCGACTACCTGGCCGAGGCGAGCCAGACGCTGTCGCGCTCACTGGACGTGGAAAACACGATCAGTGCCTTGTTCGACGTGGCCGTGCCCATGCTGGGCGACCGCGCATTCCTGGCATTGTCGAATCCGGATGGAACGCTGGCCCGTGTCGTCATGCACCCGCCCGCGGCACAGGGCGAGCCAGCCGAAATGCCCAATCCGCTTCGCGCTTCGCTCGCCAAGGCCCTGGAGCGAAAGCAGTTCGAATTGTGGAAGGGTGGCGATGAGGCCGGAGCGATTTGCCCGATGATCTCGGGTGGCAGCGTGCGTGGCGCTCTGATCGTCGTATCGAAATCCAGCGCGATGGACGCACCGCGCATCGCACTTGCCAGAGAAATCGTCAGCCGTGCATCGATCGCGATGGAGAACGCCCGTCTTTATCGCGCGGTACAGGATGCCGACCGCCGAAAAAACGAGTTTCTCGCCATGCTCGCGCATGAGCTGCGCAACCCGCTGGCCCCCATTCGCAACGCGGTGCACCTCATGCAGGGCAGTGAGGTCTCCCCCACCACCATGAACTGGGCGCGTGACGTGATCGGGCGGCAGGCCGACCACATGTCGCGCCTGATCGACGACCTGCTCGACGTGTCGCGCATCGTGCAGGGCAAGGTGGTGGTCAAGCCAGAAAAGCTGAGCCTTTCTACCGTGGTCGAGCGGACGGTGGAGGCAACCGCGCCCAGCATGGCCAGCCGTCACCAGACGCTGGATGTCGTGCTGCCCAGGGAAGCCATCGTGCTCAATGGAGACGCCGTGCGTCTGGCGCAGGTATTGTCCAATCTTGTCAACAACGCGTCCAAGTTCTCCGGGCCGAACACGACGATCGCCCTGCATGCCGCGATGGACGCGGGGCAGATCAAAATTTCAGTGAAGGACCAGGGCGCGGGCATCGAGCCGGCATTCCTTCCGCACATCTTCGACCTCTTCGCGCAGGCCGACCAATCGCTGGACCGGTCGCAAGGCGGCCTGGGCATCGGCCTGACGCTTGTCAAGCATCTGGTGGAGCAGCATGGGGGTACGGTCGTCGCGCGAAGCGAAGGCTCAGGCAAGGGTGCCGAGTTGTGCGTCTCCCTGCCCGCCGAGATCGCCGCCCATGGATCGCTGCCCGTTGAAACCAGTGCGCCCGGCCATATCTCCCCATCGAGCCAGGTGCGGGGGCGGGTTCTGGTGGTCGATGACCTCGTCGCCTCGGCCGAGACATTGATGGCCCTGCTGGAGATGGAAGGCTATGAAGTTCAGCTGGCGCACGAGGGCATCACTGCCTTGAAGATCGCCGAGTCGTTCAAACCGGATGTCGTGCTGCTGGATATCGGTCTGCCCGGCATGAACGGATTTGAAGTGGCAATGCGGATGAGAAATCTTCCGGGACTGCGCGACGCGCTTCTGATTGCGCTCACCGGCTATGGCGAAGCTGAAAGCCGGTCGCGGTCGGAGCAGGCCGGGTTCGACTTCCACATGGTCAAGCCTGCGGATGTGGACCTGCTTCTGTCGATGCTGGCCGATCCCGAACAGGCGCGCCGCCTGAAAGTCGCCTGAAGGCATCTGCGCCACTGCTACAATCGCGGGCTCGCAGGAGAGGTGGATGAGCGGTTTAAGTC
>JAZKFD010000080.1:0-8759 GCA_040386635.1 Pseudomonadota bacterium
TCGCAATTTCCGGACCCGAACCATAGGGGAAAGGCCGATCAGGGGAATTACCCAATCGATCGCGGGGCTAATGCAAGCGCTTCTTGCCAGACAGCAAGATCAGGTGCGGCCCGCCTGGGCGGCAAGCTCATCGCGAAATGCCTGTTCTACCGTGGCCCGCACCACGACCTCGATCTCGGCCCGCAGCAAGGGCGTGATGGACCGGGTCTGCTCCAGGATAGTGGCTGCGATTGCTTCGCGCAGGCGCCGCTCGAGCGCCAGGTCCACGCGTTGCATGACGCGGGTGACCAGCAGTTCCTGGGTGGCCTTGGCGCTGGATGGGGCAGCGCCTGAAGGCACCACTTCCGTGAGCGTGGGCACGCTGGCAGGCGGGTTCTTTGCCCGTGCCATCACGCGTCCTTCAGCACCAGATCGCGCCGGGCAATGGCATATCCCCTGTCGGCGTAGTGACGGTAACGCCTGCGCGCCTGCACCTTGTCATCTTCCTCGAGTGACACGACTTCAATCACCCGCTCGAAACGCTCGAAGCCCTCGGGGACCGCACCGCCGAAATTCACCAGCACCTGGGCGTGCGGCGCCAAGCGGGCCGACTCGCACAGCACCACCGGCGACGCGTCACGCACCCGGGCCTGTGCATCGTGCACGCAATGGGGGACGAAAGCCGTGGCGTCGAAAGTCCACAGGGCGCGGTCGAGGTCGCCCAGAAACTGCGCGTCGGCGGTGACCGCTACACGCGAGCCCTTCGCTGCGGCCTTGCGCAGGAGCCGGCACGCGTAGGCCATCTTGTCCGGCGCGTTGAAGTGGAACTCGACATCGGTCATTCGATCACGTTGCCCCTTGCTCACAGCTCATTGATCAGGTCCTGGCCTTATTCGATGACTTCTTCGACGGCTTCTTCGATGCAGTCTTCGTGGTCCTGGCGGTCTTGCCGGTACTGGTAGCAGGCGCCGCAGCAGCGGATGCATTCGCAAGGTCGAGGATGTATTGCACCAGCAGTCCGACCGGACGGCCCGTCGATCCCTTGGCCATACCGCCCTTCCACGCGGTCCCGGCGATGTCCAGATGCGCCCACGGGAATTTCGTTGCGTAGCGCTGCAGGAATTTCGCTGCAGTGATCGCGCCGCCCGCGCGTCCGCCCACGTTGCCCATGTCGGCAAAATTGGATTTCAGGGCGTCGCCATACTCTTCGTCCAGCGGCATCCGCCAGCACGGATCCAGCGCCGTTTCGCCGGCCGCATGCAGGCCTTCAGCGAGCTGATCGTCGGTCGCGAACAAGCCGCTTCTGACCCCACCCAGAGCCACGACGCAGGCGCCAGTCAGCGTTGCAATGTCGATGACCGCGCTGGGCTTGAACCGCTCGGCATAGGTGAGCGCGTCACACAGGATCAGCCGGCCTTCCGCGTCGGTATTGAGGATTTCGATGGTCTGCCCCGACAGGCTGGTGACGATGTCGCCAGGCTTCATGGACCGGCCATCGGGCATGTTTTCGCAGGTGGGAATCAGTCCGACGATGTTTAGGGCGGGCCTGATTTCGCCGATGGCGCGGAACGCACCTAGCACGCTGGCTGCGCCGCCCATGTCGAACTTCATCTCGTCCATATCGGCGGACGGCTTGATCGAGATACCACCGCTGTCGAAAGTGATGCCCTTGCCTACCAGCACCAGCGGTGCCTCGCTCGCGGCGGCGCCCTGGTATTGCATGACGATGAACCGCGCAGGCTCTTCGGAACCCTTGGCGACCGACAGGAAGGAGCCCATGCCGATTTTTGCGATTTCCTTGGGGCCCATGACCTCGCAAAGGAAGCCGTGCGCCTTGGCCAGCCCCTTGGCCTCTTCGCCCAGCCGGGTTGGCGTTGCGATATTGGGCGGCAGATTCGCCACCTCGCGCGCGAACTCGATGCCGTTCGCAGCGCCTTTTGCTGCGTCGAACGCGGCCTTGTGCAGCTTCGGATCGGCAACCGCGACAGTGACGCGTTGCAGCTCGCGGCCCTCGGGCTTGGACTTGGTGGTGATGTAAACGTAACTGGCCTCGGCCGTGCCCGCAACCGCGGCGCGTACCGCGTCGGGGCCTGCATCGGGCGGCAGGCAGATTACAAGGCGCCGTGCCTTTGACGTGCGCAGGGACGAAACCGCCGCCACCACAGCCGCATGCACCTTCTTGCCGGAGCCATCTCCCGCACCGGCGAGCACCACCCGGGTGGCCGCAATGCCTGAGCTGCGATAGGCCTGCAACAGCTTGCCAGCCTTGGTTTCGAGGTGCTTTTCTTTCAGCGCATGCGCCGCGAGCAAGGACAGCGCGTCCTTGCCGGGCTCGAACGTGTCACCAACCAGCAGCACGAGCGCATCGCATTTTTCTGACGCGGCGTCAGAGAGATTCAGGGGCTTGAGTTCAAAGTCCATAATTGCCTGTTCTTTTTTCCGACTAGAGTCCATCCGCGTCCGATGTTATTCCATTCGTCTCTCCGCAAGGAACTCGCTCGCGCTTTCGGGGCAACGCTGGTGGTGCTGGTCACCATCGTCATGACGATGACACTGATCCGCACGCTAAGCCAGGCAACCCGTGGCAGCGTGAATCCCCAGGAAGTGATGATGGTGATGGGCTACACGGTGCTGGGCTACCTGCCGCCGGTGCTCACGCTTTCGCTCTTTATCGCCATCGTCGGCACCCTGTCGCGCATGTACCGCGACAGCGAAACGGTGATCTGGTTCGGCGCGGGACGCGGTCTCTCTTCTTTTCTGGGGCCCCTGTTCAGCTTTGCCTGGCCCATCCTGCTGGCGGTGGCGGGTATGGCGCTCGTGATCTGGCCGTGGGCCAACGCGCAGACCCAGGAGCTGAAAGACCGTTACGGCAATCGGGGAGACCTCGAACGGGTCGCACCGGGCCAGTTCCAGGAATCAGCCAGCGGCAAGCGGGTCTTCTTCCTGGAAAAAGACAGTGCCGACACCAAATCAGGTCGCAATATTTTCATTTCCACCAACGAGAACGGCCGTGAAACGGTCACGTCCGCGCGCAGCGGCCGCATCGTGACCATTGGTGAGAGCCAGTTCCTCATGCTCTCCAACGGCCAGCGGCTTGAAACGACCGGCAAGACCCAGCTGAAGATCAGCGAGTTCCAGGAGTTCCTGAACAAGGTCGGCGAAAACGAGGTCGGTGCGCGCGACAACCTGCCCGCCAAGACCCGCTCGACACGGGCGCTGTTCCAGGACCCGACCCGGATGAACCTGGGCGAGCTTGCGTGGCGGATCGGCCTGGCGCTGTCGGCCATCAACTTCGTCATCATCGCCATCACGGTCTCCAGCGTGAATCCACGCGCCGGGCGAAGCGGCAACCTGGTGTTCGCGCTTTTTGCCTTCATCGTGTACTTCAACCTGCTGAACCTGGGCCAGAGCTGGATCACCTCGGGCAAGGCAACT
The DNA here is from genome assembly GCA_040386635.1 of Pseudomonadota bacterium. Classification (GTDB taxonomy): domain Bacteria; phylum Pseudomonadota; class Gammaproteobacteria; order Burkholderiales; family Burkholderiaceae_C; genus Ramlibacter. The sequence goes on from JAZKFD010000080.1 coordinate 3,415, forward strand.
TTTCTCGCTTTCCTGGTGGGGCTGCACGGCGCCATCTTCATTGGCAGCATTTTCTGGCTGGCCAAGCAACACAACAACTGGTCGTTCAAGGATCTCTACTCCAGACCTGCTGCGCGCCGCAATGCGGTGAAGGCCTGATCGATCCATGAATACCATTCGCCGCCTGATCTACCGTGAAGTGCTGATTTCCGTCCTGTTCGTCACGGCCGGCTTTCTTGCGCTCTTTTTCTTTTTCGATTTCGTCGATGAACTGCCCAACACCAACCGGGGCGCAAAGGGCTATCGGCTGACCCAGGTGCTGGGTTACGTGGTCCTCCGACAGCCGAGTCACTTCTACGAACTGCTGCCAATCACCGTGCTGATCGGCACGATCTTCGTCATGGCGCGGCTTGCGCAGAGTTCCGAATACACGATCCTGCGCACCAGCGGGCTGGGTCCCTGGCGCGCGATGCGAACGCTGCTGGCACTCGGTGCGGTGTTCACCTTGCTGACCTTTGCCGTGGGTGACTATCTCGTGCCGGTCTCCGACCGCAATGCCCAGCTGCTGAAGGCCCGCGTGGACGGCGGGCTGAGCATTGGGCAGACCGGTGCATGGCTGAAGGAGCGGCAATCCAACAAGACCTATAACGTCAACGTCGCGGCCATCACACCCGATGGCGACATGGAACGGGTCCGCATCTTCGAGTCGGACGCGCAGGGCTTCCTGGTATCGGTCACCCAGGCGCCCCGGGCGAAATTCGGGCGCGATGGTGCGTGGCTGCTCGAAAACCTGGAACGCAGCGAGTTCAGCTCGCCCGGTGCCGAGTCGGCCAAGGTGCAGCGAGTCAATCTGCCAAGCCTGCGCTGGCCAACCGAGATCACGCCCGAGATGGTGTCGGTAGCGCTGCTCAAACCCGATCGCATGAGCACCATCGACCTTTTCCAGTACGTGCGCCACCTCGAATCGAACGGGCAATCGGCCCAACGCTACGAAATCGAGTTCTGGCGCAAGGTGTTCTATCCGCTCAGCTGCATGGTGATGGTGGTGCTGGCCCTGCCCTTTGCTTACCTGCATTTCCGCTCCGGCGGCATCACGAGCTATGTCTTTGGCGGCGTGTTGATCGGCATCAGCTTCTTTTTGCTGAACAACGTGTTTGGTTACGTGGGTAATCTTCAGAACTGGAGGCCGTGGCTCACGGCCGCCGCGCCGGGATTGATTTACTCGGCGCTGTCGCTGGGGGCCTTCGGATGGCTGGTGTTACGAAGATGAGGCGAAGATGACGCACGCTGTTGTTTTATTTGGGCACGGGTCGCGTGATCCTTTGTGGCGTGCGCCGATGGATTCGGTGGCGGCGCGGATCGCGCAGCGATCGCCGGACGTGGCGGTGCGATGCGCATTCCTGGAACTGCAGCAACCCGACCTGGCGACTTCGGTCGCTGAACTCGTCCTTGCAGGAGTCACGCAGCTCACCGTCGTTCCGATGTTTCTGGGCGCCGGACGGCACGTGAGAGATGACCTGCCGCTGCTGATCGACGACCTTCGCCGCAATCATGCCGGCTTGGCCATCGAGCTGCTGGCTCCCGTGGGTGAGCATCCGTTGGTGTTGGATCTGCTTGCGCAGATCGCCTGTCCACCCGTGAATCCCTGAGACAACCGCTGGTGCAGTACGGCAGTGACTGCCGGAAACTGATGAGTATTCATGCATAATGAATCCATCTCTTAGTAGAAATTCGATATGAATCTCCACCAGTTCCGGTTTGTCCAGGAAGCCGTGCGCCGAAACCTCAATCTGACAGAGGCGGCCAAGGCGCTCCACACATCTCAGCCGGGCGTATCGAAGGCGATCATCGAACTGGAGGAAGAGCTGGGCGTGGAGATTTTTGCGCGCCATGGCAAGCGCCTCAAGCGGGTCACGGAGCCCGGCCAGCACGTACTCAAGAGCATCGAACTCATCATGCGCGAGGTCGGAAACCTCAAGCGCATCGGCGAGCAGTTCAGCGCCGAAGACAGCGGCACCCTGTCCATCGCTACCACCCACACCCAGGCCCGCTACGTTCTACCGGTCCCGGTCGCCAGGCTGCGCGAGGCCTATCCGAAGGTCAACGTCAGCCTGCACCAGGGCTCTCCCGATCAGGTGGCACGCATGGTGATCGACGAAATCGCGGAAGTCGGCATCGCGACTGAATCGCTCTCGGATTACCCCGAACTGGTCACCCTGCCCTGCTACGAATGGCAGCACGTACTGGTTCTTCCGCTCGACCATCCCCTCGCGCGCAAGGAACGGATCAATCTCGAAGACCTCGCGGCCGAACCGATCATCACCTACCACCCGTCGTTTACCGGACGCACGCGCATCGACAAGGCGTTCGCCGCGCACAAGCTCACGCCGCGCATGGCGCTGGAAGCGATCGATTCCGACGTGATCAAGACCTACGTGCGGCTTGGCCTGGGCATCGGCATCGTGGCCGAGATGGCGGTTCGCGACGACGGCAGCAACAGCGACCTGGCGGTGCGGCCGCTCGGTGCACTGTTCGGGCAGAACGTGGCTCGGGTTGCTTTCAAGCGCAGTGCTTACCTGCGCAACTTCGTCTTCAAATTCGCGGAGCTGCTTTCAGACCGGCTCGATCGCAACCTGATTGCCAAGGCCATGACCGGCCATGTGAACGATTACGAGATGTAGTCCGCTCGGCGATCGAATGATATGACTCTCATTTTGTACAAATATCATATTTTGTCTATAATGAGAAACATATGCCAGCCCCCGCCCCCCGTATTGGCGCCCACACCGCAGCGCAACTGAAGCAGCTGGGTCAGCGCTTGCGCGAGCAGCGCCGCCTTATGGGCGCGAGCGCGGTTGAAACTGCCGAGGCTGCACACCTGTCCCGCCAGACACTCCACCGAATTGAGTCGGGTGAGCCCTCCGTGACGGTAGCGGCCTGGGCTGCCGTAGCTGGGGTGTTGGGGCTGCGCCTTCAAGCAACCAGCGATCAAACCGACGATGCCGCCCAGTCGCGGGGCAGCATTCCGATCCGGATTCAAATGGCCAACTACCCCGAGCTGAAGCGCATCGCATGGCAGCTCGATGAAGCCGCGATCCTGAGCCCTGCGGAAGCGCTGGGAATCTATGAGCGCAACCAGCGTCACCTGCACGAAGACGCAATGCCGGCGCATGAGCGTCAGCTCCTGGAAGACCTGCGCGCAGCACTGCGCGACGAGCACCGCGATGTTTGAACGGCCCCACCATCAGGCGCTTGCGCTGGTGCTATACGCACTCGATGGCAAGCTTCTGGCCGAACACCGTTGCTGGTTTGGCGGAGGTACCGCAATCGTTCTGAAAACGCACGAATTCCGCGAATCGGCCGATTTGGACTTCATGGTCTGCGACCTTGCCGCCTACCGCGAACTGCGTCAGCTTCTGACCACAGCCCTTGGCATCTCGGTGCTACAGCGCGATGGCGCCCAGCCGCTGCGTCAGGTGCGCGAGGTGCGCGCCGACCAGTACGGTATCCGCACGACGGTGATGGGAGGTGGCAAGGACATCAAGTTCGAGATTGTTTTCGAAGCACGAATCGTGTTCGAAACCCCAGCGCCAGCCGATCAGATCTGTGGCGTGCGGACGCTTCGCGCCGTCGATCTGGCCGCCTCGAAACTGCTGGCCAACTCCGACCGATGGGCGGACGACTCAGTGCACAGCCGCGACCTCATTGACCTGGCCATGCTCAATCCCGGCGCCCAGGTCCTGCAATCTGCCATGCAAAAGGCAAAAGGGGCATACGGCGAGGCGGTCCCGCGAGACCTCGGCCGCGCGATCGACAAGCTGCAAGAGCGCACGGGGCGGCTCGAAGTGTGCATGCAGCAGCTGAAGATGACTGCCCCGCCGGTCACTGTGTGGCGGCGAATACGCGCGCTTCGCAAATTGGCACAATGACTGAAAACTGGAGCAAGAGCCTCGCAATGATTCAACCGCGCACCCCGCACCTGCAGACCAAACTCCCGTCCGTCGGCACGACGATCTTCACCGTCATGTCCGCCCTGGCCACCGAAAAAGGCGCGGTAAATCTCGGGCAAGGTTTTCCGGATTTCAATTGCGATCCCCGCCTGGTTACAGCCGTCACCGACGCGATGACCAGTGGGCTGAATCAGTATCCGCCGATGCCGGGCGTTCCGGCGCTGCGCGCTGCGGTTGCCGCCAAGATCGAAGCGATGTACGGCCGCAGGTACGACCCGGCCAACGAGATCACCATCACAGCTGGTGCCACCCAGGCGATCATCACGGCGGTGCTTGCCGTTGTCAGGGCCGGCGACGAAGTCATCGTGCTCGATCCCTGTTACGACAGCTATGTGCCCAACATTGAGCTGGCAGGCGGCAAAGCCGTTCGCGTGCCCTTGACGCCAGGCACCTTCCGTCCTGACTTCGGGCTGATCGCCGCGGCCATGAACAGCCGCACGCGCGCCATCATCATCAACAGTCCGCACAACCCGAGTGGGACGGTCTGGACGCAGGCCGAGATGCTGCAGTTGCAGGAATTGCTGGCACCGACGGAGGTACTGCTGATCAGTGACGAGGTGTACGAGCACATGGTGTTTGATGGCCAGGATCATCAGAGCGCAGCGCGTTTTCCGGGCCTGGCGGCACGCGCTTTCATCGTGTCGAGCTTCGGCAAGACCTATCACGTGACGGGATGGAAAGTCGGCTATGTGGCCGCGCCCGAGCCACTGACCACCGAGTTCCGCAAGGTGCACCAGTTCAATGTGTTCACCGTCAACACGCCGGTGCAGCACGGTCTTGCGCAATTCATGGCCGACCCGCAGCCGCATCTGCAATTGCCGGCTTTCTACCAGCGCAAGCGTGACCTGTTTCGTGAGGGCTTGAAGCGCACGAAGTTTCGCGTGCTGCCCAGTGAAGGCACCTACTTCCAGTGCGTCGATATTTCGCAGGTCACCGATCTGGGCGAAGCCGACTTCTGCAAGTGGCTCACAAGCGAAATCGGGGTTGCCGCGATTCCGCTCTCGGCGTTCTATGAGGGCGAATTCGACCAGCGGGTGGTGCGGTTCTGCTTCGCGAAGAAGGATGAAACCCTGAATCTGGCGCTGGATCGGCTCGCCAGGCTGTAGATGGGCGTTGAAGGCGCAGAGCTGACCGTCAACACTGAATCGCGTTCCTGCAGAACTTCTCCAGTTCTCTCACAGTCGCTTGCGCACCCACTCGATTTTTCGCCTTCGCCCCCACGTCCAGGCTGAGTTTCATTTCATATTTTCGAAAAAACTCATCGAACAGTTCTCCCCCCAGGGTCGCAAAAGCTGTCAGGGTATCGGCCCGGGCGTCATGCTCCAGCAGCACGGCGCACAGGGGCTGCGGCGCCGG
>JAZKFD010000081.1:0-3548 GCA_040386635.1 Pseudomonadota bacterium
CAGCCGCGACACGCTGGGCATTCCGAACGACCGGCTGAACGTCAACGGCGGCGCAATTGCGCTTGGCCATCCGTACGGCGTTTCTGGGCAACGACTGACCGGCCATGCGCTCATCGAGGGCAAGCGCCGCGGGGCGAAGAAGGTCTGCGTCACGATGTGCATTGGTGGCGGCATGGGTGCGGCTGGGGTGTTCGAGGTTCTCTGAGCCAGTGACGTTACGAAGTTAAGTTGATGCCGGTGCATGGGGAAGACGATGGTCTCAACCGTCGCGCTGGATGGATCGAAAAACGCCGCACGGTGACCAAGTGGCGGTTCTTCTTCGTTCATCCACGCGCTTCAACGCCGCTCCAGCCGAATGCAAGTCTCTTTCCATGTTCGTTCCGTTAGCGTGCCAGAGCCGGTCTCTCAGCTGGCCGGCCATGAGACTTCACCGGTCGCCAACGACGCTGCGCCCCGCCACTTCAAGCAACGCAGCCGCCCACGCCCGGACGGTCTGGCGGTGCTGATTGAGACAGAGCAACTGGCCGCGCTTGAAATCAGCGAGATTGACGATGAGGAGGCCGAAGAGGTTGCTGCCGCCTGCCTGACCCTCGCAGCGGCGCATCCCGAAGCGGTGCGTCGCGTCCTGTTCCTGAACCAGAACGTCCGTGAGAACGCGGTTCAATTGCTTTCGGAGCGCGCTGAGCGGGTGCCGGGTCAGCAACGAGCCCTCGCATCGTGCTACCTCGACTCCGGTTACAGGCTGCCGCGAAGTGCCAACGCAGCGGAAGTGCTGGAACTGCAACAAGACAGGCAAGACCGCGACGACCTGCATTGGCTTGGCAAGCGAAACAAGCACGGGCTCGTCGACTCGCACGGCGTCCAAGAGCGCGGCGCTTATTTCTATCAAGGCAAGGCGGGCAAAAGCAGCTACTCGCTGAGGGATCGCAACTGCGAACTGGGGTCTCCAAACGGGTCCGTCTTTAAATGCCGTCACCTGCAGCTGGCAGCAGCGGGGTCGCCGAAGCTGCGCACCAAACCCTTTTTGTGGCGAATCAGTCAATGCGATGTAAGCATGCTTGACTACGCGGCGCTCGAGGCGGGCTACATCCAGCAGGCGAAACAGGCCCTCAGCATCAATTTCACACCGAGGCGTTTCGGCGCGTTGCTCCATCAGTTGAGTCAGCAGCTTTCCGTGGGCAACTCGAATTCCTACTACGTCGGCTGGCTAGCGAACGAATCGCATGCGATGCGCGTTTTCCTGCAAAGAAGGCATGACGGTCGCATGTGGGCAGGTCTCTACGAGCCGGGTATCACTGGAAACATCAATCACATATCTGTGCAACCCGAGGAATTGATCGAGCTCGACTTTGACAACCTGGTCGCGATCCCGATCGAAGGCGCGCCGATCGTGCTTTCGCTTGCGGTTGAAAGCCGGGCGCTTGCGCGGGCCTGCGCCGGAAATTTCGTTGATCGCGAGCCGCAGGCGCAGTTCGTCAGCCTGTGCCAGGCGCTCGCCGATGGCAACGTGTACGAGATGAAGGTCGCGTTGGAGAACCTGCAGCCCGGCCAGTGGCCCGTCACATATGAAGTTGCCGCCGAGTCTCTGGGCGGCGCCTTCCATCATGCGCTGCTGAACGGGCACGCACCTGCGGTACGACATTTCATGGCGGTGCTTCCTGAACTGGCAGGGTTCAGCTCAAGCGAGATTGCCGAGATTCTTGCAGCCAGGGATGAGCGCACGATGCCCGGACTCCATTACGCGTTGGCGATGGGACACGCCGCGGCGGTGGAGGCGTTCATGACTGGCCTGCCGCGTTTTAGCCTTTCGGCTGTTCAGACATCCATCATCGCCTCCGCGTGCGATGTCATGTCCAGGCCTGGGCTTTGCCTGGCGAGCGGGTCAGGGCACGCCGCAACCGTGGCGAGGTACCTGGCAGGGGTACGAAGCATCTTCCGCACCGGAGCGAAACTCAACAGCTTCGTCCGATACCTTGAAAGCGAACTCGATCAGAACGGTCCCATTACCGCACCAGACCGTCAGGCGACGATCGAGGCACTGCAGCGTGGCTTCCAGACTCTGCGAGAAGACGCCGCAACGTTGCCGGCCCCCCTCCGTGAAGGCATCTTGGCGTCGCCAGAATGACGCGATGTACCGACCCACTGGCGTATGCTGTGCTATCTCAGCATCCGCTATGCGCGCGTACACGATATGGGCCTTCGCCAGACACTCGACTTCCTGCTTTATGAATGGCTAGATGCAGATGAACTGACCGGCCGCAAGCGTTTCGCCGATCACTCTCGCGAAACATTCGGCGCGGTGTTCGATACCTGCGAGCGAATCGCGCGCGAAAAGTACGCGCCCTTTAATCGCACACTCGACAACGAAGAGCCACGCATGGACGGCGACAAGGTCATCCTGCCCGCGGCCTCCAAGGAGGCATATGACGCCTTTGCAGCGTCGGGCATGCTGAGCGCCGCGCAAGACTACGAGATTGGCGGCATGCAGTTGCCCTACACCGTCGAAGCTGCAGCGCACGCCTTCTTCGCGATGGCGTCGGTGAGCATGGGCTCGGGAATGCTCTCAGTCGGTAACGCGAACCTGCTCATGGTTCATGGCAACGAACTGCAGAGGCAGGTCTTCGCACTCAATGAATTTTCCGGGCGATGGTCAGGAACGATGTGCCTGTCTGAGCCGCAGGCCGGCTCGTCGCTGTCGGATATCGTGACGCGTGCAGTTCCCGATGGAGAGGGTTTCGCGGACGATCCGCTGGGTGCTCGCTATCGAATCAAGGGCAGCAAGATGTGGATTTCGGCGGGCGAACACGAGCTCACCGAAAACATCATTCACCTGGTGCTCGCGAAAATTCCCGGACCAGACGGGAAGCTGATTCCCGGCACCCGGGGCATCTCGCTTTTCATCGTCCCCAAACGGCTGGTCGATACGCAGGGACAGCTGACAGGCCAGCGAAATGATGTGGCGCTCGCGGGCCTCAACCACAAGCTCGGCTGGCGCGGCACCACCAACACGCTGCTGAATTTCGGTGAAGGCAGGTTTCCCGTGGGAGAATGCGACGGCGCCATTGGCTACCTGGTCGGCCGTCCGCATGAGGGCCTTTCATGCATGTTCCACATGATGAACGAGGCGCGCATCGGCGTCGGCATGGCTGCAACGATGCTCGGCATGGCGGGCTATCACGCATCGCTTGATTACGCGAAGAACCGACCCCAGGGCCGGCTGATGGGCGCGGCGGGAAAGGACCCTTCACAGCCACAGGTGCGCATCATCGAACACGCCGATGTCAAGCGGATGCTTCTCGCGCAGAAGTCGTACTGCGAGGGCGCTCTGGCACTGGAGCTTTACTGCGCACGCCTGGTCGATGAGCAGCACACGGGCGAGCCAGCCGCCGCCGAAGAGGCGCGCCTGCTGCTCGAAGTGCTGACACCCATCGCCAAGAGCTGGCCCAGTGAATGGTGCCTGGAGGCCAACTCGCTTGCGATCCAGATTCACGGTGGCTACGGCTACACCCGCGACTTCCCGGTCGAGCAGTACTGGCGCGACAACCGCC
>JAZKFD010000082.1:0-13558 GCA_040386635.1 Pseudomonadota bacterium
GCGCTGCTTGGTGAAGCGCTCGATTTCCTGCATGAAGCCTTCTTCATCCAGGCAGACCAGGCTGACGGCCGCGCCGTCGTTGCCCGCGCGGCCGGTGCGGCCGATGCGGTGAACATAGTCTTCGGGGACGTTCGGAATTTCGTAGTTCACGACGTGCGGCAGCTCGTCGATGTCGATGCCGCGCGCGGCAATGTCGGTCGCCACCAGCGCGCGGATGTCGCCGCTCTTGAAGCCGCCCAGGGCCTGCGTGCGCGCGGACTGGCTCTTGTTGCCGTGCAGTGCCATCGCATTGATGCCGTTCTTGGTCAGGAATTCGGCGACGCTGTTGGCGCCGAACTTGGTGCGCGTGAACACCAGCACCTGGCTCCAGTTGTGCTCGTTGATGATGTGCGCGAGCAGCTGCTTCTTCTTGGAGCGGCTCACCGGGTGCACGGTCTGCGTGATGCGCTGAACCGTGGTGTTCCGCGGCGTGACCTGGATGCTCTGCGGATTTTTCAGCAGGCCGTTGGCCAGGTCGCGGATTTCGTCGCTGAACGTCGCCGAGAACAGCAGGCTCTGCTTTTCCTTGGGCATGAGCGCGAGAATTTTCTTCACGTCGGGCAAAAAGCCCATGTCGAGCATGCGGTCGGCTTCGTCGAGCACCAGGATCTGCACCGTGGAAAGGTCCAGCATGCCTTGCTGCTGCAGGTCGAGCAGGCGGCCCGGCGTGGCGACGAGGATGTCGACACCGGACTTGAGCTTGCTGATCTGGGGGTTCATGCCCACGCCGCCGAAGATGACGGTGGATGTGAGCTGCAGGTACTTGCCGTAATTGCGGATCGATTCTTCGACCTGCGCGGCCAGTTCGCGTGTGGGTGTGAGCACGAGGGCCCGGACGCCATAGCCGCCGAACTTGTTCTTCGTGCTGCGGCCCATGGTGAGCTTGTGCAGCAGGGGGAGGGTGAAGGCAGCGGTCTTGCCGGTGCCGGTCTGTGCGCCGCCGAGAAGGTCATGGCCTTCGAGGACGGCAGGGATGGCCTGCGCCTGGATGGGCGTAGGGGTTTCGTAGCCTTGCTCGCGCACGGCTTTGAGAATGGCAGGAGCCAGGTTCAGTTCGTCAAAAGTCATTGGAATGCGCCATCCGTGGCGCTTGGGAATCGGCCTGTACGGTGCGGTGCACCGAGCCAGTCAAAGGCAGATGGGGGTTCAGGGTTGGGAGTCGCGAGGCCGTGAGTGCCTTGCATAGTCCCCAGCAGAGATGCTGAGGTTGCGGGCAACTGGAGTCCGCAACAGCCGCAATTGTCGCATGAAGTTCGCTCAAACGTCTCGCCGCTGCCACGGACCCGAAGGGAAAAGACTGGCGCGACCGAACCGGGCCGACTCATAATTGGTTTGAATTACCGCAATAGCCCATGGCCAGCCTGCTGAAAGTTCGACTCGGCGTTTCCGATGACCCCACCGCGTTCCAGCCGTCGCTCAACGACTGCCTGGAGGCCCTGCTGCAGCAGTCGGACCTGCTGGTCACCGATATGCTGGGTGGGCTGGTTGCAGCGAGTTCTCCCAACAGCCCACGCCGGATCGCCAGTTTCCAGCAACCCAGCACCAAGCTCGCCATCCAGGGGCTGTCCGCCCAGTCAAAGGCAGTGCTGGCCACCTATAAGCAGGAGCTCACCCGCCTGGTCTACGAAGGCGGCGGCAAGGAACAGGCGCATGCCGAGCTTCTGAGGTTCGAGGACCTGCGGCTGTTCGAAGACTCCGAACTCGACACCAGCATCGAAGTTGCGCGTGCGCAGCAGGAAGTTTCGCTGGCCGTCGATGACGTCCTGCCCGGACTGGATGCGCTCATGAGTACGCTGCTGGGCTGGCGCACCATTCAGCCCGGTCTCAATCCCCTGCGCCCCGATGTGTTCGTGCGGGCCTTGCAGACCACCCTGGCCGTGCATGTGCCCGACGATCATGTGCGCGAAGCCCTGATTGCTCCTGCGGCCGGGCTGCTGGGGTCCAACCTGCGCAAGCTCTACCGGGAGTTGACCGACTGGCTGCGGTCCTCCGGGGTCGAGCCGGCAGTGCCGATCGGAGGCAGGGTGAGCAAGACATCGGGCGCCTCGGGTGCGCCGGTTGCCGACTCCATGGCAAAGACGCTGCTCACGCTCGACAAGCTGCGCAAGCTGCTTGCCGGGGATTTCGACTCGCAGGCATCGGGGCCCCGGGACTTCTTGCACACCATGCCGGCATCGATGTCGATGCTCCAGGACATGAAGCAGGTCGATGCCCTGGTGCAGAAGCTCGAGAAGCGCATCAGGATTCCTCCGCCGGCCCCCGTTGACATGCTGATCGACTCCGAGGTCCCCAAGGCCGCGCAGCCGCGGCTGGGTCACCAGTTGGGCGAAGAAGTCGTCCGCCTGATGTTCGACAACCTGTCGCTCGACAAGCGCCTGCTGCCGCAGTTCAAGGCGCAGCTCAAGGCAATAGAGCCGGCGGTGCTCAAGCTCGCAGAGGGCGACTCCCGATTTTTCAGTGATCGCACGCACCCGGCGCGGCAGTTCCTGGACCGTATCACCCAGCGAAGCCTGGCGTTCCAGGACGAAAAGGACCCGGGCTGGGCGCGCTTTCTGGCAACCGTCGAAGACGCCACCCGGTGGCTGGGCAGCAAGGTCGTCGATGCTGACACCTTCGGTGAACTGATGGATCACCTGCAGGACCAGTGGTCCGAACACGATCATCTGCTCAAGCACCGCCGCGAGGAAGCCGCCCGGGCATTGCTCCATGCCGAGCAGCGCAACCTGTTGGCACAGAAACTGGCCGCCGGTTTCGCTGCCCAGTTCGAGGGCCTGGAGGTTCCGGACTTCGTGTCCGATTTCCTGCGCAACTCATGGTCGCAGGTGGTGGCCGAGGCACAGCTGAGTTGCGCGGACGGATCGGACGATCCCTATGGCTATCGCGCCATGGTCGATGACCTGGTCTGGAGTGTTCAGCGCAGCACCGCGACCCGCGGACGTGCGCGCCGCCTCGTGCAAATGATCCCCGGCCTGCTCTCCAAGCTGCGCGAGGGCCTCGACCGCATCCAATACCCCCCCGAACTCACGGCACGCTTTTTCAACAACCTGATCGTGATTCACCGCGCGGCGGTGCACGAGGGCCGCGATGAGGTCAGTCAGGCCGCAGCCGAAGCGGTGGAGGCCGAACAGTCCAGCTTCAACGAGGATCTCGCGGCGGTCGATGCCATCTGGCTGGACAACCAGGAAACGGTCGATTCCGGGTTCATGGACAGCGACGCCCTTCTGCCTGAACACGTCGCCAGCCCGGAGGCGATGCTGGAGCAGCCTAGCGCGCCGGCGCGGGCCGGTGAAATGAAAACCGGCTGCTGGGTCGAGCTCATGGTCAAGCACGAGTGGATCCGCGCCCAGCTCACATGGTCCAGCCCGCACGGCACCCTTTTCATGTTCACATCGATTGCCGGCACCGCGCACTCGATGTCACGCCGCACCATGGACCGGCTGCGCGCGCAGGGAATGATCAAGATCGTCGCCGAGCGCAATGTCGTCGATGAAGCCCTGGACCAGGTGGCCAAAACAGCCTTGAAGAACAGCCTGGAAAACAAGGGTTAGCCTGGCGTCGCTGGCGATGCTGTGGGTACACGGGCGATAATCACGGGTTAACCCCGCACAAGCAGAAACAATGGCCCAGTACGTCTTCACCATGAACCGCGTCGGCAAGATCGTGCCGCCGAAACGTCACATCCTCAAAGACATTTCGCTGTCTTTCTTCCCCGGCGCCAAGATCGGCATGCTCGGCCTGAACGGCTCGGGCAAGTCCACGCTGCTGAAGATCATGGCTGGCGTTGACAAGGAATACGAGGGCGAGGCAACACCCATGCCAGGCCTGAACATCGGCTACCTGCCGCAGGAGCCCAAGCTCAACCCCGACCACACCGTTCGCGAAAGCGTCGAAGAGGCCATGGGCGAAGTGTTCGCGGCCAAGGCGAAGCTCGAGGAGGTGTATGCCGCCTACGCGGAGCCCGATGCCGACTTCGATGCGCTGGCCGCCGAGCAGGCGCGTCTCGAAGCCATCATCGCCACCGCCGGCACCGACTCCGAGCACCAGCTCGAAATTGCGGCCGATGCCCTGCGCCTGCCGCCCTGGGACGCAAAAATCGGCGTGCTTTCCGGCGGCGAGAAGCGCCGCGTCGCCCTGTGCAGGTTGCTGCTGTCCAAGCCCGACATGCTGCTGCTCGACGAGCCGACCAACCACCTGGACGCTGAATCGGTCGAATGGCTGGAGGTGTTCCTCACGCGCTTCTCGGGCACGGTGGTCGCCATCACCCACGACCGGTATTTCCTGGACAACGCGGCCGAATGGATTCTTGAGCTCGACCGCGGCAATGGCATTCCCTGGAAGGGCAATTACAGCACCTGGCTGGAGCAGAAGGGTGAGCGCCTGGCACAGGAGCAAAAGAGCGAGGAAGCGCACGCCAAGGCCCTGAAGAAAGAGCTGGAGTGGTCGCGCCAGAACCCCAAGGCCCGCCAGGCCAAGAGCAAGTCACGTCTGGCCCGGTTCGAGGAGCTGTCGGACATCGAATACCAGAAGCGCAACGAGACGCAGGAGATCTTCATCCCGGTCGCCGAGCGTCTGGGCCAGCAGGTCATCGAGTTCCATAACGTCACCAAGTCGTTTGGTGACCGCGTTCTGATCGATAACCTCAGCTTCACGGTGCCGCCCGGCGCCATCGTGGGCATCATCGGCCCCAACGGCGCCGGCAAATCCACGCTCTTCAAACTGATCGCCGGCAAGGAGCAGCCCGACAGCGGGAGCGTGGTGATTGGCTCGACTGTCCGGATGGCATTCGTGGACCAGCACCGGGACGAACTGGCGAACCAGAAGACCGTCTGGGAAGACATCTCCGGTGGTCTGGACATCCTCACGGTGGGCAAGTTCCAGATGGCAAGCCGTGCCTATGCAGGGCGCTTCAACTTCAATGGTGGCGATCAGCAAAAGCGCGTCGGTACGCTATCAGGTGGCGAACGCGGCCGGCTCCACCTCGCCAAGACCCTGATCGCTGGTGGCAACGTGCTGCTGCTCGACGAGCCGTCCAACGATCTGGACGTGGAAACGCTGCGCGCGCTGGAAGATGCGCTGCTTGAATTCGCTGGCAGCGTGATGGTGATCAGTCACGACCGTTGGTTCCTCGACCGCATCGCCACGCACATCCTGGCTGCTGAAGGCGATAGCCAGTGGACGTTCTTCAATGGCAATTACCAGGAATATGAAGCAGACAAGGTCAAGCGCCTCGGTGAAGAGGGCGCCCGACCCCATCGAATGCGCTACAAGGCGCTGAAGTAAGACCGGCTGTCGCTCAGGCGGTGATGCTGGTCTGCAGCATCGCTCAGGCGGTGATGCTGGTCTGCATCCGGTTGAGCTCCTTCTCCAGCTCAGCCAGGCCGCCGTCGAGTGCATCGTCGGCTTCGGGCGGCAGGGTGCCGTCCGGCGATAGCTTGTCGGTCATCTCGGGCAGGATTTCCGCGAAACCACGGGCGACTTCCTCTTCAGGAACGCCCAGTTGACGTGAAAGCCGCGAAAGCTCATCCATGCCCACCACCTCACCGATCGCCGCCTCGTCCAGGTCGGTATTGGCGTCGGTCGATACCCATGACTGTGCCTGCTTGCTATAGCCCTTTTGCTTGAAGCGATCGAGCACGGCGCCCAGACCGCCATTGCGCTGCACCCATTGCATCGCAAAAGGCAGCAGCATCGCAATCAGCATTCCCTTGTTGCCGGCCAGCGCACCGCCCGGTCTGCCCATGGGACGGCCGCGGCCCAGCATGCCGCCCAGTAAATCACCCAGGCCGCCCGAGCCAGCGGCGCCCGGCGCGCCAGCGTACGGGCCGGCCTTGGCGCGACCGCGCATGGCCTTGGCGAACACGCCGGCAAGAATGGATCCGAGAATGGGATTGGCCATGTTGGTTAACTCCTGTGTAATGGTCTTGCAGGGCAGCTTAAACTGGGCAGGCAACGCCGTTTCGTAGGCCCGGACCGATCACGCACGCGGGCCGATCACCTGCAAGGGTTGGCGCACGACGCAAGCTCAGGAGTAAAAGTCGCAAGGGAGGCAGATGCAGGAAGCACCGCAACCAACGGCGCATCAGGCGCTTTTTCGTGCCTGCATGAAAGACGCGGCCCAGCAGAGCAGGGCGCTCATGCACCGGCTGGTCGCGAGCGCCGGCCAATCGCTTTCACGAGCCAGTGCATTGGGGCAGGACGAACTCGAACGCAAGCTTCTTGTGGAGACATCGCGGTGCCTCACCAGGCTGGAACCGGACCTGTGCGAAGCCTACCCGCAGGCGCTGCTGTCCGAATTTGCCCAGGCAATCGCTGGTGATGTGCGCAAGAGCGCAACGCTGAGCTTCGACTCACTCGAACTCATGGGCGACGAGCAGATGCAGGCAAGCGTCGATCAGATGCGACTGCAGCAGGCCGTTTCTTCCGAGGTCGAGGTGGAGCTTGTGGAACTCAACATGCTGTTGTGTTCTGTGCAGGGGCGCAAGACCATGCCGGCTGACCGCAGCCCGTTGCGTCCCGAAGTCTTTGTGCGCGGTCTGCGAAAGGTCGTCAACGAAAGCCCCGCCGCGGCGCCGGTTCGCAACCGCTTGATCCGTCACATGGGAGATTCGCTTGGCGGCGAGCTGGCCCGTGTTTACAAGGAGTTGTCGCGCAACTTGCTGCTCCAGGGGGTGACCCCCGCAGGGTTCAATGCAGCGCCGATGCGTGACACCGCATTGCCCGCCCAGGCGGGGTCCGATCAGGGTCAGGTGGCCAGCACCTTGCTCAATTTGAAGGAGCTGCGCCGGCTGCTCAGTGGTGAATTCGACCCGCCCCCACAAGAGGCCGGTGCAGGCGCCGCACGCGGTCACGAATTCGCGGTGACGGTGCCGGCTGCCCTGGAAACGCTGCAGGAGATGAAGCAAGTCGATGAGGTGATGTTGCGCCTCAGGCGGAGGCAGGCCGTGGGTGAGATCGTTGATGTCACGGGTGACAGGCCGGAGCGCGAGCGCCTGCGCGCGAAGGCCCGCAAACCGGGTCAGGCACTGGCCCTGGAAGTCGTTGACCTGATGATCGACAAGATCGCAACCGACCCTCGCCTGTTGCCGCCGGTCCAGCAGACCGTTCGTGAACTCGAGCCCGCATTGCTTCGACTGGCCATGGATGACCCGCGGTTTTTCAGTGATCGCAGGCATCCGGCCCGCCGCCTGCTCGATCAGATGACGCAGCGCAGCCTCGCCTGGGAGTCGGTCGAGGCGCCCGGCTTCGCCGCCTTCATCGAGCCCCTGCAGCAGGCCGTGGAAGTCTTGCTGGCCACCCGCATAACGGGCGCAGAGCCTTTTGAATTTGCATTGACCACGCTGGAAGAAGCCTGGGGTGAAGCCCAGAAGCGCGACCGCCATCAGCGGGAAAAGGCCGTTCGCGCCTTGCTCCAGGCCGAGCAGCGCAACCTGCTGGCCGAGCGCATCGCCAGGGAACTGCGCGCGCGTCCCGACGTGCAGGCTGCGCCGCGTGAGGTCAGCGCATTCGTTGCAGGCCCCTGGTCGCAGGTGATCGCCCAGGCTCGCCTGGGAGAGGGCGCGGACGCCGAAGATCCGCAGGGATTTGCCGCAATGGTGGCCGATGTCGCATGGAGCGCGAAGGCGGGCATGACGCCCTCGAATGCCGCCAGGCTTGCCACCTTCGGGCCTGTCCTCATCGACAAGCTGAAGCTGGGCCTGGCCACCATTGACTATCCGTTGCCTGCTGCGCAGCGATTCGTGGACTATCTCGCGCGCCTGCACCAGGAGACCATCCGTGCCGCGGCCGGGAACGAGGGGGCGGGCCTGGGCAGTGAGGGCGATGCTGGGGCAAAGGACGCTGCGCCATCGACCCGTCTGTCGCGCGCGGAACTCGAAGCCATGATGGGCGACGGGGACGGCAACGACGGCAGTGACCACGGCTCCTGGCTCGCGCCGACCGAGGTGCAGCATTCGGGGTTCGTCGATACCGACCCGTTTACGCCGCCAAGTCAGGTGTTCCAGCACACCCAACCCGGCTCAGGCGACACGCGCCCCGGCCTGGCGCCCAGGGCGGTGCCCGATACGGAGCCCGAGTTTCCATCGGCCAGCCTGCTGGTGGGGGCGTGGGTCGAGATGGCGATCGAAGGTGGCTGGGGCCGCTATCAGGTGAGCTGGACAAGTCCGCACCGCACGCTCTTCATGTTCACCAGCGCCACGGGAAAGCAGCACTCGATGACCCGCAGGCTGCTGGGCAAGATGCTCAAGGGCGGCAGTTTGCGCCTCATCTCCGGCCAGACTGTGGTCGATGGGGCGCTCGATGCCGTGGCGGACGAGGCCTTGCGAAACAGTCTGGATCTCAAGCTCTGAGGGCCTGAGTTTTCCCCTACACTGAGCTGTCCGCGTGATCCAGCGCGGTGCACGTGCTGCGGCCTACCCGGCATCGCAGTGCAGTCATGAACCCCGCGGGCGACACAATCGCGCGCGAAAGGAAACGGATGAACCAGCCACAGGCATTGCGCTTGCACGTGCCGGAGCCCACTGGGCGACCCGGGTGCGAGACCGATTTTTCCTACCTCCATGTGTCGCCGGCAGGCGCCGTGCGCAGGCCGCCCGTCGATACGGTGCCACAGGAAACCAGCGACCTCACGTTCCAGCTCATACGCGTGCTCGATCATGATGGCGCAGCCGTCGGGCCCTGGGCGCCCCAGGTCGATCCTGCAGTCATGCGCAAGGGCCTTCGCACCATGATGAAGACGCGCACGTTCGATGCGCGAATGCTCATCGCGCAGCGCCAGAAGAAGCTCTCGTTCTACATGCAGAGCCTGGGCGAGGAAGCCATCGGTTCTGCGCACGCACTGGCGCTGGCGGATGGCGACATGTGCTTTCCGACCTACCGGCAGCAGAGCCTGCTGCTTGCGCGCGACGACGTGCCGATGTGGGAGTTGATGTGCCAGCTCATGAGCAACGAGCGCGATCCGATGAAGGGCCGCCAGCTGCCGGTGATGTACTCGTACAAGCGGGCCGGTTTTTTCTCGATCTCGGGCAACCTCGCGACGCAGTACATCCAGGCCGTGGGATGGGCGATGGCTTCGGCCATCAAGGGGGACACCAAGATCGCTTCGGCCTGGATCGGTGACGGCGCAACGGCGGAAGCCGACTTCCACACGGCGCTCACATTCGCGCACGTCTATCGCGCGCCGGTGATCCTGAACGTCGTGAACAATCAGTGGGCCATCTCGACTTTCCAGGCGATCGCAGGTGGCGAATCGACCACCTTCGCCGCGCGCGGTGTCGGCTCCGGCATCGCCTCGCTTCGTGTGGACGGCAATGATTTCCTGGCTGTTTACGCCGCCTCGCAGTGGGCTGCGGAACGGGCGCGCAGCAACCTGGGCCCGACGCTGATCGAATGGGTGACATACCGGGCCGGACCGCACTCGACGTCCGACGACCCCACCAAGTACCGCCCCGCCGACGACTGGGCGCGGTTCCCCCTGGGGGACCCCATCGCGCGCCTGCGGCAGCACCTGATCCGCATCGGTGAATGGTCCGATGCGCAGCACGACCAGGTCCAAAAGGAACTGGAGACCGAAGTGGCCGCCGCGCAGAAAGAAGCCGAACGCTACGGCACCTTGCTCGACCACCGCATGCCCAGCGCGGCGGGCATTTTCGAGGACGTGTATGAAACCATGCCGGCGCACCTGCGCCGGCAGCGCCAGGAAATGGGTGTATGACCATGCTGACAAAGACCCGTGAAGAAACCGCGCTTGCGGCACCCGTTTCTGAGGCGCCCGCTAAAACCGTGCCGATGACCATGATCCAGGCGCTGCGTTCGGCGATGGATGTGATGATGGAACGCGACCCCGACGTGGTCGTGTTCGGGCAGGACGTGGGCTACTTCGGCGGCGTGTTCCGCGTGACCGAAGGGCTGCAGGCCAAGTACGGCAAGTCGCGCTGCTTCGATGCGCCGATTTCCGAAGGCGGCATCGTCGGTTGCGCCGTGGGCATGGGGGCCTATGGCCTCAGGCCGGTCGTGGAAATCCAGTTCGCCGACTACTTCTATCCCGCCTCCGACCAGATCGTTTCTGAAGCCGCTCGGCTTCGTTACCGGTCAGCGGGCGATTTCACCGCGCCGATCACCATTCGCATGCCCTGCGGCGGCGGCATTTATGGCGGGCAGACGCATAGCCAGAGTCCGGAAGCCCTGTTTACCCACGTGTGCGGGATCCGCACCGTGATGCCGAGCAATCCGTACGACGCCAAGGGATTGCTGATCTCGTCGATCGAGAACAACGATCCGGTGATCTTCCTGGAGCCCAAGCGCTTGTACAACGGGCCTTTCGACGGTCATCACGACCGGCCCGTGGTCCCGTGGTCCAAACACGAGTTGGGCAATGTGCCTGAGGGTTACTACACCGTGCCGCTGGAGTCGGCCAAGGTGTTCAGGCCCGGCAAGGACGTGACTGTGCTGGCCTACGGCACGATGGTGTGGGTGTCCGAATGCGCCGCGCGTGAGACGGGTATCGACGCCGAGATCATCGACCTGCGCTCCATCTGGCCGATGGATCTGGAAACGGTTGTCGAATCGGTCAAGAAGACGCGCCGCTGCGTGGTCGTGCATGAGGCGACGCGGACCAGCGGCTTCGGCGCGGAGCTGGTGGCGCTCGTCCAGGAGAACTGCTTCTATCACCTGGAAGCCCCCATCGAACGGGTCGCCGGTTACGACACGCCGTATCCACATGCACAGGAGTGGGCTTACTTTCCAGGCCCCGAGCGCGTCGGCGCCGCCCTCAAATGCGCGATGGACACAGAAAGATGAGGAATGGCATGGGCTCACATGTTGTAAGAACGCCGGACATCGGCGAAGGCATCGCGGAAGTCGAGCTGGTGGCCTGGCACGTCAAGGTCGGGGACATGGTCCAGGAAGACCAGGTACTGGCTGACGTGATGACAGACAAGGCCACGGTGGAGATTCCTTCGCCGGTGGTGGGCAAGGTTGTCGCGCTGGGCGCGGAAGTCGGCAAGCTGATTTCGGTTGGCGCGGAGTTGATTCGCATCGAGGTCGAGGGCACCGGCAATACCAAAGAGACGGTTGCCACCTCGCCGCCCGAGACGGTTGTTCCCTCCGGGGCTTCGGCAGTTGTGGAGGCGCCAGTGACCTCGCCAGCTCCCGCGGCCCCCGCGCCCGTTGCTCTGAAAAATGTGCCCGGCCCCGCGGCGCCCCAGGCCCCCACCCGCCCCGCAGGCGAGAAACCGCTCGCATCTCCCGCCGTGCGGCATCGCGCTTGGGAGCTGGGTATCGAACTGAGGTTCGTGCACGGTAGCGGCCCCGCCGGGCGCATCCTGCACGAGGACCTCGACGTTTATCTCGCCTCGCGCGGCCAGCCCGCAGGCACCGTACGCGGCAGCGCGATGTACGCCGAGCGCCATGGCGAAGAACAGGTTCCGGTCATCGGCTTGCGCCGCAAGATCGCGCAGAAGATGCAGGAGGCCAAGCGCCGTATCCCGCACTTCAGCTACGTTGAGGAAATCGACGTGACCGAGCTGGAGGACCTGCGCGCCAGGCTCAACGCAAAGTACGCATCGTCACGGGGCAAGCTCACGATGCTGCCACTGCTGGCACGCGCCGTCGTCCTCGCTGTGCGCGACTTTCCGCAAATGAACGCGCGCTTCGACGACGATGCAGGCGTGGTTACGCGCTACGGCGGTGTGCACCTGGGCATCGCTGCGCAAACGGATGCGGGCCTGATGGTTCCTGTGCTGCGCCATGCCGAGTCGCACGACCTGTGGTCCACCTCGGCCGAGATTGCAAGACTCGCCGAAGGTGCACGCACCGGCAAGGCCGCGCGCGAAGAGCTGTCGGGCTCGACCATCACGATATCGAGCCTGGGAGCTCTGGGCGGAATCGTCACGACGCCCGTCATCAACCACCCCGAGGTCGCCATCATCGGGGTCAACCGCGTGGTCGAACGTCCCATGATGCGAGGCGGCCTGGTGGTTGCGCGCAAGATGATGAACCTGTCGTCGTCGTTCGATCATCGCGTAATCGATGGACTGCACGCGGCCGAGTTCATCCAGGCGATACGTGCGACGCTCGAAGCGCCCGCGATGCTGCTGGTGGAGTGAGCATTGAAGACGCTCCACACCAGACTTCTCATCATCGGCGGCGGGCCCGGCGGCTACGTCGCGGGTATTCGCGCGGGGCAGCTCGGCGTTCAGACCATTCTTGTCGAAGGCCAGGCGCTTGGCGGCACTTGCCTGAACATCGGCTGTATTCCGTCCAAGGCGCTGATCCACGCGGCCGAGGAATTCGAGAAGGCGCGCCAATGGAATGGCGGGCAATCGGCGATGGGTATCCAGGTCCAGGCGCCGACGATCGATATTGGCCGAACCGTTCAGTGGAAGGACGGGATCGTCACGCGGCTCACGGGCGGTGTCGGCGGGCTCCTGCGCAAGAACGGCGTACAGGTCGTGAAGGGCTGGGCCACCATCGTCGATGGCAAGACGGTCGATGTCGCGACCCACGAGGGCGAAGCGGTTCGTATCGGGTGTGAGCACCTGTTGCTGGCGACCGGATCGGTGCCAGTTGAGCTTGCGGCCATGCCTTTCGGCGGCGCCGTCATTTCATCGACCGAGGCGCTCGCGCCCGAGAAATTGCCCCGGCGGCTGGTGGTGGTGGGTGCCGGCTACATCGGACTCGAGCTGGGCATGGCGTATCGAAAGCTGGGTGTCGAGGTGGCGGTGGTCGAAGCGACCGGGCGCATCCTGCCTGCCTATGACGAGGCACTGACCCGACCCGTGATGGCGTCGCTCAAACGGCTGGGCGTCGTGCTGCACCTGGGTTGCAGCGTCCAGGGCCTGCATGAGAGCGACGGGGGCAGTGGGGTTCGGGTGCGCAGCGCACATGCCGATGAATTTGCCTTGCCCGCGGATCGGGTGCTCGTCGCGGTGGGCCGCAAGCCGCGCACCGAAGGCTTCGGCCTCGAGTCGCTCCAGCTCGATATGGCGGGACGCGCGGTCAGGATCGACGGGCAATGTCGCACCTCCATGCGCAATGTCTGGGCGATCGGGGACGTGGCTGGAGAACCGATGCTTGCCCACCGGGCGATGGCTCAGGGCGAACTGGTCGCCGAGATCGTCTCGGGCAAGAGCCGCCGGTTCGAGCCGGCAGCCATTGCCGCAGTCTGCTTTACCGATCCGGAGGTCGTTGTCGTCGGCCTCACCCCGGACGAAGCGCAAAAAGCCGGACTGGAATACATCGAAGCGTCGTTTCCACTGTCTGCGAATGGCCGCGCCATGACGCTGGAGGCAACGGATGGTTTCATCCGGGTGGTGGCGCGCCGCGACAACCATCTGATCGTCGGATGGCAAGCCACGGGCAGGGGCGTCTCCGAGCTGGCCACCGCGTTCTCGCAATCGATGGAGATGGGTGCGCGACTCGAAGACATCGGCGGAACCATCCACGCGCATCCGACCCTGGGAGAGGCCGTGCAGGAAGCCGCGCTTCGCGCGCTGGGCCACGCCCTGCATATTTAATCGGGGTC
>JAZKFD010000082.1:13658-42484 GCA_040386635.1 Pseudomonadota bacterium
CATATTTAATCGGGGTCAGATTCCAATTAATCGGCTGTCTCAAAAATCACGCGCTGCCGGAAAGTGCAACCCCCCAACCGTGATGGTCTGGGCCGCCCGTACGGCGCGAACGACTGCCATCGCAGTCGCCTGCGCAGCCATGGTGCCGAGCACCATCATCCCGGGGTTCTTTGCAGCCTTGCCCGTGCCCAGGGCAAAAAGCGTATCGCCATCGGACATCGTGTGGACCGGGTTGATGCTGCGGGCCAGGCCATCATGTGCCATCGTGGCCAGGCGCGATGCTTGCGCCTTGGTGATGACCGCGTCAGTGGCGATGACGCCGATCGTGGTATTCGACCCCTGGATCAGGGGCTTGGGCTGATCGCCCCGAAGCAGCGCGCGCCGCGTGTCGAGCAAGGCTTTGCCGTCCGCCGTGCGTGCCCCTGCGATCACCTGCATCGTTGCCGGGTCCACCACATCGCCAAGCGCATTGCAGGCAATGAGTGCAGCGACCGTCACTCCGTTGAGCGTGAGGGAGGCGGTGCCAATGCCGCCCTTCATCGCGCGTTCAATGCCGAAAATCTTGCCCACCACTGCGCCGGTGCCTGCACCCACGTTGCCTTCGGCAGGCGCCGACGTGGATGCTGCCTGGCAAGCCGCATAGCCCGCCGCTGCATCGGGCCGCACCCGCCAGTCACCCACCAGCAGGTCGAACAGCACTGCAGCGGGCACCAGCGGCAACCGTGCAGGGCCGATGGGGTAACCGACGCCTTGCTCTTCCAGCCATCTCACCGCGCCGCTTGCGGCGTCGAGGCCCCAGGCACTGCCGCCAGCCAGGATGATGGCGTGAACGGCCTCCACGAGATTGGTTGGCGCGAGCAGGTCCGTCTCGCGCGTACCCGGCGCGCCGCCGCGCACATCGACACCGGCCACGGCGCCTTCTCGCGCAATGATCACCGTGCAACCCGTGGGTCGACGCGTCTCCGTGAAATGGCCGACTTCGATGCCGCGAACATCGGTGATCGACCCATCGTATGAGGGTGCTGCTGGCCTGGACATGAACGCAATGGTAGCCGCGGCAGGACGTGTCCTACAGCGAGCTGCGCGATTTGCCTGACAGTGCTCTGCTGACCTTGTTCCTACAGTGAACGGTGACACGACAGCGCCGCTGTCGAATGTTTTGCCAGCCCAGCCTACCCACAAGAGGAAACTTCCATGAATCTAGAGACCGCCGACGACATGAGCACCACCATGAACGGATCCAGCACCGCCGCCGCCGAAAGCAAGGTCCACCGGGTCGCGCAAAAAGCGCACGAGACCGTGGATCGCCTCGAGCGTTCATTGGGCACCGGAAGCGAGAAGGTCGTTCACTGGCACAACGAGTACAGCGAAGCCGCTCGCGAACAAGTGCGCTCGAACCCACTGGCCGTGGTTGCAGGCGCATTTGTGCTGGGTTACATGCTCGCCAAGATCACCCGCTGACACTTTGAGAAGCTGAACCAGGTGGGCAACTTCGAGTTGCCCCCTGTTCACCCAGGCGTGGCACTTTCGCCTGGCCTGTGGGTCTCGAACCAGAGTGTTGCGAGAGCAAGCAGTGCAAACGGAAGACCCACCCAGGCAAGCCTGGAAAACCCGGTCCCGGCGACTGCCGCGCCGCTGATCACTGCGCCCAGCGCAGTTCCAACATAAAGCATCGAGCCGTTCAGACTCATGAGAATGGGCGCTTGCTGCGGTGCGTGCGTTGCCAGCAAGACCTGCTGCGGCGACATCATCCCGAATCCCGCCACGCCCCAGACCATCAGCACCAGGACCGTCAGTAGTGGCCAGCCCTTTGTCAGGGGAACGAACACCATCATCAGCGCCAGCACCGACAGCTGCGCCCTGAGCGTTCGCACGGGCCCGAACCGGTCGCCTGACCAGCCGCCCACGATCGTTCCGACCACGCCCGAAAGACCGAACATCACCAGCGTTGCCGACAGCTGCGCCGGCGTGAGCGGATTCAGCGCGAGCAGCACCGGGCCGATATAGGAAAAGACGCTGAAGATCGCAACGAAGTAGAGCAGCGTTCGCGTCCAGACACGAATCACCGGCCACTGACGCCCCACGCTTGCCATCCCCTTGAAACTCGCGCCCGGCGATTCGATGTGCGACGGTAACAACAGGGCCAATACCACCGCCATCGAAAGCGCGCCGCCAGCAACGAGCCACACGGGCACCTGCCATCCGAAGCGCAATCCCAGCCACGCCCCAAACGGAACGCCGATGGCGTAGCTCAGGCTCATGCCAATAAAAGTGAGCGACAGCGCGCGACCCCGGCGCTCGGGTTCAACCAGCGACACCGCAACGGCGGCTGCCATCGCCGTGAAGGACGAGCCGACGCCCATCAGAACCCGTCCCGCAATCAGTACCGCGTAGGAGCTTGCAGAAGCCGTCAGGATCGCACCCAGCCCAAAGATGCCTAGCGCGAGCAGCAAGGCGCGCTTGCGCGGCCAGCGTCCGGTCGCGATCAGCATTGCCGGCCCAATAAAGGCAGAAGTGAGGGCGTATGCCGTCATGACCTGGCCCGCGGCGGCAACGCTGATTTCAAGCGACGTGGCGAGCGGCTGCAGGATTCCCGAGAGCACAAAAGCCCCGGTGCCTATCACCAAATTCGTGAGGGCAAAGAGATAGAGAACCGCCGGCATGGCCCGGCTAACGCAGGCTTACGGGGCGAGGCAGCGGCATGCTGCGGGTTTGCATGACCGCACGCAGTCGATCCGGGTAGTCGGTGATGATGCCGTCCACGCCCCATGCGATGAAGCGCTCCATGTCTGCCGGCGTGTTGACCGTCCACGGAATCACCTGGAGGCCCAGCGCCTGCGCTTCTTTCAACAGCGGCTCGGTCAGTGCGCCACCGTTGGGCGCCCATACCGCACCACCTGCGGCCTTGACCATACGGGGCTGCGTGCCGTGGTCAGCAATCCTGAAGCCGGCCGTCCACGCGCCATCACGAACGTTATCTGTGTTGGCCGTCTGTATCGTCAGGTACACGGTGGGGATAGATGGCTCGAGTTTTTGCACCAGTTGCAAGGTGCGCCAGTCAAAGCTCTGGATCGTTATGCGGCGGACCATGCCCGCATCCGCGACGACCTTGAGCAAGGCACGAGTCATGGTGTCCGCACTGACGGTGTCGTCGGGCCGCGTGGGATTGATCTTGGTCTCGATGTTGAAGCGGACGTCGTTAGCCCCAAGTGCCTTCACGCGATCGAAGAGCGACTGCAAGGTCGGCACGCGCGTGCCGTCGCGTCCTTGCTGCGAACTGAATGTCTGGGCGTAGGGCGAATCCGGCCTGATGCGTCCCACGTCATAGGTCTGCAACTGCGCGAGCGTGAGGTTCTTGATCAGCGGGCCCCGAGGTCCCTCAAGCCACTGCCCTTTTGCATCGCGTGTGATCACTGGATTGAGGTAAGGATCGTGCGCGATGATTACGTCACCGTCAGCGGTGACGCCAATGTCGAGCTCCAGCGTATCGACGCCGAGTTCCAAAGCACGCTCAAAAGCGGGCAGGGTGTTTTCAGGCGCCAGGCCGCGCGAGCCACGGTGGGCCTGGAGGTCGAAGGCAAAGGCGGGCGCGGCAAGCGCGAGCGCGAGCGCGATCAGGAATCTGGCAGTCAGGTGCATGAAACGTTCCTACGGGCAAGCCGTTTGGTGAGAAAGCATTTTGCCTGCGCTGTCACCAAGTCCCTCCCACGCTCGATGCAGGGCACACCGGCCGCCATGTCAGTCCATGCGTGCGCCGGACTTCTTCACTGCATCGGCCCAGCGCGGCATCTCGGCGTTCAGGAATTTCAGGAAGTCGTCTGCGCCCAGAAAGGACGGATCGGCTCCCTGGGCCACCATGCGGCTGCGGATGTCCGGCGTGGTCATGACCTGGCGGAACGCGTCGCTCAATTTCGCCGTCACATCTTTTGGCAGCCCTGCCGGCGCCAGAAATCCATAGAAGCCGACGACCTCGAATCCCCTGATTCCGCTTTCGATCACGGTGGGTGTATCGGGCAGTGCCGGATTGCGTTCGCGGCTGGTGACGGCCAGTGCCCTGACCTTGCCTTGCTTGTGGTACGCCGCAGCCTGCGGAATCGACTCAGCCATGAACTGCACCTGGCCGCCCATCAGGTCTGTGAAGGCCGGAGCGCTTCCCCGGTACGGAATGTGGACCATGAACAGGCCTGTCTCGCTCTTGAACATCTCGGGCACCAGATGACTGATGCCGCCGTTGCCCGCGGAGCCGTAATTCACCTGGCCGGGTCGCGTGCGTGCGTAGTCCATGAATTCCTTGAGGTTGGTGGCCGGCACCTTCGGATTCACCAGCAGGGCAAGAGGCTGCATCGCGGTGCGGGCAATGGGGGTGAAATCGCGCGTCGTCTGGTAGGGCAGCTTGCTGTAGAGCGCCGGATTGATCACCATCACGCCGGTGTTGGCAAGCATGAGCGTATAGCCGTCGGCCGGGGCCTTCATCACATCCTGCGCACCGACAGTGCCGCCAGCGCCTGACTTGTAGTCGATGACGATGGGCTGTCCGAGAACGGCCTGCAGGCGCTCCGTGAGCAGCCGGGCGTGCTGGTCGAGCGGGCCGCCTGCGGGGAAGCCGATGACCAGGCGAATCGGTTTTTCCGGGAAGGCAGCGAGGGCGGGGCCCGTGAAGGCCAGGGTTGCAAGCAATGCGCCGAGGACAGTTATCAGGCGTTTCATATCCATCCGTCTTTGTCTGGTGTGGGGGTGGAACGATTCTGCCAGTGTCGTTACGAATTCACCTCGAACCTTCACGGACTTTCAATCTCCACCTTTGAAACAAAGACCTGCATGACTGCATCTACAAATCCAGCTGGCCCGCAAAGGCCCGTCGTGGTCCACCTGGCCGCGGCCGAACCCGTTCAGCCTGCCGCTCCCCATCGCAGCCTCGAAGAACTGGTCCAGGCATTCGATGACCTGCACGAGCAATGCCGGGACATCAGCGCCCGCGCGGAACCCATCATTGCGGGTTACCTCGTGTGGTTCGCCACGACAGAGTACGAGGACGACGATGCGGCAGCAATCGACGGTCCGGCCGAAATCATCGGGCCTTATCAGGAGCTCGATAACCTGGTTGCGTTCGCAATCGAAGACAGACAAGAGCTTCTGCAGGAATGGGATGCGGCCGGCTTCAACGCACAGCTGCCGGACCACGGCCTTCCACTCAATAGTCACCTGGGCCGCTCGTTTGAATTGCAGCGCCCCACGCCAATGACCCCGGAAGCCCACCTCGCGCGTCTGCAGGACGAGTTCGCAACCCTGGGGCATTGGGGAGCCCGTCTGATGCACGACGAGGAACAACTGAACGCCCAGATCGGCCCGAACGGCCCTGAGGGAGACATGATTGATCGACTTGCCGAGCTGGAAGAGTCTTATGAATCATTGTTGCTCAACAGGCAGGAATTAATCGGAGAGTGGGATGAAGCTGGCCTTGGGGAAGCAATTCCTCCTCACGGTCTGAATGCGGCAGCAGGGGCGCACCTTCAAATTTTCGACAGGGTTGATCACGATCGCATCGACGCAATCCGCGCCCGCGCCCGCGCTGATCGCTGAGCAACTGCGTCCGCTTGGCGACACTGCCTAGGGCGATACCCTGATGCAGCCCCGCCATCCGATAGCTAGGCTGACAGGTTATGCGCTCTCATCAGAAGTACTGGCCCAGGCGCTTGCCGCCCGCTCTCACACCGCCCGCAACTTCGCTCTGGGATAACCTCGAAACCAGTGCGCGACGGTATCCGGGGAAGGCGGCCATGGTGTTCTTTGACCGCCAATTCAGCTATCGCGAAGTCATGCTGCAGGCCGAACGCCTGGCTGCGCGGCTGCATCAGATCGGCGTGCGCAAAGGCGACCGCGTGATGCTTGTCATGCAGAACTGCCCGCAACTGGTCATCGCGCATTTCGCCATCCTGCGTGCCAATGCCATCGTGGTTCCGGTCAACCCCATGAACCGGGCTGAAGAGATCAAGCACTACATCACCGATCCCGACGCAAAGGTCGCGATCACGACTGCCGACCTTGCGCCCGAAATAGCAAAGGCCAGCGGCGGGCTACCAGCGCAGCAGCAGCTTACCCACATCATCGCGAGCCAGTTCACTGATGCGTTCGATCCGGAATCGGCGGGCGCGGGGCAGATGCCCGATGCCTGGCGAAACTGGCTTCTGACACGCCACGAGCTGCCCAGGCTCGAAGGCTGCACGGTCCTGTCGTGGCAGGAGGCACTGGCCAACACGCTGGCGCCCGCGCCCCTGGACGTGGGGCCTGCCGACCTCGCCGTGCTTCCGTACACCAGCGGCACCACCGGGTTGCCCAAAGGCTGCATGCACCGTCACAGCAGCATCATGCATAACGCCATGGCGAGCTGCTACTGGGGCAACATGACGCCAGAGACTGTGTCCCTGCTTGTCGTGCCCATGTTTCACATCACGGGCATGGTGAGTGTGCTGCACGCCAACATCTTTTCGGGCGCGACCCTGATCGTGATGCCCCGCTGGGACCGCGAGGTCGCCGGCAGGCTGATTTCCAGGTGGAAGGTGACGGCGTGGACCAATATCCCCACGATGGTCATCGACCTGATGGCATCGCCGAATTTCGACGGCTTCGATCTCTCGACGCTGGTGCATATCGGTGGTGGCGGTGCGGCGATGCCGCAGGCGGTCGCCCAGCGATTGCTGGAGCGGTTTGACCTGCGCTATATCGAGGGCTACGGGCTCACTGAAACCGCTGCTCCGTCCCACTCGAATCCGCCTGACAACCCCAAGCAGCAATGCCTGGGCATTCCCTTCCTGAGTTGCGATGCGCGCGTGATAGACCCGGAGACGCTACAAGAGGTGCCACAGGGCACGCAGGGCGAGATCGTGATGCACGGCCCCATGGTTTTTGCAGGGTACTGGAAACGGCCCGAGGCCACCGAGGCTGTCTTCATCCAGCTCGACGGCAAGACGTTCTTTCGTTCCGGCGACCTGGGCCATGTCGATGAAGACGGCTACTTCTTCATCACCGACCGGCTCAAGCGGATGATCAACGCGTCCGGATTCAAGGTCTGGCCGGCCGAGGTGGAAGCCCTGATGTTTCGCCATCCAGCCATCCAGGAGGCCTGCGTCATCTCCGCACAGGACGCCTACCGCGGTGAGACCGTCAAGGCCGTCGTGGTGCTCAGGCCGAGTCACAGGGGCCAGGTGACGCAGGAAGATATCGTGCAGTGGTGCCGGGAAAACATGGCCGTGTACAAGGCGCCTCGCATCGTCGAATTCGCGGATTCACTGCCCAAGAGTGGCAGTGGCAAGGTGATGTGGCGGACCTTGCTGGAATCGCAGTCGCAGACGCCTTCCAGTTAGCCGCTGCCAGGCTTTCGGGAACGCCGGATTTCGACAGGCGCAACGGGGGCGGCGCTGGCAGCCCGAGCTGAGACTTGTCTCTATGCGGTTGTCGGATATTGACTACACGAATGCCAAGTCTAAAGCCCTACAGTTGGTCAACAGCAGCGCGATCCACCCCGAACCCGATGACCCAGAATACTTACACTGCTACCCCACCCGAGCAGACCCGAGCGTCCACCGGCGTCACCGGACTTGACGACATTCTGGGTGGAGGGTTGCCGCTCAACCACCTGTACCTGATCGAGGGAACCCCCGGCGCCGGCAAGACCACGCTGGGCCTGCAGTTCCTGCGTCGTGGCGTCCAGGATGGCGAGCGCGGCCTCTATATCACCCTGTCCGAGACGGCTGATGAACTCCAGACGGTGGCTGCCTCGCATGGGTGGTCCCTGGAAGGCGTGGAGATTTTCGAGCTCGTGTCGATGGAAGGCCTCAGCCCGGACGCGGAGCAATCCATCCTGCATCCGTCGGAAGTCGAGCTCGGTGAAACAACGCGCGGCGTCATGGCTGCCGTGACCCGGGTCAAGCCCCGCCGGGTCGTGTTCGACAGCCTTTCCGAAATGCGCATGCTTGCGCAGAACCCACTTCGGTATCGCCGCCAGGTTCTGGCGCTCAAGAGTTTTTTTGCGACCCATGACTGCACGGTGCTCATGCTCGACGACCGCAGCGCCTCGCAAGACGACCTGCAGCTGCACAGCATCGCACACGGCGTCATTTCGCTGGAGCAGACAGTGGACCAGTACGGCCCCGAGCGCCGGCACCTGCGGGTGTTGAAGATGCGGGGCATTTCCTTTCGCGGCGGCGAGCACGATTTCAATCTGATGATGGGCGGCCTTTGCGTTTACCCGCGGCTAGTCGCTGCCGAGCACCGTCGCAACTTCGACGCCGTCATCGCACCCAGTGGCAATGACGAGCTTGACAGCCTGCTGGGTGGCGGTCTTTCACGCGGGAGCAACACCTTATTTACCGGGCCTTCCGGCGTGGGCAAGACAACCACTGCGATTGCATGCGTCAAGGCCGCCCTCGACCGAGGTGAGCGCGCCAGCTATTACCTGTTCGATGAAGGGCTGGGCACGCTGCTCGTACGGTCACGCACGCTGGGACTGGCGATCGACAAGTACCTGGACAACGGCCAGCTGGAGATTCATACGCTCGACCCGGCCGAAGTGTCGCCCGGGCAGTTCGCCAACATGGTGCAAAGTGCGGTTGAAGAGCGCAAGGCCCAGACCGTTGTGATTGACAGCCTCAATGCCTACCTGCAGGCCATGTCGGGCGACAAGCATTTGTTGCTGCAGATGCACGAATTGCTGACCTACCTGAACCAGCAGCAGATCGTCACTATCCTGGTGTTGGGCTTGCACGGGCTGGTGGGGGAAATTCGCTCCGATGTGGATGTGAGCTACCTGAGTGACGGCCTGGTGCTGTTCCGCTATTTTGAGTCGCGCGGCTCATTGCTCAAGGCTGTTTCGGTCGTCAAGAGCCGCACCAGCAACCATGAGCGAACCATCCGCGAGTTCCGCCTCGGACCGAAGGGTCTGGAACTCGGACAGGCGCTCATCGATTTCGAAGGCGTGCTCTCGGGCGTACCTTCATACAAGGGTCCAATTCCCATGCTCGGGGACATACCTGAAAAGGCCGCGCAAACCTGATGGAACTTCGAATCCTCGTCCACGCGCCGCTTGGCCGTGATGCGTCCGTCATCCAGGGTGTGGTGGGAAGCCGTCATGCCGTTGTCGTGTGCCCCGACGCTGCGAGACTCGTTCGCGAACTCGACGCCGGCGCTGCTGCGGCGATCCTGACCGAAGAAGCGCTGCGTGACGAACTGGTTTTCAGTACCGTCTCGAAGTGGCTTTCGGGTCAGGAATCCTGGTCCGACTTTCCCCTGATCGTGCTGGCCGCCCCGCGCTCCAGCGGACGTACTGCACAGGCAGTTGCCAGTCTGCACAGTCTGGGCAACGTCATCCTGCTGGAGCGTCCACTCAACGCGCAGACCCTGGCCAGCGCTGCCGATGCGGCGGTGCGGCAGCGCAAGCGACAGTATGCGACCCGGCTGCATCTGGACGAGTTGGGGCGCACCCGTACGGAAGTCGAGCGGCTCAATGCCGAGCTCGAAGGGCGGATCGAGGAACGCACCCGCGAACTCGCTGGGGCCAACAATCGGCTGATGAAGGAAATCTCGGAGCGGGAGAAAGCGCAGACCGCGTTGATCCAGGCCCAGAAGATGGAAGCCATCGGACGGCTCACGGGCGGTATCGCGCACGACTTCAACAACCTGCTGCATGTCGTCAATATGAACCTGGAGCTGGTGACGCTCTACGCCAAGGAAGAGAAGGTCAAGCCAGTGGTCGAGCGCGCCAAGAGTGCAGCCAAGCGTGGCTCAAAGCTGACCGCGCAATTGCTTTCGTTTGCACGTAGCCAGTCGCTTTCGCCGCGCCTGACCCACGTCAACAAGCTGCTGGTGGGCATCAAGGACCTGCTTGAGATTTCCGCCGGATCGGCCGTCGAAGTCGAGCTGGATCTGTGTGAGGACCGTGCGGCGGTCGTGGTCGATCCGAGTCAGCTCGAGATGGCTGTACTGAATCTGGCGGTCAATTCACGCGATGCGATGCCCGATGGCGGCAAGCTCACGATATCGACCTGCGCCAAAAGTGTTGCGCTCGAAGAGCAGCAGCTAGCCGGCGACTACGTGGTCATCACCGTGAGCGACAACGGCGCCGGCATTGCGCCGCAGTTGCTGGGCAAGGTGTTCGATCCGTTCTTTACGACCAAGCCCACGGGCAGCGGGACCGGTCTGGGCCTCAGCCAGGTTTATGGCTTCGCGCGTCAATCGGGCGGCCAGGCCTTCATTCGCTCCGAACTTGGAGTTGGAACCACGGTTGAAATGCTGTTTCCTGCCGCCAGCGATGACGAGGTGACGCTGGGTGAAGTGGTGGCTCCGGCGCGCATGCCCGAGCGCGCCAACACGCACCACATCCTGGTTGTCGAAGATGACGATGACGTGCGAAATGTCATCGTCGAATCACTAGGGCTCATCGGCTATGCGGTGACCGAGGCGCCCAACGGCACCGAGGGCCTCGCGGCGCTCGCAAAGTCCAGGCCCGACGTGCTGGTGGTGGATTACGCCATGCCTGACATGACGGGTGCCGAGGTCATTTCCCGGGCGCGTGAAATGTTCAGCGACCTGCCGGTGATTCTCGCGACCGGCTATGCCGACATGGCGGCCGTCGAGCGACTCGCTGGCAAGCCCGCGATTCTTCGCAAACCCTTCGACATCAATTCGCTGGGGACCGCCGTGGCGCTGGCACTCGAAGGCGCGAAGGAGCGGGCCGCAGCGTGAGCGGCACCGCTGCCATGCCATTGCCGGACCAGCCGCTGGATTGCCTGGTGATCGGCGGCGGCGCTGCTGGCCTCACAGCCGCGATGTATCTGGGCCGATTCCGGCGTCGGGTTCTCGTCATCGATTCGGGTCACAGTCGCCTGTGGATGATTCCCAAGTCACGCAATGTTCTGGGGTTTCCCGATGGAATCACCGGCTCCGATCTGCTTGAACGCCTGCGAGACCACGCGTCACGTTTCGATGTGCAGCAGGTGCAGGGCCGCGTCGACAGGCTGGATCGCGATGGAATTGGCGATGGCGCGGGCTTTGTAGCGTACTGCGGCTCCCGGGTGTTTCGCGCCCGCAAGGTAATCCTGGCGACCGGCGCCTGGGACATCGCTCCGGAAATCGACAATCTGGCGCCTTCTCTCAAGTCGGGACAGGTCCGGTTTTGCCCGGTATGTGATGGCTTCGAAACGCAGGGCCAGCGCGTCGCGGTCATGGGCCGCGAGGTTCACGGCCTGCGCGAAGCCGCATTCGTTTGCGGATTTGATAACCAGGTGACCTGGCTGTCCATGGGCTCGCTGCAATCGGTTGCGCCTGCGGAACTTGCGCGCCTGAAGTCGCTGAAAGTCGAAATCGTTGACAGTCCGCCACGCGCCATCGATTGCACGCCGGGCCACGGGGTCCGCGTGGAAACCGCCGACGGCCATAGCCTCGAATTCGACGTGCTCTATCCGGCGCTCGGGCTCACTCACGCGTCGGAGCTTGCGACCGCACTGGGTGCGAAGGCGCAGGCCGATGGCCAGCTCGAAGTGGACGAGCACTACCAGACCTGCGTGCCGGGCCTGTATGCAGCCGGTGATGTGGCAGCGGGTCTCAATCAGATCAGCGTGGCGGCCGGACAGGCCGCGATCGCTGCGACGGACGTGCACAATTGCCTGTAAATGGCGAGCGAACTCCCTGATCCCTATGGCCGGCCGCAAGGCGGCTGGCGGCTTCGTGCCTACCGCGTGATCTATGAGAGCGACACCCCGGCAGGGCGGCTCTTTGACAAGCTCATTGTCGCGGCGATCCTGCTCAGCGTGGCCGTGGTGATAGCCGACAGCGTGCAGGCCCTCAGTGCCCGCCACCGCGTGCTGTTCACAGCGGTGGAGTGGGGCTTCACCATCCTGTTCACGCTCGAGTATCTGGCGCGTCTTGTCACTGTGGACAAGCCCTTGCGGTATGCGCGCAGTTTCTTCGGCGTTGTGGATCTGATCGCCGTCATGCCCACCTACCTGGCGCTGTTTGTTCCCGAGTTGCACGCGCTGATCGATGTGCGAATCCTGCGTTTGCTTCGCATCTTCCGCATCTTCCGGCTCACGGCCTACATCTCCGAATACCAGGTCATGACCGAGGCACTGGTGGCAAGCCGCCGCAAGATCCTGGTGTTCCTGTCTGCGGTGCTGATGGTGGCCCTGATACTGGGCACCCTGCTGTATGTGGTCGAGGGGCCCGAGCATGGCTTCACTGACATCCCCACCGCCGTGTACTGGGCCATCACCACCATCACCACGGTGGGCTTTGGAGACATCACGCCCAAGACCGATTTCGGAAGGCTGATCGCGTCCGTGATGATGCTCATTGGCTGGGGAACGCTGGCAGTGCCAACCGGCATCGTGACGGCCGAAATGACGGTTCGCCGGCATTCGCGTCCGCTCACCGTGGCGCGGGCTTGTGAGGGCTGTGGCGCGGTGGGCTACGGTCCTGAGGCCAGGTTCTGCCAGCAGTGCGGCGCGGCCTTGCCTCCCGTGCCTTGAACTGGGACAGCCTGCAGGTTCAGCCCGGAGCTGAGACGGTCTTCTGCTCCACCCAGCTGCCGCCCTGCTGGACGAAGGTCATCCGCGACGTGACGAAGAAGTCCTTCGCGTCCTCATCCCAGCTGTAGCGCTCCAGTTCGACGGCGGAGCCATCCACGTGAATGGCGTTGAATGAATTGGTCTCTCCACGGCCCCGCGTGGAAGTCGCCGTTCCGGCCTGAATGCTCAGTGCCGCATATCCGTTGAGCGCATAACGATCGGCCGTATTGCCCGCGTGGCTCACATGCATGTGGCCGGACAGCAGCAGGTCCGCGCCGCATCTGGAAAATGCTTCCATGGCCATCTCCGCCCGCCAGACCAGGTCGTCGTTGTCCTTGTCGTCGGGCAGGTCGAACGGGTGGTGGGTGACCACGATCTTGGTCATGCCCTCGTCCAGTTGACCGAACCGCTCGCGCAGCCATGCAACCTGTTCTTCGTTGATGCGGCCGTCCTTGAAAGTGAAGGAGCGCGCGGTGTTGACGCCAGCCACCGCGATTTCGTCATCGGCGTAAAAAGGCGACAGGTCATCGGTGATGTGCGCCTTGTAGTTTTTCAGCGGATTGATGAAGCGGCGCACCACGTTGTAGAGCGGGACGTCGTGGTTGCCGGGCACCACGAGCAGGGGCTGCGGCAGCGTGTCAAGGTAGGCGCGCGCCTGTTCGAACTGGGCGCTTCTGGCGCGCTGCGTGAGGTCGCCAGAGATCACGAGCAGGTCGGGTGCGATGGTCTCCAGCTTTGCGCGCAGCGGGTCTAGCAACGCGGCGTCGATGTGTCCGAAGTGCAGGTCGGAAAGGTGGGCGAGAGTTCTCATGGTTGCTGTCCTTGGTGTGGCGCGGTACCGGCTTGCGAAGCCGAGGGCGCAGCGGGCACCAGCACGCGAAGCGCGCCGGGCCGGATGCGGTAATTCAGGGGTGTTTTCATCAGCGTCACCTCGCCGTCGGTGGCGACCCGCATATGGCGGCCCGGTGCGTCCACCATCAGCGTGGTGGCCGTGACCATGTCGAAGTCGCGCGCTTGCCGCAGCCGGTGCACCAGCGCGCGAAACGCCAGTGCAAGCAGGTCGAAGCGGCCCATGCGCTGCGTGACATAGAGGCTCAGAACGCCTTCGTCCACGCGGGGGCGCTCGCCGATTTCAAAGCCTTCCATCGTGTATTTGTTGTTGCCGATGAAAACGAACGCGCTGCGCCGTGTCATCGCCTTGCCATCCACATCGATTTGGAGCTGGAGCTGCGGATAGCGACGCGCTGCGTTGAGCGATGCGAACAGCAGGGCGGCCCACTTGCCGCGTCCCAGCCTGATGCGCTGTCGCTCGCGGTCCTGCACGATGTCGGGATACAGGCCCAGGCTGGAGTTGTTGATGAAGCTGCGTCCGTTGACGTCGCCGATGTCCACCCGCACCTGCCGGCCGCGGGAGATCGCTTCGATTGCTGCGTCGAGTTCGAGCGGAATGCCCAGGTCCCGCGCGAAGTGGTTGAGCGTACCCATGGGGACGACCCCCATCACGGCACCGGTTCCGGCGACCTTCGAGGCAACGGCGCTCACGGTTCCGTCGCCGCCTGCGGCCACAACGATCAATGCTCCTGTGGAGATGGCTTCCCCGGCGGCTCGCTCGATGTCTTGCCCCGACTGAACCAGTCGCACATCCGCGTTGAGTCCGTACTTCCTGCATGTCTGCCCGACGATGGACGCCCAGTCGTCGGTGCATCCTTGCCCGGCGCAGGCGCAGGCGTTGGCGATGAAGGTGACATCTCGCACGCTGCTGGCGGGCATTGAATCGGGTGGGTGACGCATCAATCCACACAATGGCTCGGCTGCGACCTGCCGTGTGTCGGCTGAAATCCGCAACACTTGCCCTGTCAGGCCTACAGCTTGGCCGGGCGGGGTGGCGGCTGGTGCTCAGGATGCGGCGAAAGATCGGCGATGACGCGTGCGTAGCGCTGCTTGCTCCAGTACGCGGAGGCCCAGTCGATGAGCACCACGAGGCGGTTTCTGAAACCGATCAGGAAGTAGATGTGTGCAAAAAGCCAGAAGAGCCACGCGGGATAGCCGCTGAACCGGAAATTGCCCAGAGGCGAGACCAGGTCAACCACGGCCGCATTGCGCCCGATAGTGGCCAGGTTGCCGTAGTCCTTGTAGCGAAACGGCGCGGTCGTCTCACCCCGCATCCGTCGCAGGATGTTGGCTGCGGCAGTGCGCCCCATTTGTTTGGCAGCCGGTGAAACGCCGGGCACCGGGCGCGGCGGGGTTGCACCCGCCTCGTGACTTCTGGCCGACGCCAGATCGCCGATCACGCTGATGTCTGGATGACCTGGCAAGCTCAGGTCGGGCAAAACCGACAGGCGGCCGGCGCGGTCTGTTTCCAGGCCCAGCTGCATGCCAAGCTGCTTGCCAAGCGGTGATGCTGCGACGCCTGCCGCCCACACCACGCAACGTGTTTCGATGTCGTAAATTTCAGTTGCTTCGCCGGCTGCTTCTGGCCCGCCGGCGGTTTGAACCTGCACGCGCGCCCCATTGATGGCCGTCACCCGCGCATTGAGGCGCACATCCACGCCCAGCTTGCGCAGCTGCTCGGAGGCCCGCTCACTCAGCGCCTCGGGCATGGCCTGCAGGACCCGCGTGCCGCCCTCCAGCAGGATGATTCGCGCGCTGGCCGGATCAATGCGGCGGAATTCGCCTGACAGCGTGTGGCGGGCGATCTCGGCCATGGTCCCGGCCATCTCCACGCCGGTCGGTCCCCCCCCGATCACGACAAAATTGAGCCATGCGGCCCGTAACTCGGGGTCGCTCTGTTTTTCGGCTTCCTCGAATGCCAGCAGGAGACGCCGACGGATCTCAAAAGCATCGTCCAGGGTTTTGAGCCCCGGCGCGTGTTGCTCCCACTCGCCGCGCCCAAAGTAGCTGTGGGTCGCACCGGCCGCCACGATGAGGTGGTCATAGGGCAAGACCAGGCCATCAGCCAGTTTGACCTCGCGGGCTGCGGCATCGACTGCAACCACTTCACCGAGCAGGCTGGTGACGTTCGGCTGGTCGCGAAACAGGTGCCTTACCGGCGCAGCAATGGCGGGGGCCGACAATCCGGCGGTCGCCACCTGGTAGAGCAGCGGCTGGAACAAATGGTGGTTGGTGCGATCGACAATGGTGATCTCCACCTCGGCACGGCGCAGGGTGCGGGCGGCTTCGAGGCCCCCGAATCCACAGCCGATGATCACGATGCGGGGCTTGTTCTGTGCGGGGGCCGGGGTCATGGGATGATTATGCGAGCGAAGAAAATCCCAGAACTGAAAGGATGTCCATGTTCGAGACCTGCATCGCGGGAAGCCTGCCCAAGCCGGCGTGGCTTGCCGAAACACAAAAGCTCTGGCCCCAATGGAAGTCGCAAGGCGACGAGTTGCGGCAATCGAAAGCCGACGCGACGCTTCTGTGGATCAAGGCCCAGGAAGACGCGGGCCTGGATATCGTGGGAGACGGCGAGCAGTCGCGCCAGCATTTCGTGCACGGCTTTCTCGAGCAGGTCGAAGGCATCGACTTCGATCACAAGGTGAAGATGGGCATTCGCGACAACCGGTACGACGCGATGGTGCCGCAGGTCATCGCACCCCTGAAACTCAAGGGCCGGGTTCATGCGTTCGAAGCGCAGCTGGCACGCGCCCACACCACGCGCAAACTCAAGTTCACCATGCCAGGCCCCATGACGATCGTGGACACCGTGGCCGACAACTACTATGGCGACAAGGTGAAACTGGCGTTCGCATTCGCAGAGCTGCTCAACCAGGAGGCGCTTGCGCTCCAGGCCGATGGCGTGGACATCATCCAGTTTGATGAGCCTGCTTTCAATGTGTACATGAAGGACGCGGCCGACTGGGGAGTGAAAGCGCTCGAGCGTGCTGCGCAGGGGCTGAACTGCACGACGGCAGTGCACATCTGCTACGGCTACGGCATCCAGGCCAACAACGACTGGAAAAAGACGCTGGGCGACGAGTGGAAGCAGTACGAGCAGATTTTTCCGGCGCTTGCCAGGAGCGCCATCGACCAGGTGAGCCTGGAGTGCTTTCACTCGCACGTGCCGCCGCACATGATGAAGCTGCTGGAGGGCAAGGACGTGATGGTGGGTGTGATCGATGTGGCGAGCGACGAGATCGAAACAGCTGAACAGGTCGCCGATACCATTGGTACCGCGTTGCAGTTCGTCGCGAAGGACAGGCTCTTTCCTTGTACCAACTGCGGCCTGGCCCCGATGAGCCGCGAGGTTGCCCTGGGCAAACTCAAGGCGCTGGGCGAAGGCGCGGCGCTGGCCCGCCGGAGGTACGGCTGATGGCACGCCTGAATCGCAACGCGCTTGCCAACATGCGCGGCATCTTGCAGTCCAACATCGACAGGGGGCGCATCCCCGGTGCGATTGCAGTTGTGGCCCTGGGTGGGCATGTGGAAATGTTTGACGCGCTCGGCGCGCGTGACCCGGCTGCCGGTGCGCCCATGCAGGAGGACGCGATCTTTCGCATGTACTCCATGACCAAGCCGCTGGTGTCGCTTGCCGCAGTGATGCTGATGGAGCAGGGCCGGCTGCAGCCGGTGGACCCGGTGGCCATGTACTTGCCGGAATTTGCTGGACAGAAAGTGGCGGTGGAAGAGGGTGGGGAAGTCGTCCGGTTGGTGCCCCAGGTACGCGAAGCAACCGTGCATGACCTGTTGCGCCATACCGCCGGTTTTACCTATGAGTTCCTGGGCGGCAGCGGTGTGCAGAATCTCTACACCGCTGCCAACATCACCGATCGATCACGTACCAATGCGCAGTTCAGCCAGATGATGGCAGGCCTGCCGCTGGCATACCAGCCAGGTAGCTGCTGGTACTACAGCCGGGCAACCGACGTGTTGGGTGCGGTTGTCGAAGTCGCCTCGGGTCAGACGCTGGGCGCGTTCCTGAAGCAGCACATCTTCGATCCGCTTGGCATGCAAGACACGGCCTTCAATGTGCCGCAAAAAGACTGGTCGCGCATGGTGGAGCCCTTTGCGCAGGATCCCGATTCCGGTGAGCCGGTCGTGATGCTCGACTACCGCGAAGATGCCGCCTACGAGTCAGGCGGCGGCGGGCTCTTCGGCACCGCCGCTGACTACATCCGCTTCCTGCAGCTGATGCGCAACCGCGGCACGCTCGATGGTGTGCGGATCGTGTCGCGCAAGGCCGTGGAGTGGATGACCTCCGATCACCTGGGCAGCATACCGATCGTGGGCGAGATGCTCCCGGCCGGACACGGCTTCGGCCTGGGCTTTGCGGTGCGCACGCACACGGGGCTCTCACCCCAGCCGGGGTCGCCCGGCCAGTATTTCTGGAGCGGCGTCGGCGGCACCTCGTTCATGGTCGATCCCGTCGAGGACGTGTTCGCCATGCTTCTCACGCAGGCGCCCAATCAGCGGATTCACTTTCGCAACATGTTCCGGCATCTGGTGTATGCCGCACTGGATTTCTAATGGCTGACATTGCAATCGTTCTGGTCGAAGACAACGCCGATCACCGTGAATTGATCGGCGCCGCGTTGCAGGAGGTTTGCGACGCCCAGCGAATTCTGGCGTTCGAAGACGGCGTCGAAGCGATCGAATATCTACTGGGTCGCGGTCCGCACGCCGGTCGAGATGCGCGCAGGCAGCCCCGGCTGGTCGTGCTGGACATGAAGCTGCGGCGCATGCATGGTCTGGAAGTGCTCAGGGCCATGCGCGACGATCCGCTCACGCAGTCGGTGCCTGTGGTCATGCTGTCGGCATCTTCCGACAAGGAAGCGCTGGACAGCTGTTATGAGGCAGGCGCCAACAGCGTGATCCGCAAGTCGCTGGACCATGACGAGCTGCGCCGCAAGATGGCGCAGATGTATGAGTTCTGGGTGAACGTGAACGAAGCCAACCGCAACTCGCGCGTGTAGCTGTCAGCGCATTCAGGCCGGCTCGTCCGCTGCCACCTGCAGCACGAGCTTGCCGAAGTTTTCGCCCGTGAAGAGTCTGGTGAGGGCTTGCGGAAAAGTTTCGATGCCGTGAACCACGTCCTCGCGGCTCTTCATCCGTCCGTCCTTCAGGTAGAGCGCCAGTTCTGCGATCGCAACGGGAAAGCGGTCGGCGTAGTCGAATACCACCATGCCCTCCATGCGGGCCCGGTTGACCAGCAGCGACAGGTAGTTCTTCGGGCCTTGCACTGCACTGGTGTTGTTGTACTGGCTGATCGCACCGCAAATCACGATGCGCGCGCCACGCGCAAGGCGCGCGAGCACATCGTCGAGGATTTCCCCGCCGACGTTGTCGAAGTAAACATCAACGCCCCTGGGGCAGTGCTCCTTGAGTCCTGCCTTCACGCTGCCGGCCTTGTAGTCGATGCAGGCGTCGAACCCCAGTTCGTTGACGACCCAGTCGCATTTGGCACGTCCGCCTGCAATGCCGACAACACGGCAGCCCTTGATCTTTGCAAGCTGGCCGACGGTCTGGCCGACTGCACCGGCGGCGCCCGAGACCACTACGGTCTCGCCGGGCTTGGGTTGGCCCACGTCGAGCAGGCCGAAGTAGCCCGTCATGCCGGGCATGCCCAGCACGTTGAGCCACTGCCCGATCGAGCCTTTGCGCGCATCGATCCGGAACATGCCGCTGGGCCTGATCTGTTCTGCGGTGAAGCTTGCGTATTCCTGCACGCCCAATGGGGCCGAGACGAGATCGCCCACGGCAAAACCGGTGTTGTTCGATTCGATGACTCTGCCGATACCGCCTGCGCGCATGACCTCGCCGATGCCCACGGGCTGTATGTAGCTCTTTGCATCGTTCATCCATCCGCGCATCGCGGGGTCCAGCGAGAGCGCCAGGGTCTTGACCAGGACGCCACCGCCCACCGGACGGGCGACCGGCTCCGAGGTGTGGGACCAGTCGTCCGGCGTGGGCATGCCGACGGGGCGCCGGGCCAGGCGCACCTGGTGATTGATGAGTGGATTGATGGGTGAAGTGATCGCTGTCATGGCGCATCGTAATGGCCCGGTTGCGCCGCTCGGGTAGCGAACGTGACATCTCCAAGCTGTGCAGTTCGAACTTGTCAGTAGCAGTTGAAGCGCAACGCCTTTCTGTCTTTATTCCCGGCTGTGAGTGCGTACAGTTTTAGCCTGCTTGTGCTGTAATGAATTTCAAGTGGAAACGACAGATGAGATGAGTCAAATCAACGAGCTTTCTCGCGTGCCCGCGCATCCCGTTTCGGCTGATGCCGACACGTTCGTGTTGCCAGATGATCTTCACCGCAGAGAGCTCGCAAACCGCTTCGTGCAGGTGCGCGCTCGCACCCGTGCGCTTGCAGCGCCGCTGTCGGCCGAAGACCAGTGCATCCAGTCAATGTCTGACGCGAGCCCCACCAAATGGCACCTTGCGCATACAAGCTGGTTTTTTGAAGCGCTCGTGTTGTCGGCGCACGAAGCCGCCTATCAGGCATTCGACCAACGCTTTTTTCACCTCTTCAATTCCTACTACGAGTCACTGGGCCCCCGTCATCCACGTCCCCATCGCGGCATGCTGACACGGCCCGCGAGCACAGAAGTGCTGGCGTATCGCGAGCATGTCGATGCGGCCATGCGTCGATTCATCGGGTCTGCCGACGAGGCGGTCTGGAATCGGGCACGCGCTCTGGTCGAGTTGGGACTCAACCATGAAGAGCAGCATCAGGAGCTCATCCTCACGGACATTCTTCATGCGTTCTCGTGCAACCCCTTGTTGCCCGCCTACCAGACGGCCGAATCGCCATCGCTTCGGCTGGCCCCAATCAATCAGGGACTCGACTGGGTTTCTTTTGCCGGGGGCGTGGTGGACATTGGTCATGACGGCGATGGCTTCGCTTTCGACAATGAGCGGCCCCGGCACAGGGCCCTGCTGGCGCCTTATGCGCTGGCCCATCGGCTGGTCAACTGCGGCGAATACGCGGCATTCATTGCAGACGGGGGTTACGAGCGCGCGTCGCTGTGGCTGTCTGATGGCTGGACGGCGGTGCAGTCAGGCGGCTGGCGAGCGCCCATCTACTGGATCGAGCCGGGCGACCCGCGCGCTCCGTCTGACGATTGGCAGGTGTTTGGGCTGGGCGGCGTGCGGCGGCTGGACCCGCTGGCGCCCGTCACGCAGCTGAGTTTTTTCGAGGCGGCCGCCTATGCCGAATGGTCAGGCGCCCGTTTGCCTACCGAGTTCGAGTGGGAGGCTGCGATATCGGGACCCGAAGCGGGCCGCCTGGCCCAGATGATGGGACACGCCTGGCAGTGGACGCGCTCCTCATATGACCCCTATCCCGGCTTCAGGCCGCATCCGGGGGCAGTGGGGGAATACAACGGCAAGTTCATGGTGAGCCAGCTCGTGCTGCGCGGTGGCAGCCTGGCAACTTCGCCCGGACACACCCGAGCCACCTATCGCAATTTCTTTCTGCCGGCCACGCGCTGGCAGTTCTCGGGCGTGCGCCTGGCAAAGGACGCGGCATGTTGAACCCCGCCATGATCGACCCGCAAACCCTGATTGAATCTAGGGGCGGCCCTGCGCACGCGATCCTGATTGATTCCGCGTTCGGCCGTGACATGGCGGCCGCGCTGTCGAATACGCCGCGCGTGATTTCGCCGAAGTACTTTTATGACGCCAGGGGTTCGCAGCTCTTCGATGCCATCTGCGATCTGCCGGAGTATTACCCCACCCGGACCGAGTTGGGCATCCTGCAGGGCAACGCCTGCGAAATCGCTTCGCATATCGGCCCTCGCGCGGAGATCGTGGAATTTGGTGCAGGGTCGCTGCGCAAGGTTCGGTTGCTGCTGGGCGCGATGGACCGGCCTGCGCGCTTCATGCCGATCGACATATCCGGCGAACACCTCTCACAAGCCGTCATGGATCTGCAACGCGACTATCCGGGCCTCGACGTGCATCCGGTGATCGCGGATTACACGCAGCCCCTGGTGCTTCCGGCGCCGCTGGCGGACGCTGGCCGGCGCGTCGGATTTTTCCCCGGCTCGACGATCGGTAATTTCACGCCGTCCGAGGCGTTGAATTTTCTTCAGGCCGCCGGGCATATGCTGCGCGGTGGCGCATTGCTGCTGGGTGCAGATTTGGTGAAAGACCCGGCCATCCTGCACGCTGCGTACAACGATTCGCAAGGCGTGACGGCTGCGTTCAACCGTAATCTGCTAGCGCGCGCGAACCGCGAGTTGGGAACCGATTTCGACCTGGCTGCTTTCGATCACAGCGCGTTCTACAACGCGCCGCTTCGCCGGATCGAAATGCATCTGGTGAGCACGTGCCGCCAGGAAGTGTCATTCGGCGGCCAGCGTTTTTCTTTTGATGAAGGCGAGGCGTGGCACACCGAAAATTCCTGCAAGTTCACCATCGATGGATTGCGGGAGCTGGCCGAGCGGGCCGGCTTTCGGCCCGGGCCGGTCTGGACCGACGAAGAAAGGCTTTTCAGCGTGCACTGGCTCCATGCGCCGCGTTGAACATCTTGCGTGCTGCTCGCGATCATTTTTTTTGAAAGAGTCACATGAAGGCAATCTGGAACGGCACTGTCATCGCAGAGAGTGACGATACCGTCGCA
Source organism: Pseudomonadota bacterium (assembly GCA_040386635.1). Lineage (GTDB taxonomy): Bacteria > Pseudomonadota > Gammaproteobacteria > Burkholderiales > Burkholderiaceae_C > Ramlibacter. Next base: position 35,781 of record JAZKFD010000082.1, read on the forward strand.
GTCGAGGGCAACCTGTACTTTCCCGCCAGTTCATTGAAGCGCGAACACATCACGTTCAGCAACCATCACACAAGCTGTGCCTGGAAGGGTCAGGCCAGCTACTACTCGCTGCTCGTCAATGGCGAAATGAACACTGATGCTGTCTGGTATTACCCCGATCCCAAACCCGAAGCCGACATGGTCAGGGACCGCGTGGCCTTCTGGAAGGGCGTGAAGATCGAGCCCTGAGCGCGGGTGTCGGGCCCCGGTTGGTATGCTCGCGCCATGATCCTCGAGCCGCCTTACACCTACCCCGAGCAGCTACCGGGCCTCATGCGCCGGCAAGGTTATGCCGTGCTGTGCCCGCGCGCCGTCTGCGAGATTGCGCACTGCGACACGGCCAGTCTCGATGCATGGCGCCCGAGCTGGGATGACCTCGCTCCTGATGAGTACCTGAAGGACGGCGGGCACTACCGTCGCCGCCGTCATTCCTGTTTCGTCGTCGATGGCTTGCAGGTGACGCAGGCGCCGCACCGTGCGCATTGGCAACCGGTGGAGTACAACGCGTTGCATGGTGGCATGGAACGCTGGTTTGAACCTATCGACAGGCACGTGGTCCACGCTCCCGCATGGAACGGCCTGCTGTGCGCATTGGCGGAAGTGAGCTCCGACCTCAGGGGTGAGCAGCCGTGGTTCGTGGAGGCGCATCAGTTTCGGATCGACACCGATGGTGGCATCGGCCGCCCGACCCCCGAAGGTGCGCATCGCGACGGTGTCGACCTGGTCGCGGTGCTTCTCGTGGGACGAGAAGCGATCAAGGGAGGTGAGACGCGGGTTTTCGAAGCAGCTGGTCCGGCGGGTCAACGCTTCACGCTGACCGAGCCCTGGAGCCTGCTCTTGCTGGACGACGAACGCGTGATTCACGAATCGACGCCCATCCAGCCGCTGGGCGCGCATGGCTACCGGGATACGCTGGTCGTGACCTGTCGCAGCCAGGGATTCCAGGACTCAGGTCAATGAGCGGATACTGCCTGCACCTCGCTCATCGGGCTGCGCTCAGCGGCGGCTGATCAGGATGCCTGCCAGCAGGCCCAGGCCGGCGGCGATGCCCACTGCATGCCAAGGCTTGTCGTGAACGTACTGGTCAGCGGCTTCACCGGCGTCCTTCAGCTGCACGACTGCCATTTCCTGCACCTTCGCAAGATCGGCCTTCGCCTGCTCCATGCGAGCCTGCATGCGAAGCCGCATTTCGGTGGTCTTGTCGCCGACCTGCCCGGCGGTGAGCTTGAGCAGTTCCTCGGCATCGGCGATCACGAGCTTCAGGTCACCCATCAGCTTTTCTTTGTGGTTGTGCGTCAATTCAGACATGTCACTTCTCCGTGGATAGCAATTCGATACGCGATGGTAGCTTTGAACCGGGGCGCGTGGGGCGCGTTGCGCGCTAGCCCGGCATGAATCGCGGCCAAGTCAGTCGCGGACATCGGTGATCGGGTTCGTCCCGAAATCCCCTCGCGCCAGCATACCCAGGACTTTTGCGGCTGCTTCGGCGGGCGAGCTGAGTGCGCCATTGGCCTTCATGCCGATGAAGTTGCCGACGTCCGGAAACTGCGATGCGTCGGCCGTGCGCAGATGCACCTGCATGTCGGTATCGATGACGCCGGGGGCGAGGGCGGACACCTTCGCGCCCTTGGGCCGCCCGGCTTCTTCCAGGGCCACGCACCGCGTGAAGTGGTCAAGTCCTGCCTTCGCGGCGCAATAGGGTCCTTGCGATGCCATGGCACGACGCCCCAGCCCCGAGGAAATGTTGAGGACCTTGCGCTGGCCCGGCCACTCCTGCGTGGCGCGAAGGAATGCGCAGGTCAGCAACATCGGCGCTTCGAGGTTGACTCGCATCGCCTGCGCGATCTCCACGGCGTCGAGGGCGCTGGTTGGCATGGCCCGCGGCAGGAGGGCGGCGTTGTTGATGAGGGTCACGCTGGCGTACAGAGAAGGAGACTGGGATGAAAGCCAGGCCTCCAGCCGCTGCGCAGCCGGCTGGGGGTCTGCCAGGTCGATCGGCCACTGTTCGCAGCGCTGGCCCTCGCCGGCGGCGCGTGCATTGAGGGTGTCGTTCTGCTTGCGCGAAATGCACAGGAGGTCATGCCCCGCGCCCAGCAGCTGCTCGGCCATGGCCAGGCCCATTCCGCGTGACGCGCCCGTGATAATGGTGAGATGTTTGCTCATGCGGCATGGTAGCCGCTGCGCAAACCTCAGACGGCAACCGCGATAGGAAAGTGGGCCCGCAGGCCGTCCGGGGCCGGGACGAAGGGCACGGTAATCGCGTTGCGCGCCTGCGCGCCGAGGCCGCGCCAGAGGAAGTCGCGCTCATTGCCCGGGTCCCCCGCGACATACAACTGCGTCGTGAGCAGTTCACGCGTTCCGAGCTTGACCTTCACATGGATATGCGGTGTTCGACCGCTGTACGGCGCCGGCCTGATCGTGCGAAACCGGTATCGCCCGTCAGCCCCGACTGTGACACGGCCAAACCCCTGAAAGGCGGCGTCGGCCCTGCCGCCATCGCCAGGGTGGTGGTAGTGGCCGGCTTCGTCGCATTGCCAGATCTCGACCTGCGAGCCCGAAACGGGCCTACCCTGCAGATCGGTCACCACCCCTTCGACCCAGGACGGCTGGCCGCGCCCGTAGCTCATCGCGCCATTGCGCAGCAGGTCGAAATCCGAATCCCGGGGCAAGGCGACCGGGTAGAACGGTCCTTCGGTTTGCGAGGGCGTTGGGCGCAGGGGCAGGGCCGGCTGTGCGCGCAGGCCGGTCCACACGAAGGGCGCTGCGATGAGCGCGATGGCCGCCTGGCGGCGCGAAGAGCCAGCGGCACGATTGGAAGGTAGGGTGGTGTTCAAGCGCTTTCTCCGGTAGCAGGGATCTGATCCACGCAGGCAAGCCAGGTTCCAGTGTGGGTCAAAAAGGAGTCGGGCTGGTGAAGTGAAGCGCCGCGCCGCTCGCCGGATGCGTGAAGGCCAGGCCTTGGGCGTGGAGCATCAATCTCGGTGAGAGAGCCTGTACCTGGCGATCACCGTAAAGTGCGTCTCCCAGGATCGCATGGCCCAGCGCCTTCAGATGCACCCGTAACTGGTGCGTTCGACCCGTGAGGGGTTCGAGTTCAAGCCGACTGCCGGAGTCTTCGCGGCGGATCAGTCGCCAGCGCGTCTGGCTCGGCTTGCCCGAAGCCAAGTCGATGACCTGGCGCGGACGGTTGGGCCAATCCGCGGCAATCGGCAGGTCGATAAGCGACCATTCGCCCGGGAGCGGCGCCTGCGGATGGCCTGCAACGATTGCCTCGTAGCGCTTGGTCACCCGGCGATCGGCAAATTGGGCGCTGAGGGCGCGTTGCATCGCCGCGCCCCGTGCCATCAGGCACAGGCCCGATGTCGCCATGTCCAGGCGGTGCACGATGCGCGCGTCTGGGTAAATCGCCTGTGCGCGGGCAGCCAGGCAATCCTGCTTGTCGATTCCGCGGCCAGGCACGCACAGCAGGCCGGTGGGCTTGTCGAGAATGATCAGATCGTCATCGACATGCACCATGTATTCGGATAATTCGCCCATGACCCTGCTTGCTTCCATTCCCTTTTCGGTGCAGTCCATCCTGCTGCTCATCGCCTCCAATGTTTTCATGACAATGGCCTGGTATGGCCACCTCAAGAATCTTGCCACCGCACCCTGGTACGCCGCGGCTCTCATCAGCTGGGGCATCGCCCTGGCCGAATACCTGCTGCAGGTGCCCGCCAATCGCATCGGCTTCCAGCAGGCAGGCTTCACGATAGGGCAGCTCAAGATCATGCAGGAAGTGATCACGCTTGCGGTGTTCGTGCCCTTCGCCGTGTATTACCTGGGGGAGCCGCTCAAGCTCGATTACCTGTGGGCAGGCCTGTGTATGGTGGGCGCCGTCTATTTCATTTTCCGCAGCGGCTGAAAAGGGGGCCACGGTACACTCGCCGCAATTCCCACCCGACCCCTTACAGATCAGGAGCCAGCAAATGCTGTTTGGCAAATTGCTGCCGCGCGAAGGCAACTTTTTCGAGATGTTTAACCAGCACGCCGACAAGATTGTCGAAGCGGCACGTGCGTTTTCGCAGCTGGTTGCCAACTACAACGACCCCCATCTGCGCGAGCAATACAACCGCGATGTCGATACCGCCGAGCGCGCGGCCGATCGCGTGACGCACGAGGTCAACCGGTTGCTGCACAAGACCTTCATCACGCCGATCGATCGCGACCAGATCCACAAGCTGATCAACACGATGGACGATGTGGCCGACCTGATCCAGGATTCGGCCGAAACCATGGCGCTGTACGACGTGCGGCACATGACCGAAGAGATCACCCGCCTCACCGACCTCAGCGTGAAGTGCTGCGATCGGGTGAAGGAGGCCGTCTACATGATCGGCAAGCTGGCCGATCCCGCTACGGCCGAGGCGGCGCTCAAGACCTGCGAAGAAATCGACAAGCTCGAGTCGGATGCCGACCGGGTGATGCGCTCGGCGATGAGCAAGCTGTTCCGCGAAGAGCCCGATGTGCGCGAAGTGATCAAGCTCAAGGCAATCTACGAGTTGCTGGAGACGATCACCGACAAATGCGAAGACGTGGCGAACGTGATCGAGGGCATCATCCTCGAGCACTCCTGATAGCGGGGCGGGACTTCAATGCAAGCGAGTCAAGCTGCGCTGTGGGTGGTCATCATGCTGGTGGTCCTGGCACTGGCGTTCGATTTCATGAACGGTTTTCACGACGCCGCCAATTCGATTGCGACGGTTGTGTCCACCGGTGTGCTCAAGCCCGCGCAGGCGGTGCTCTTCGCGGCCTTTTTCAACGTGCTGGCCATCACGGTGTTCCATCTGAGCGTGGCGGCCACCGTGGGCAAAGGCATCGTGGAGCCGGGCGTTGTCGATACGCACGTGATTTTCGGGGCGCTGGTGGGGGCCATTGTCTGGAACGTGCTCACCTGGTGGTGGGGAATTCCCAGCAGCTCCTCTCATGCGCTGATCGGCGGTATCGTTGGTGCCGTGATTGCCAAGGCGGGTGCGGGGTCGCTGATCGCTGCCGGAATCTGGAAGACGGTTATCTTCATCCTGGTTTCACCGACGCTCGGCTTCCTGCTCGGATCGTTGATGATGGTGCTGGTCGCCCACCTGTTCCGGCGTGCAACGCCTTCACGGGTTGACAGGTGGTTCCGGCGCATGCAGCTGGTGTCCGCAGGCGCCTACAGCCTGGGGCACGGCGGCAACGATGCGCAGAAAACAATCGGCATCATCTGGATGCTGCTGATTGCCACGGGGCACGTTGCACAGAGCGACAAGATGCCGCCGGGCTGGGTGATCTATTCCTGCTATCTGGCGATTGGTCTGGGCACGATGTTCGGCGGCTGGCGAATCGTCAAGACCATGGGACAAAAAATCACGAAGCTGCGGCCAGTGGGCGGTTTCTGCGCAGAAACGGGCGGCGCGATTACCCTGTTTCTCGCGACAGGCCTGGGCATTCCGGTATCGACCACGCACACCATCACCGGTGCCATCGTCGGCGTGGGCTCCACGCAGCGCGCCAGCGCAGTTCGCTGGGGCGTCGCGGGCAACATTGTCTGGGCGTGGATCTTCACCATCCCGGCGAGTGCGTTCGTGGCGGCGATCGCCTATTGGGTGAGCCTGCAGATCTTCTGACCCACGCCATCACTGCGAGATCTTGCGGCCTTCTTCCACTTGGTAGGTGAAGTATTTTTCGAAGCTGAACACGATGCTCGCCATGAGCGCGGTGGTTCCGAACAGCAGTGAGAAAACCACCGCTCCAATCGTCGCCCAGCTCGTCGCGCCAGCTGGCGCCTCGGGATCCGCGTGCGGGTTGAATCGCCCGTTCCACTGTTCGCGCGTCATCAGGCCGTAGATGATCGCCATCAACGCACAGCCGGCGATGTTGAACCCAAGAAGCGGAATCAGCGCCCAGCTCCAGGCGTCGTCAACCCCGAAACGCTGCAACCGCTGGATGCCGTACAGGCCCAAAGCCGTGGGAATCGGCAACATCCAGCCCAGCAGGTCTGCAAATCCGCGCAGGTAGAAGCGATGCAGTCCGAGAGGACCCCCCAGAAACGAGAGCCAGGCCGCGACAGTCTTGCTTTTCATGGCGATTCCGCTGCAGGCGGCGTTGTGTCGCCATCGCCCAGCGGCTTTTCCATGAGGACAACGTCCAGCCACCGGCCGAATTTCCAGCCGCACGATTTCAGGTTGCCGACATGGTCGAAGCCCTGGGAGCGGTGCACACCAACCGATGCGAGGTTCTCTGAATCTCCAATGACAGCGATGAGCTTGCGAACGCCGGCTGCTTCTGCCTGGGCGCTGAGTTCGGCCAGGAGCGCCTTACCCAGGCCTCTTCCGGCCGCATCCGGGTGCAGGTAGATAGAGTCCTCGGCTGAGTATCTGTACGCGGGGCGGGGCTTGAACCACTGGCAATAGGCAAATCCCAGCAGTTGACCATTCTCGACGGCGACGAGATAGGGCAGGCCCTTGGCAAGCACATCGGCACGCCGGCCGGCCATGTCCGACTCGGTTGGCGGGGTGGTCTCGAAGGTGCCCGTGCCGTGCAGGACGTGGTGGGAATAAATCGCGGTGATGGCGGCGAGATCGCTGTCTTGGCTGGGGCGGATGGTGGGCATAACTTTCGCGCGGGCTATAATGGCGGGCTCTACA
>JAZKFD010000083.1:0-3975 GCA_040386635.1 Pseudomonadota bacterium
TGACGCACAAGTTGATTGATGGTTGGCATTAAACGTCCCTAAACGTCATTACTGGCATAAAAATGGAAACTGCTTTCTCGCCTTTCTCGCACTAGCGAAAAAGCAAAGCTTTCCCACCCCAAATTGCGGGAAAGCCCTCGAGTATAGCCCGGTTGCTTCAAGCACTCAAGCGCCAGCGCTCAAGGGCTGGCTCAGACGGGCTATTTAATCCACAACCGCATGGCGTCCCAGGCTCGGCTGATGACGCCCGCCTGCTCCACGGATTCGAGGGCGAACAAGGGCACTTCAAGCACCAACTGGTCGTCGGAGCTGATTTTCAAGGTACCCACCTGCTGGCCTTTGATGAGTGGCGCAATCAGGGGGTCGGGGCGCGCCACCTGCGTCTTCACTTTCGCGGCAGAACCTGCAGGGACGGCAACCACCACGGGCTGGATGCGGCCGAGCTTGGCGGTTTTCTGAGTGCCTTTCCAGACTTGGGGCGAGACCACGGCCTGGTTGGCGTTGAAGAGTTTGATGCCTTCGAAGGCCGTGTATCCCCAGTTGAGCAGTTTCTGGGCTTCGTTTGCCCGCGCATTTTCACTCGCGGCGCCCAGGACGATCACAAGAAGTCGGCGTGGGCCCACATTCGGGAAATCACGCCTGGCAGTTGCGATGACGCTGTATCCCGCGGCTTGGGTGTGCCCCGTCTTCAGGCCATCGACGGTTGGGTCGCGGAAAAGAAGCAGGTTGCGATTCGTGTCATTTGCAGTCGGTGTTCCCTGATACCTGTATTTCCTGATCGAGTAATAGCTTGCGTACTCCGGAAAGTCATTCAGCAGCCGGGTGGACAAGATGCTCAAGTCGCGCGCAGTGCTGGTATGGCCGGCCTCCGTCAAGCCCTCTGCATTACGAAAACCGGTGCGCGTCATTCCAAGCGCCCTTGCCTGCTCATTCATGAGTTGCACGAACCGCTCGACAGTGCCCCCTACGCCTTCAGCAAGCGCCACGGTGGCATCGTTGCCCGATTGCACGATCATCCCTTTGACGAGGTCCTCCACCGGGACTTGCATGCTGGGGTCTATGAACATTCGCGAGCCCGGCATCTTTGCAGCACGCGTGCTGACCGGCAAGGTCTGCGTCAGGGTGATCTTCCTGGCGCGCAAGGCGTCAAACACCAGATAAGCAGTCATCAGCTTGGTAAGTGACGCCGGCTCGACTGGTGTATCCGCATCGCGCGCGGCGAGCACCTGATTGGCGGCGACATCGATAAGCAGGTAACTACGCGCGGCAACTTCCGGCGGCTGAGGAATCTGGGCGGATGCAGAAAGACAAAGCAGTGCCGTTGCGAATGCAGCAGCCACTCGCCTGAAGGCGCTTTTCATGTAAGGGGTCAGGGACGAAGGTGGCGGACCACCAGATTTTTCAGGAGGGTCAATTGTCCGTGAAAGAAATGACTAACTCCGGGGACCACCGTAACCGGAAGTGACTGGGGGCGCGCCCAATCGAACACCGCGGACAAGGAAACCGTGTCGTCCTCCTCGCCATGAATGACCAGGGTGCGCTCGTGAAGCGCTTGCGGCACGGGACTCACGTCGAACCGGGAGGCGGCGGTGCCGACTAGCACCACCTTTTCGATCTCCCGGGTCTCGTACAAGCTGGCGACCGCGCCACTGGCCACGAACGCGCCAAACGAGAACCCGGCAATCGCCAGGGGACCCGCCGGTGCCTGTGTCTCGATGACGGACAGCATATCCACCAGCTCTCCACGACCCCCATCGTGCTCGCCTGCCGTCTGGCCGACGCCGCGAAAGTTGAACCGGATGGCTGTCCAGCCGCACTGCACGAATGCACGAGCCAGGGTCTGGACGACCTTGTTGTCCATTGTTCCTGCGAACAGCGGATGGGGATGCGCAATCACGGCGATACCGCGGGGCTGTGAGGCATCGAGAGGTTCATCACGCAGCAGCTCAATAGGGCCGGCTGGGCCGGCAATCTGATAGCGCCGGGTCTTCAGGTTCATGGATTCAACGGCCCAGATGAGGTGGCGTCAGCAGTCGCTCCACCACAACGCCATTCTTCAAATGAGATTCGACTATTTCTTCGATGTCGTTCTCGTCAACATAGGAATACCAGACGGCCTCGGGATACACGACGGCCACGGGGCCGCCAGCACAGCGGTCCAGGCAGCCTGCCTTGTTGACCCGCACCCCGCCCGGCCCGGCCAGCCCCTGCGCCTTCACCAGCTGCTTGCATCTGTCGAACGCGCCCTGCGCATTGTGTTGAGCACAGGATTGTTCACCGTTCTCGCGCAGGTTCAGGCAGAAAAAGATGTGCCGCTTGTAGTAGGAAATGCCATCACTCATTGCACCATTCTATTTTGGGACTCGGAGCGGGAAACGCGAAACAGCACATACATCAGCGTCGCGTAAGGCCACAGCCAACCCAGCCATTGCGCGAGACCGTTGAACCGGATGAAACGACCCTGCTCCCAGGTCTGAAGCGTGTTGGAAAAGTATTCCCCTGCCGCGGATTGATTCAGCAGCGCGAGATTCAAGACCAGGGCCAGCATGGCGAGCGCCGCACAGCCCCGTCGTGGCAGCGCAATCAGCACCGCTGCCAGAAACGCTCCAAAACCCAACCCGACCTGCACCGGAAGACTCAGCCAGGCCCAGGCGTGAACCGGGCCCCAGCTCAGTGCAGCAGACAGTGCGGTGGCGCAGACCCCCACGGCGAAGACAAAAAGGGCAAACACCGCCCTCCGGCCAAGCGTTCGGAGTACCGAATAGCCCAGCAGCACTGGAACAAGCGCTCCAAGGGCCACGCAGAGAAGCTCGGCCGCCGGAACCAGCGGCTGCAATTCGACTTCGCGCAGCGGAAGCCATTCCAGAAACGGTGTGTCCGCGAGCCATTCGGCCATCGCACCTTCCAGGCGCTCGAAGACCTGCCCAAGCCCGAACGGCACGGCCGCCGGAAAGAGCAGCGCAAATGGCCACAGTGCCAGCAATACCAAGGCACCGCGCGCATCCTCGACAAACCAGCGGCCGCGAAACTGGCTCCATCGATCGATGGCTCCTGCGCGCTCGAGCACGCCCGCAACGCCCGCCCCGAGCAGGGCGCCGGCTGTGTTGAGCCCGAAGTCGAGGTTGGATGGCACGCGCGACGGCAAATACGTCTGCAGCGCTTCCATGACCAGCGATAATCCCGCCGCCGCCAAGACGGCGACGGCTATGGCGGGTGCATTTGCGCGGGACGCGACTCTCACGTTCACGCGCCTGGCGAAACTCAGCGCCAGCAGAAAACCGAGCGGGATGTATCCACCCGCATTCGCAGCGATGTCAAATCCGGTCCAGTACTTGGGCCACGGACTGGCCAGAAACGCCCAGGGTGCAATGCCCTGGTCGCGCCAGCCGCTGAACGGGTAGAGGCTCGCATAGACGATCAGTGCCGCATACGCTTGAGACAACGGCCACGCAGATGTCTTTTGCATGGGCGTCAAAAGGGCTTCACAACGGCCAGGACGACCGCCGCAATCAGGAGAAAGACCGGGACTTCATTGAACCAGCGATACCAGACATGGCTTCTCGCGGTGCGACTTTGCTCGAAGGCCCGCAACAATCGTGCGCAGACGTGGTGGTACCCGATCGCGAGCAGCACGACCACAAGCTTGGCGTGAAGCCAGCCGGAGCCTTTCCCGATGTCGTACGCGAGCCACAACCACAGCCCCAGGGCGAGCGCCGGGACGGAAAGCAGCGTGGTGAATCTCAGAAGCTTGCGAGCCATCAGCAGTAGACGCTGCCGTTCGGCCGCCGATTCGGGAGGCACCAGCGCCAGATTGACAAAAATTCGTGGCAGGTAGAACAGGCCGGCGAACCAGCTGGCTACGAAGATGATGTGAAACGACTTGACCCAGAGCATGGGTGCGAGTGTAGGGACTCATTTGCGCCGCACAAAAAAAACCCCGGCTCAATAAGCCGGGGTGGGAAGCCTTTTTGCTGT
>JAZKFD010000084.1:0-28084 GCA_040386635.1 Pseudomonadota bacterium
TGCGCGCGGACGTGACCTACGCGCAGTTGCAGGATGCGCTCAAGCCCATCTGGAAGTACGCCGGTGCGAAGTCTCTGGCAGATGGCGCCACCAGCTCCTATGAAGAAGAGCCGGGCATCAAGTTCGACGCGCCCGAGCATCTGCTGCGCATGTGCTGGACCGTTCCCGGCGACGAGGATTTCCGTCAGTCGCTCGACGAGATGTGCATGAACCTGAACGAACTGGCAGAGCAGGGCGCAGCAGTCGAAATCACTTTCTACGACGCCGACTTCGACGAGGAAGAAGATTCCCCCGAAGGCGAATCGCGTGACGATTTCGTGATGTTATTTGTGGGTCCTACGCCGGCCGCCATCATGCAGGTGCAGCGCGACTTGCTGGTCGAAGACGTGGTCAACCTGATGGAGCGCCACTTCGATGGGGCCGAGCTCGGCGGTGTTGTCGCAGAGATCGACAAGCTGTTCAGCCAGCGATTTGACGCGCTGGTGAACTCGCTGGAACTGGGCAAGCCGCCGCGAGGATCGGGCGGCGGTAACACGGGCGGGCATGGCGGTGGACGCCGCCCGCGCCATCTGCACTAGACTGGCGCGCCTGCGTCGCTCCCGCGCTACGGCAACGCGCAACGTCAGCTGAGCCAGCGATCGGCAGCGGCTTGCAGGGATTGAAGCTTGCCAGTTGAAAGCAACTTCACGGTTCCAGCGCAATTGCCGCTGTCGTTGCTGAGAAGACCGGCCGCATCGAGCAGTGCCCGCGTTTGCCGCGCAACAGGAACTCCCGTTTCCACCATCTTTACCGCTGGGTGCAGATGCCGCGACAGCACGGACTGCGCAAACGGGTAGTGCGTGCAGCCCAGCACGATCGTGTCGATCTGTCCTGGGTCTGTGCCTGATTCGCCGAGTGTGCGCGCGTATTGCGCGCACAGTGTTTCGATCCGCTCCTCGTCCCCCCGCTCAATCGCGTCGGCCAGTCCGTCGCAGGCCTGCAGGTGAAACTCGGCCAGATCATCAAGCGATTCAAGCAGCGCGCGGAACTTGCCGCTTGACAGCGTGCTGCGTGTCGCCATCACGCCAATATGCCGTGTCTGGCTCAACGCAACGGCCGGCTTCAGGCCCGGCTCCACGCCCACGATGGGGAGGGCGGGGTACGCCTGGCGAAGCAAATGGATCGCCGCTGCGGTCGCTGTATTGCAGGCGACCACCAATGCCTTCACCGCGTGGTTTTCGACCAGCTCGCGCCCGATATCGCGGGAGCGGCGCGCCACGAAGTCGTCATCGCGTTCGCCATAGGGTGCATGACCCGCATCGGCGAAATAAACAAAGTGCTCATGCGGCAGTTCGGCCCGAAGCGCCTTCAGCACGCTCAGGCCCCCAAGCCCGCTGTCGAAAACGCCGACCGGATTCAAGAGATCTACCGAGGAGGGTCAGGCAGCCGCGACCGCGATGCCTTTGAATTCGCCCGTCGCGATTTTCTTTTGCCACAGCGCGGGCCCGGTGTTGTGCACGCTGGTACCCGTGGAATCCACCGCGACAGTCACCGGCATATCGACAACGTCGAACTCGTAGATCGCTTCCATGCCCAGATCGGCGAAGCCGACGACACGCGAATGCTTGATCGCTTTCGAGACGAGATACGCAGCGCCGCCCACGGCCATCAGATAAGCAGCCTTGTGCTTGCGAATCGCCTCGATCGCTTCGGGCCCACGCTCGGATTTGCCAATCATGCCGATGAGGCCGGTCTGGGCCAGCATCATGTCGGTGAACTTGTCCATGCGCGTAGCCGTGGTTGGACCAGCGGGGCCAACCACTTCACCCCGAACCGGATCGACCGGTCCCACGTAATAGATCACGCGATTGGTGAAGTCCACCGGCAGCGATTCGCCGCGGGCCAGCATGTCCTGTATGCGCTTGTGGGCGGCGTCGCGTCCCGTGAGCATCTTGCCCTGCAGCAGCAGCGTCTCGCCGGCCTTCCATGTCGCGATCTCTTCTTTGGTCAGCGTGTCGAGATTCACGCGGCGGCTCTTTTGCGTATCAGGCGCCCATTCGACCTTGGGCCACAGGTCCAGGCTCGGCGGGTCGAGGTAAACCGGGCCGGAGCCATCCATCTCGAAATGCGCGTGACGGGTGGCTGCGCAATTTGGAATCATCGCAACGGGCTTGCCCGCGGCGTGCGTGGGAAACATGTTGATCTTGATATCGAGCACCGTGGTCAGGCCACCCAGGCCCTGCGCGCCGATACCCAGCGCGTTGACCTTCTCGAACAGTTCCAGACGCAACTCTTCGACCTTGGACAGCTTTGCGCCGCTGGCGGATTTCGCCTGCAATTCGTACATGTCGATGTCGTCCATCAACGATTCCTTGGCGAGCGCGACAGCTTTCTCGGCGGTGCCGCCGATGCCGATGCCCAGCATGCCCGGTGGGCACCATCCGGCGCCCATCGTCGGCACGGTCTTGAGCACCCAGTCCACCACCGAATCGCTGGGGTTGAGCATGACGAGCTTGCTCTTGTTCTCGCTGCCACCGCCCTTGGCGGCAACGGTGATGTCGAGTTTGTTGCCCGGCACGATCTGCATCGAAACGACTGCAGGCGTGTTGTCTTTGGTGTTCTTGCGTTCGAACTGCGGATCGGCCACGACCGATGCGCGAAGCATGTTGTCGGGATGGTTGTAGCCGCGGCGCACGCCCTCATTCACGGCGTCTTCGATGCTGCCGGGAAACCCCTCCCAGCGCACGTCCATGCCGACCTTGAGAAAGACGTTGACGATGCCGGTGTCCTGGCAGATCGGCCGCTGGCCCGTTGCGCTCATCTTGCTGTTGGTGAGGATCTGCGCAATGGCGTCCTTGGCCGCGGCGCTCTGTTCGCGCTCATACGCGCGTGCGAGGTGCGCGATGAAATCGGCCGGGTGGTAGTAGCTGATGTACTGCAGCGCGGCGGCGACGGATTCGACGAGGTCGCTGTATTTGATCGTTGTCGTCATGGTCTTGAGGGTAATGCAGGGGCTTGCCTTCATTATCCCAGAGGCTGTTGAGCCGGGCTCGCCACGTAAGCGCTCACGGAGGTCAACATGCCAAGAACGGATTTGTGCATTGTTGAATGCCGCACACTTTCGAGCCTAGATTGCCGCACCGGATCGACTGCCGCATAGCAGCTTCACCAGTCGGTCCGATAGGTCGTCCAGGTCGTGAGTGCTGCAGTCGTCGCAACGCAAGCGGCACTCTGCCAACACCGCTGCATCCAACTGTGTTGCAGCGAACACCTGCTTGCTGTGTTGCGCCAGCAGATTGACGAGCTGGGAAGCTTTTGCCGAAAGGGTCTTTCCTGTCAGCGCCAGGGCATCGAATTGCGTCGATGGGAGCCCGTAGCGCATCAGGGACTCGTCCGCGAACAGCAACAAAGAATCGACAGCCTGATTGCCCAGCAACAAATTCGCTCCGTTGAAGACATCCAGCGACTCGGTCGTCAAGATCAGCTGGTCATCGACCCACAGCCCCAGCGGCGAGCAAAATCCGAGTCGTTTGCCGGCGCCTTTGACGAGTCGGCGCAGCTTGTCCGCCCATTCCTCTTGCGGCCCCTCACCGATGACCACTGCAATCGGTATCCGTCCGTTGCCAGGGAAGATCTTGCCGAAGATCCACTCGGGCGCATCTGGGCCGAACTGGGGTTGCGCGTTTACTTCGCAGATGGCCGCGCCCACTTCGAGCCAGGAGCGGCTGATGTCAGGAATGAGGAGGTCCACCGCAGCCAGGTCGAGCTTCAGGGCCCCGACCGCACGGATCGCCAGGGCCACATTGTCCGGGTGGACCTGGTCCATGGAAACCGGATGCGAAACTCCACCGACGGAAACGTTGGCGATTCTCCTGAGCTGAACGATGCGGCCTGCCTGCGGAACAGACGAGGGTTCGAGGCCCTGTTGCACCAGCAAATCCAGCGCCTCTTCGTCAAGATCGATGATCACCTTGTTGGCGTTACTGCCGCGCACGCCTCTGGCTGGATCGGCGTTGAGCAAGGCCAGCAAGTGCTCGATCGTTGACACGCCATCGCCGGTAACGCCCCCGGGGATACGGTGCCTGACTTTGTAGACCTCGCCCTCGAAAACATGCACACGGTAGTCACGGCCTTCAAAATGCTTTTCAACCAGGATCGCCCTGCTATGGGCAAACGCGGCATGGAAGGCTTTGCTGACCGTGCGGTCATCACGTAATCCGGACGCCACGCCGATGCCACGGTCCAGGTTGGCGGGCTTCACGACGACGGGAAACCCGATCTTCTTTGCAGCAGCGAGCGCTTCGACTTCTGAACTGACCAGAATATGGCGCGGAACGGGAAGCAGCTGGTGGCGCAACACAGATGCCGTAGCCTGTTTGTTCTTGGCTAATCCGACCCCGATCGCTGGCGTCCGATCCGTGATCGAACTGTCGAACCAACGCGAGCAAGCTCCTTGGCCGAGCCGATAGACATTTCCCGTAACGCGCTCCCAGGGGATATCCCTCGCGTGGGCGGTTGCGAGCAGGGGCATTGTGTTGCGCCCCGTGGGGGCGAGCGTGCGCATCTGCTTGAGCAGCAATTGGATCTTGAGCTGTAATTCCTCAGTCGGACTTCCGGTCAACCCGGCGTTGGCGAGGCTGACCAGGCCGGTCACGAGGGTTCGAGTCTGTGCGTGCGCGCCGGTCACTGTGGGGATCCGAATATGGTATCGGTACGAGTCGATCGGATTGCAATGCGGTTTGGAAAAAACCGGTATGCCCGCGTTGCGCAACAAGTCGCACGTTGAATCGCAGATTGTCTGGGCGATGTCAGGCTCGCCTTTGGCCGTGACAGGCGACTTGCCACCGCGCAGGCTGTCGAGCAGGGCTGTGATCCTGGACTTTCCGGCCGCGATCGCCCGAACGTTGGGCACCACCAGCATCGCCGCCACGCTCGGCTGAGCACAGTTCCTATCGACGCCGAGCACGTCGCTGAAGCGTTCGATGGCGATGGGCGTGGAACCGTGTTCCAAGACGGCCGTGGGCGCGTTCAAGGCGATTCTCAGGTTGCGGCGCCAATGAACCCTGCTGCCCCCGGCTTTTGCAGATAAACGTCACGCGAAAGGTGCCGCGATACCGGCCCCTTGCCCGTGACCTCGACCCCAGTTCCCCATTGCGGTTCGACTCGCTCCGTCCAGAGCCGTCCTAAACTGTAGGGTTCGCGAACGATCAGTCGAGCGCCCGGGGCCGATGTCCGCAATGCCTGCATCACGACAGAAAGTTTCGGGTGCACCATGTTCGCAATGTAAATGATGCTGGCATCGCCAAAGTCATAGTCCTGGCCGCCAGACAATTGCGTCCTGAGCCGATCCAGGCCAAGTGCAGCCTTAAGTTTTTCGGTCATTTCAATAGCCTTCTCGGAAATATCAAGGCAGACAACGTTTCGAGCGCTCGATCGGTCGAGCACGTGGAAGGCCGTCACCGGCAATTGGCCGCAACCCACCATCACGAACGTTTCGCAACGGCTGAAATCGACTTGGTTGAACATGTCGGCATTTCTTTCGTAAGCGATGAGGCCCTTCTCCCCTGCGAGTTCCTTGAACGTAAGTCCGGGGCGACTAGCCATGGAAAGAATGCGCGCGACTTCCTCGGTCTCGTTGGCTACAACGTGTCGGTAATAGAGTTCGTTGAGCATTGGGTAGTGCTCGAGGCATTCCGGATGGCTGTCCAGAAAGGAGTTGCCCTCGTCCTCGCCCGCTTCGAACGCAAGGTCGGCAAGCTTGCCGAAGGCATCCGTTGGCGTAAGGCGGGGAACGTCGGCTAGCGTTTGAAGTAAGCGAATCGACCAGTTGTTCATCGTGGGAGGTGGCTGCGTGGGTTAATTCTGCGGTCGATCGATCGTTCGGGTGTCCAGGGCTTGCTTGAGCCTGCGATTTTCAGCTCTCAAAAAGCGCTCGAAATCGTCGTGGCGCAACGGTGCCGGCTCAATGCCCTGAATCTTGAGTTGCCGGGCGAGTATGGGATTGCGAAGCGCTTTTGTCGCGGATTCGGAAAGTGATTTCACCACAGACGATGGGGTATTTCGCGGCGCAAACAGCCCGTACCATTGCGAAAACTCTGCACTTCTAATGCCAAGTTCGGCCAGAGTGGGCACGTCGGGCAATTGCTGCAGGCGTTCGTGATGAGCAACAGCCACCGCATGCGCACGATTGGTGGCTAATGCGGCCGCGACAGACGCGGTCGGGACAAACATGATTTGAGTTTCGCCTGCGAGTAATGCTCGCAGCCCGGGACTCGTGCCCTTGTACGGTACATGGAGCCACTTCACACCGGTCTGAATCGAGAACAGGTGGACCGCCATATGAGATGTATGGCCGTATCCGGCAGATGAGAACGCGAAGCCCTGGTTGCTGGATCGGGGATCCGCGAGGATCTGTTCCAGGGTCATGCCTTTGAGCGCCTCGCCCACGAGCATGACGTTGGGCGCCGTGGCAAATCGCGCAATCGGGGTGAACTGGTCGAAAGGGTGGTAGCCAGGATTGTCGAAGAGCAGCGGGCTTGTGATGTGCCCTACCCCCGTCACGAGAAGCGTTAGGCCGTCGGCTTTGCTTTTGGCGACACTCACCGTTCCGATGTTTCCACTGGCGCCGGGCCTGTTGATGACGATCGTCGGCAAAGACATTTCCGCGGACCAGACATTGGCTACCAGACGTGCAATTGCATCGATGCCACCGGCCGCCTCGACTGGCACGACGAATTTGTACGTCATCGCTGCTGTCGCGTCAGCGGACTCACTCTTGCCTTCGGCGTAAGTGACGAAGGGGGCTAGTACTGCCATGAGGCAGGCCAGATACTTGATCCGTTGGAGCATTCTTTTTTTAGATTCGAGCGTTCGCGGTCGGGAAGCGGCTTGTAGGGCGTGGCCTCGATGGTAGGTGTTGTGATGAGAGGGGGCCACCGCATTATCCCACCCGCTGTTCAGGGATCTCCGCACCGGCGCCGGCAGGCGCAACGCACGGCTCAAGGAGTCTGGCAGCTTCTGAACCAGACATTCGGTGCCTGTAGCCGTGACTGGTGCTATCAGTTCCTGCTCAACTCGATTTAAGGTGTTACCCCTGCCGCTGCGCAACCCATGCATCGCGGATCGCTTTCAGGTGACGGCTGTCGGTGCCGCAGCAACCGCCAAGAACGTTGAGCGACGGCAGCGGCGTGCGCAGCCTTCGGTAGCTCTCGCCCAACTTCGCCGGGTCACCGATATCCAGCTCGGTCGCTGCATCCAGTTCGGCGTGGCTGCGCATCGACGCGTTCGCGCGGACGCCGCGGATTCGAGTGGTCCAGGTCCCACCGTCCGCGAAACAGGCCTCGAAGTGGCTTGGATGCGCGCAGTTCACGGCGAAATAGGCTGGGGCCGTATCGGCATCGACTTGCTCCACCGCGTCGCGCAGGCGTTCACCACTGGGCAGGCGGCCGTCCGTTTCAACCGTGAACGAGATAGCGACCGGCAGGTCAACCGACTTTGCGCAACGAGCAACGCCAACGGCCTCTACGCTGCTGGTCATGGTCACTGCCGACAGCATCTCGACGCCACCTTTTTTCAGCGCCTCGGCCTGCGGTCGGTGATAGGCGGCCGCATCCTCAATGGAGCCTGACGTATCGGCCACATAGCCATCGCCGCGCGGGCCGATAACGCCGCTCAGGACCATGGGGCCCGTCAAGCGGGAACGCCATTCGTCCCGAAGGACACTCACCAGACGTGCGGCGTCCACATTGGCTTGTTCGAGGGCGGATGCGTCATACCCCAGCAGGCGTCCCCATTCGGAGTTCGCGCGCCATGTGGGTGTCTCCAGTACAAAGCCCGCGCCAGGTGTGCCTGCGCATAGCTCCAGGTAAGGCAGGTAGTAGCGTCGAAGCCGCTCGCGGCCCTTTTCGTCACGAAGCAGGACGAATGCCGCGAAGTGAGGCAAGTCCACCCCGTCCAGAAAGACCAGCGTCGTTTCGAGCCCGCCGTCGCTAAGGAAGAGGCCACCGTCAAGCTGCGGCACCGTTGTATTGACCATCAGCACACCTCCCGCTTTTCATTCTGGGTTACTCATCATCGGTTGGCAAGATTTGCGTCCATGGTGCCTCAGCAGCTGTGGGAAACGCGATTGAACGCGTGGGTCACTGGCTCTCCTCATCCAATTGCATTCGCTGCGATCGAAGCGCAAAATTATTGCCCCATCGACGCACGAGCTCATGTCGGGCAGGCGCCAGAACAAGGAGTCAGCATCATGCGACTTAAACCTTTGGCGGTTGCAGCCGCCGTAACGTGCGGTTTGATCGGCGTCTCTGTGGCTCATGAAGTCGAGGAGGGGCAGGGTCAACTGGGTAAAGTCAATTTCGCAAACTCTTGCGATGCGAAAGTGCAGAAGGAACTGCAACGTGCCGTGGCCATGTTGCACTCGTTCTGGTTCACCGCCGGCGAAAAAGCTTTTCGCCATGTTCTTGAAGACGACCCCGGCTGCGGCATCGCGACCTTCGGCATCGCGGCGCTTCTCATGAACAATCCGCTTGCGGGCCAGGGGGCATCGCCTCAGGCAGCCGCGACCGCGCAGGCGGCGATCGAGCAGGGTCGCCGCGTGGGTGCAAAGACGCCGCGCGAACGCGACTACATCGAAGCCGTGGCCGCCTACTATGACGACTTTGCCAACAAGCCTGAGCGTGCCCGTCAGGCAGCACGCGCGAAGGCGTTCGAGGCTTTGGCCGCCAAATACCCGCAGGACGACGAGGCACAGATCTTCGCGGCGCTCTATGTGGCCGGTACGCAATCGCAGGCCGACCAGACTTATGCGGCCTACCTCAAAGCCGCCGACGTGCTGGAAAAGCAGTACGCCAAATATCCGGACCATCCGGGCGTCGCGCACTATCTCATTCACAGCTATGACGCGCCGCCCATCGCAGCCAAGGGGCTTCCCGCTGCGCGTCGCTACGCGAGCCTGGCGCCGGACGCGCCGCACGCGCTGCACATGCCATCGCATATCTTCACGCGGGTAGGCGCGTGGAAAGACTCGGTATCGACCAACCGCCGCTCTGCCGATGTCGCCAAGAAAGACGGAAACGGCAACGAGGCCTACCACGCTGCCGACTACATGGTCTATGCAGAGTTGCAGATGGGCCGGGACCGGGCGGCACGTCAGGTGCTCGATGAGTTCACGCGCGAGGTCAAGACCAATCCGGCGATCTTCGTCGGACCGTATGCAGCAGTAGCCATCCCCGCGCGCCTGGCGCTCGAGCGTGGTGACTGGCAAGCGGCGGCACGCTTGCCCGTGCAGAACACGCAGTTTCCGTTTTGCGAGGCCATCACGACGTTCACTCGCGCACTCGGTGCTGCCCGCATGGGCGATACCGCTGCAGCCGAGCAGGAAGCGCTGCGGCTCGAAGCGCAGCACAAGGCCTTGGTCGATGCCAAGAACAATTATTGGGCGACAGAAGTCGAGATACAGCGGCTCGCTACGGCGGCATGGATCGCGCGCTCACGCGGACAGAATGATGACGCACTGCGGCTGATGCGGGCGGCTGCCGATCTTGAGGACCGCAATGAAAAGCACATCGTCACGCCAGGCCGCGTCGTACCTGCGCGAGAGTTGCTCGCTGAAATGCTGCTGGAACTCAAACAACCGGCTGCTGCCCTGAAGGAGTTCGAGCAGTCGCAGGTGCGTGAGCCCAACCGACTGCGCAGCTTTGCCGGCGCCGCCGCTGCGGCCGAGGCCGCAGGCGACCGGGCGAAGGCGCGGCAGTTCCATGCACGCCTGGTCGAACTGACGCTAGACGCGGACACGACACTGCCAGAGGTCGCACGGGCGAAAAGCTACCTGGCGATGCGATGAGGGGCGTGCTCCGCCAGTCTTGCGTCGGCTGGGTACTGGTGCTTGCCGCGTGCCTGGCAGGCGCTGCACCCAGCGACGATGGAGACAACCAGGCTTTGCTGGCCGACAGGGACTATGCGGCAGGCCTGGCGGCCCTCAGGGCGGGCGACGCAGCCGCCGGGCTTGTGCGCCTTGAGCAGGCTCTCAAACGATTTCCGGATAACGCTGATGTGCATAACGAACTGGGATTCGCGCACCGCAATCTCAAGCAGTTCGACAAAGCCTTCCATCACTATCGAAGGGCGCTGGAGATAGACCCTCGGCACCGCGCTGCGCACGAATACATCGGCGAGGCTTACCTGTTGGTGGGCGACCAGCCTGCCGCCGAACGGCATCTTGCCGCGCTTCGCTCGATCTGCATGCTGGGGTGCGAAGAAGTGCGTGAACTGCAAAAGGCGATTGCCGATCACCGCCGCCGCGCAGGCAAGTGACTGCGCCGCCGACGCGATCGCGATCGCGTCGTCTGGCACGCGGGTCAACGTTCCGCTAGCGTCGTGGCGAGCGAAGTCCCCTGATCGTTTTCGGCGACCGCCGGTGCGGCGTGCACCGCCGGGATCACGGATACAGGCCGGCTCAGCAGGGTCAGCACTGTGAATCCCTCGGGCGGTGGATGGCCGATCTCGGCAATCACGTCAACGATGACCGTGGTCACAGTCAAGGCAGCCACAAGCGCTGCGGCGCGCGTGAACAGGCGCGACTCCTGGTATTGGTTCATGGCGGCTCCTTCGAATTGAGGTCGAAGTTTTTGCCTGAAGCACATTTATTACCATGTGTCGCAACTTAAACGTCCTGAAATCGTGTATTGCAACTGAAGGCCGCCTATGCTTGCGCAAAAGAAGCGCCCCATGGCCCCGGTTCCTGGTGATTCATGTATTCGGTTCGGCCGCTTTACGGTGGAGCCGGAGGCGCGCATTCTCCTGATCGACGATGCACCTGCGTCGCTGGGCAATCGGGCATTCGATCTCCTGCTCGCGCTTGTCAGCCACCCCGGCGAGGTGCTTGAAAAGCGGTACCTGATCAACACGGTTTGGCGCGGCGTTGTTGTCGAGCAAAACAATCTGGAAGTCCAGATCTGTGCGCTGCGCAAGTTGCTGGGTACGCGCGCCATCCGTACCGTTCCGGGACGGGGCTATTCCTTCACGCCGACCTTGATGGGTGACGTCGGTGCGGCCGGTGAGCCGACACAGGTCTGCGCGGATGCCGATGCCCAGCTGACTCCCTTGCGTGGCCGTGAGACGGAACTGCGCGTGCTTCATGAGCTGCTCGGGCATCAGCGTTTGACCACCATCGTCGGCCCGGGTGGAGTGGGCAAGACCCGCCTTGCAAGGACGGCAGTAACCGCGCACCACCGTCAGTTCCCGGCAGGAATCTGCCGAGTCGATCTCGCGGCCGTGCCTGCGGGTTCGCCGATCGCAGCAGCTGTTGCCCGCGCGCTCAAGCTCCCACGTCGGGTCGCGGCTTCTCCTGCCACCCAGCTCGGAAATCTGTCGCCCAACCGGCCCCTTCTGCTGGTGCTTGAAAACTGCGAGCATGTCATGCAGGAGGTGGTTTCCCTGGCCAATGAAGTGATTCAGCATCAGCCGCTGGTTCAGCTGTTGCTGACCTCGCAAGTGCCCGCCCGCGTGAAGGGAGAGCATGTCCTTCGTCTGGAGCCGCTCGAGGTGCCGGCGTCACCCGACGCCGCCGATGCCCTGGGCAAGCCCGCGGTCGCTTTGTTCTTCGACAACCTCGAAGTAGCAATGCATCCCCCGCGCGAGCCGAATCCGGTCGATGTGGAAGACGCGGCAGCGATCTGCATGCACCTGGACGGGATTCCACTGGCCATTGAACTCGCCGCCGCCCGCGTTGCGGTACTTGGGGTGCACGGCGTGCGCAGGCGGCTTGCCGATCGGTTCCAGATGCTGGCGTCAACCCGCGCAGGCGGCAGCGCCCGCGAACAATCGTTGCAGGGCAGTCTGCTGTGGAGCTGGTCGCTGCTGTCTCCGCAGGAGCAGGCGGTGTTGACTGCGGTGGCATCGTTCAAGGGTCCCTTCACGATACCGATGGCGACGCGGGCGCTCGCGCCGCTGGCCCTGAACGAGTGGGCGGCGATGGACATGCTGCAGATGCTGCGCGACAAGTCCATGGTCTGCGCTGCATCTGCTTCACCTGGCCGTCGCGCCGCCTTCAGGCTGCTCGAATCCACGCGCCTGTTTGTGCAGGCCATGCCGGGAAGCACCCACCACACACGGCCGCCGACGGCGACTGCGCCGCTGAATTAGCGGCAGCCAATGCCTGTACCTTGTGGCGAGTTCGTCCGACAGAATGGTCGAGCCGCAAGCCCTACGCTGCATCCCATGTCTGCCTTACCCATCCAGTCGCTTTCAGCGCCGTCACTGAATTCATGCTTACCCCATGTCTCGCGTGAACTATTCATCGTGTTCAACCCCGGCTCTGGTTCACAGGACAAGGATGAGGCGCGCAAGGCCATCACGGCTGCATTCGATGAAGCGCATTGCACCTACCGGTTCATTGAGGATCCTTCGGGGGATGTTCAAAAAGCGTGTGCGCAAGCCGCCCGCCTCGCCGGACAGGCAGACGGGGTGCTGGTTGCCGTCGGCGGCGATGGAACCATCAGTGCTGCAGCTCAGGCTGCGTATGACCAGGACTGTGTGCTGGGCGTCATCGCCCAGGGCACCTTCAACATGTTCTCGCGCGACCACGGTCTTCCCCAGGACCCCGGTGAAGCCGCGCAGCTGGTGACAAAGGGGCATGTGCGCGGCGTACAGGCAGGTTTGATCAACAGGCAGATATTCCTGGTCAACGCCTCCGTGGGCCTGTATCCGAAGATCCTCGCGGACCGCGAAGACGTCAAGCAGAAACTGGGACGCAAGCGTTGGGTGGCGCTTCTTGCTGCGCTCAAGAGCCTTTTCGGATGGCGCTCGCGGCTGCACCTGGACATCGAGCTGGACGGTCAACTGCGAAAGCTGACGACGCCAAGCGTCTTTATCTGCAACAACAGCATGCAGCTGGAGCGGGTCGGCATCAACGGCGCCGTGACGGAAGCGGTCGGAAACGGACGACTTGCCGGCATTGTCACGACCCACCTGGACATGTGGGCCAAGGTGCGTTTGGTGGCCGCCGCCATCCGCGGCAAGCTCGACGAAGAGCCGGAGGTCGTGAGTTTTTCGATGCGGTCCCTCAAGCTGGCCGCGCGCCACGCTCGCCGGCTCAAGGTCGCGGTGGACGGCGAGGTACACGCCATGCAGCTGCCGATACAGATCAGCGTTGCAGCGCGGCCGTTGAGGGTGATGCTCCCGGCAAGCTAAGTCGCGCAGCCAGGGCCGGGATGCCCTGTCGCACCACCACACGTCTCAATCGAAGATTTCGTTGAGCCAGGACTTGCGCTTCTTGTGGTAGCCCTGCTGGGACCGGCCATGGTCTGAATCGACAAAATCGGGACGTCGTTGCTGCGCCGGTGCCTGCGGCTGCTGAACCGGACTCATCGCCGAAGCGCCGCGTTCAACCAGTTTGTCGAGCTCGCCCTTGTCAAGCCAGACGCCGCGGCACTGCGGACAGTAGTCGATCTCGATACCCTGGCGTTCGGACATGGTGAGGGTGGCATCGGTGCAATTGGGACATTTCATTCATGGACTCCTTGAGTGGACGTTGCGTGTTTACGAAGTTCGCCTGCCTGCCATGCGAAGGATGTCATCCAGCGCATTGCCATCGCCGTTCCTGTCCAGCATCGCGCCGAGGCCGCCCAAGCCGCCGAGGCCGCCCACGTTACCGGAAGCCTGCTCCGCCGGATCCGGTGCTCGTCTGGCATCGCCCATCTTCTTGGCCATGAATCCCGTCACCACCATGGCGAGCAGGGGAAGCATCTTGCGCAGCAAACCGCTGTCAAGACCCGACCTGGCGGCCGCGTCCTGGGCGACTGTGCGGCTTACATCCTTGGAGCCGAAGATCTGACCCAGCACGTCATTGCCGGGAGCCGGATCAGTCTGCTGAGGGCTCAGGACCTGGTCGAGCAACCCGCCGCCGCCCAGCTGGCCGAGCAGCCCGCCGAGTCCGCCGAGCCCACCGAGGGAGTCCAGGCCACCCGAGGATGTTTGCGCCTGCTTCTTCAGACCGCCAAGAATCGCGGGCAGCAGCGCTTCAGCGCCAGAGGCTGCTTGCGACTCACTGATTCCCAGGTCGCGCGCCACTGATTGAAGTCCGCCGGCCTGCGCCAGCATGTCAGTGATGTTCATGAGGGTCTCCTTCGCCATGGATGGCATCTGAAAGAACCACTATAAGTGCAAGACCCTCAGTCATCGGCTCCTGGCGTTGAAGACCACCGGGGCAAGCTGTAGTCCAGCGCCAGGGCCGCCACCCGCAGCCCAGTGGCGAGGGCAGCAGCCAGCAGAAGCGCCCAGCCCTGTGCCATTCCCCACTCGGTGGCAATCACCAGCGCCCAGCCCCCAACAAATGCGCAGACCGCATAAGGGCGGTGATCGTGCAGGGCGCTCGGGATCTCGTTGCACACGATGTCGCGCAGCACACCGCCGAACGTTGCCGTGAATACGCCCATCAGCACGGCCACGATGCCGGGCATGCCATCGACAAGTGCGAGTTGCGTCCCGCTTGCGCTGAACAGGCCCAGGCCCAGTGCGTCAGGCCACTGCATGGCGCGCTCCGTTGGCGCGAAGTGATGAGCCCGCAGGAAAGCCATGGCAAAGATGCAAAGCGCCAGCAGCGCCCACAGCCATTCCGGATGAGCTACCCAGACAAAGGGCCGCCGATCCAGCAACACATCGCGCAAGGTGCCGCCGCCAAATGCGGCAAGGCCAGTCACGACGCATACGCCCACCGGGTCCAGCCGCTTGCGCGCCGCCGCCAGGAGGCCGGACAGCGCAAACGCGAGCGTCGCGGCGGCTTCGATTGCAGTCTGGAGCAGTGAAAAGAGGGGAGGGTTGGGCATGAGCGGATTGTGTCCTTGCCAAGCCATCAGGCCCAACCTGGACTGATCAGAACCATCAATTGGTGAGAGCCGCAACTAGCAAGTTGCTTAAGCGCCGCACGGTTTTCACGAATCCGTCATAACTTCATACTCAAAATACATCATCTTTTGTACTTTGCTATCTATTTCTAGCCAACTTGCATGAGAGGGTTTTCCCTCCTGATACGTAACAGTGCTTGACCCCCCTTTTGATGAGTCACAGAATGAAACTCGTTGTAACCATCACCGGATTTTTGTAAGGCAATGATGATCACACACACAGCCGGTTTCCGTCCTTCACTGGCCCTTTCGCTGATCGCCGGCATCGTGGTGCTGTTGACCTCCACACTGGCTAGCGCCAACGGATTTGGGGAAAGTGCCCCCTGGCAGTTCCAGACAACGCAGGACAAAGTCAACAAAGGCGCGATCGTTGACCTGGTCGAACGCAAGAAGGGCGGCTACTACGATTCCTTCAAAACGACGATCAACAACACCAACAACACTTACATCGACAAACAGTTCAATTGCGCGGTCACTTCCAGCGCTGCAGGCAATGCAGGCGAGAACGGAATGACGGCAGCGACTTCGTCGCCTACTGTCACCAACACCGGCACCAACGGCGCGAGCACCAATGCAAACGCGGCAACCAATGGGGTGACCACACCGGGCTTTCCTGGCGTCCTTTATGCCTCGGCGAATCCGAACGCAGGCAGCCTGGGCAACAACCAGAGCAATTCTGGCGCCCTCAACTCAACGGTGAGCGGCTCCTCCACCAGTTCGACTTCGGGTGCCATCGCTGCAGGCGGCGGCGTCTCGGATCAGGTCCTCAATTCCAATCAGAGCAACCAGGGCTCCCAGACCTCCAGCGTCGCGGGCAGTACGGCCTGCAACGGTCCCCTGGTCAGCAACTGACCGATACGGAAGATTCAGTGAACATCCGACTCTCTAGATCCCTTTCAATCGCGGGCATCTGCCTTGCAATTGCGGGCTGCACCACGGTCCCTTCGCAGCGCCTCCAGAATGATGAGGCGCTTGTCATCACCGGTTCGGCCGCACGCCGCAACTACACCCCGCTGGAGCCCTCGTTTGCCTGTGTGGCAGACACGATGCGCGATCGGAAGATTGCGCAGATGGCCATCGCGGTAGGCGACGTCAAGGACTACACCGGCAAGTACAGCCAGAACGAAGGCAACGCCATCACGCAGGGCGGCGCCCTGATGATCTATTCGGCCCTGGGCAAGATGGGCGACACCATCTTGCTGCAGGAGCGTTTTGACACCCGCATCGCCGAACTCGAGCTGGCCTACACCGACAGGCGCCAGCTGGGCGACGGCAAGCAGCATGCGGTCGAGCCGGGCAAGCCGGCCGTGCCGTGGGTTCCGTATTTCGGCGGCACGATTCTGCGTTCGAGCTACTACATCGTTGGCGGTATCACGGAGCTCAACTACAACATCGCCTCGCATGGCACCGAACTCGGTGTTTCGGGCGTTGGCGTGAAGCGCCGCACCTTCACGATGAACATCGGCGTGGACCTGCGGATCGTGGACACGCGCACCCTGATCGTGGCGCGAACCGTGAGCCTGCAAAAGCAGATCGTCGGCGAAGAGGTGGGTGCAGGTGTTTACCGGTTTTTCGGCAACGACCTGCTCGACATCAACGTAGGCACCAAAAACCAGGAGCCACTGCAGCTGGGCGTGCGCACGACCATCGAGCATGGCGTGATCGAATTGATCTCGGCCATTGCTGGTGTCGATCCGCGTCCCTGCCTGGAGTCGCCTGCTACGGCCCGGCCTGCTGCCGCTCCTGTTGCGGCGGCCGGAGTTCCGGTGGCAGCACCATCTGCCGCTGCACGCCCAGGGGCTGCATTGCAGGTTGCCGAGCCGACCCCTGGCGCGCTCGTTCCCCAGAATTCAGCCGCAGGCGGCACCAATGGCACCCACCTCGTGCCCTTCGATTTCACCAGCGGCGCAGTCGCAGTGAATTCGCAGTCTGCGCTGGAACGCGTCGCATCGCAGGCGGCGCAGGGCAAGCCGGTGACGTTCCACCTGCTGGCACGCGACAACGAAATGCTTCCGCCCACACAGCGGCGTGAACTCACCAACCAGCGCATCAAGTCGGTCACCGACTTCCTGATTACAAAGGGCATCGCAGGCAGCCGTATCGGCGTGACATGGGTCCCATCGCCAACCGATGGTTCGATCACGCGTCACAGCGCCGGCTTCCAGCTTGTTTCGACGATGGTCGTGGCTCCGTAAGCCCCGGCCTTTTTTTCCCCACTTTCGTTTTCCCACGCAACATCCCAGGAGAAGAGAAGCCATGACGAACAAAGCACCAGGCCGCAAGGGTCAGCAAACAGCGGTCAGTTTCCGTCGAACAGCAATGGCTTCGGCGGTTGCGCTGGCGATGACGCCGATGATGATGCAGAGCGCGAATGCGCAGATGACGTATTCGTACGCCCCAACCACCGGTGTACTCGCCATGGCTGGATCCGCAACGGCGATCCCCTACAACGACGAATTCGTC
The DNA here is from genome assembly GCA_040386635.1 of Pseudomonadota bacterium. Taxonomy (GTDB): domain Bacteria; phylum Pseudomonadota; class Gammaproteobacteria; order Burkholderiales; family Burkholderiaceae_C; genus Ramlibacter. The sequence goes on from JAZKFD010000084.1 coordinate 17,346, forward strand.
ATCAACCAGCAGCTTGCTTCGGCGCCTGCAATTAGCGCCCTCCTCCAGGGTGTCGTCGTGCTGACGACCTACACGACAAACGTTCCGGGCGGCACACCAGTGGTGGTGAGCGGGAGCTCAGCTACTGCTACGTCCATCGGCAACGAGGTGAATCCTGGATCGGCTCCGCTGGGGATGGGCAATAGAAACCCAACCACCATTGATCTGCTGTTGATGAAAATCGATGGCACCGGTTCTGGCGGCGTCCTGTCCAGCCAGATTCGTTCGAGCGTGCCTTCCGGCACTGGTGTGAAAAACACAGCCATTCAGTCGGCAGTCACAATCGGCGTGCGGTCGTCCAATCAGGATGCGGCAACCATGACTGTCACTGACAACAGCATTGCCTCCAAGACTATATTGAACCAGGCGAGGTCGGTTCTCAGCGGTGACATTCCTCCCGACTACACATCTGCGCGAACCGCTGCGATCACGATCACCGCATCTGCTGCGCTGACGAGTTCGGTAAGTTCCAGCGTGGGAATCGATTCCAACCAGGCTTCCGTTAGCGCCGGTGGAAGAAATAGCTCGATCGCGGCGGTCTCAGGCAGCGAGATCACCTTGGACCTTGCGTCGAGCAGCACAGCTCTTTCCGCAGGATTGACGCTTTCTAGGAACTCCATTGAGTCCGAGTACACGGGCAATTCTGGCTCCAACGCAATCGCGATAACGGGCGGGTCTTCCAGTCTCACCGGTAGCTTGGCTGTGGCAAATGTGCAGCTTAATAACGAGGACACTGGTGTCGGGGTAAGGCCGACGGCCTACGTAACACAGTCTCAAATCATTGCCGATGTGACTGATCGGCGAGTCGGGCTCAGCACTTCATTGGAGACTGCTCTTTCGGTCAGCCGAAACACGGTTGCGACTACCTCGACGGGCAATTCAGCCGGCACGCGTGTTGGCCGCAGCATTGAAGCGGGTAACTCCATCTCTATTGCAGACAACATGGAGTTCATAGGCAACGCGACCACGCAGTCGAACACCGCGACTGTTGCGACAGAGATCGCCACGGTCACAGGCGACATTGCCCTGGCCAACGCACAGTTCAACAACAACACCTACTTCAACTCGAGGACCGAGGGTGTCAACACTGCAGGGGATCCCTCGTTGCAGGGGGGTCTCGTCGTGACCCGTGCCGACACTCTGGGTACCGGTGGTAGCGTGACGTCGAACCGCAATGCGGTGACCGCAGCTTCGACAGGCAATCTGGGTGGCAGCCTCATCGCCGTGGACAACTCACTGTTCACTGGCCTCGTTGGCGCAAATAACCTCCAGCAAAACGGCACGACCCCCATTACCAGCCTCGTGGACGCCGGGTCGGTGACTGTGAACGTTGGCAACGCAGGCGCAACCCCAATTACCGGTTCGATTACGGCCAGCTTGAACACCATTGCAGCCTCGTCCGGCGGTAACATCGCCGCTACAACGGTCGATCTCACCTCGACGAACCTCGAGAGCTCGACCTTAGGCGACGCTCGCGCCACGGCCGACACGTCAAACTTTGGCTCGACCTCCAGCGCCAGTGGCGCTTCAGTCTCCAACATGCAGGGCAACTACGGCACTGCCTCCGTCACATCGGCGGTCACCAACAGCTTCGTCGCCGCCAACACGCAGGCCACATCACTGGTAGCACTCGATGCCTTGTCTGCATCTTCGGTGACCCTTAGCACGAACAGGATCGAAAGCACCGCGGTTGCGAATGCTGCAGCATCAGTCGTGGGAGTGGGCGGCGGTAATGCGACAGCACAAGGTACCGTTGCCAATACCCAGCTCAACAGCAACACGGTGAGCGGTGCTGTGACCAACACAGGCGTTCTATCCAGGTCGGGAGCAGTTGCAGGGGGTTCGACCATCACGTTGTCAAAGAACATCGTGGCTTCCGGCGCAACTGCAAACGACGGTATCAACCTCGTTGGCTCCACCGTGGACGGAGAGCTGACGCTTCCAACCAATGGCCTCACAGCAGCCGCGACAGCCAGCGTTGTGGGAAGTCTGGCTACGAGCAGTTCTGCCCTGGGTGTCGCCAGCAGTCAAAGCAACACGGGTTCCGTCAGTTCGCTCACATCCAATCTGGCGAGCCCTATCGGCTTCGCAACCGTCTATGCCGGTACCTTGCCTAGCCCAGGCGTGAGTGCCAGCACGATCGTCGTGGACAAGAACGCCGTGTCATCTACGACACGGGGCAACCTCGTCAACAACGCCGTTGACCTTGACGGCGGAATGAAGATTGCCAGCGGCGTTGCAACGGCTGTTGCTTCGATCGCGTCAGTGCAGTCGAATTCGGTTACCGGCGTGGCGAATTCAACTGTGGAGAATTCAGGTTCGGCAACCGGTGTGGGTATTCAATCTATCGGCTCGCTCAGCACATCCACGATGGATGTAACCGATAACACTGTCACATCGACGACCGTCGGCAACGGTGCGCAAAACCAAATTACCACGACGGGTGGCAAGCTGAAGTCGACCACGCCCGTGGACGCAACAGGCACCATCACCCTGGCCGGGTCAGTCAACAACGAGTTCTCGATCGCCAATCTGCAGACTGACACGGTCAGCAATGGCCGCAGAGCTCTGGTGACAGGTGTGAATGTAGGCATCACATCGAACCGCACGGCAGTGGTAGACACCACCACCCTTCTGGTCGATGGCAATCAAACAAACGCCGATGCCCGTAACAACAACGCCGCGAACAATCTGACCCTGTCCGGGTATTCGGAGCTGTCATCCGGCCTGGGCTTGTTGAACTCACAGTCCAGCTCGACGAATGTTTCGGCCGACGTGGTCGATAGCCTTGTTCGCATCACCGTGCAGGGCGCCGCTCCGGCCATTGGTAGCAGCTCGCTGCTGCTGACCGATAACGTCGTGCGCGGTCGGGCAACGGGCAGCGTTGCGGAAAACACCGTAAGCGCAGACGCCGTGACGCTTTCGGGTAACGCTAATGTGTCCGCAGGCACTGGAGTCGCTGCCAATGGTGACGTAATCGCGGATTACGGTTTGTCCAACAGCCAGACGCAGAGCGGGACGACGTCGTCTCTGGTGACATCACCGCTGCGTATCACTGGCACTGCCGCTGTGTACACCGGTAGCACGGCGATTGCCTCGGACAACATCGCCTCATCCCTTGCGCAAGGGACCAGCGCAGTCAATACCCTGAGTCTTGCTGCTGACAGTGAGGCGAAAAACTTGACGGGCGTGCTCTCCTCGCGTCAAACCACCACGCAAGCGGTGACCGCAATTGTTCGCACCGATTCTTCGGGCGTAACACCTGCTGTCATCAGCATTGACGGCGCAACTTTCAATACCACGCCCGTGATCGTGACGGATAACGTCATCGAGGCAGGTGCGGGAATGAACGTTGCGGACAACAGCCAGACGGTCAACGGCGTTGCGGGTGTCACGGGGCGCGGTGTCCTCCGAGGCGTCGATTTCATTACCGAGAACTTGCAGATAGGCACTGGCACTGGCGCTAACGTGACCGCTCAGGCCCTTCCCGGCCACACCGGTCTCTTCGCGGACGTTGTCAATGGCGGCCCAGTGACGGTGACAGGCAACCAGCAGAAGGCAACGGCTGACGTCAATGTCGCCACCAACGCGCTGGAGATGGAATCGAAGAACGGCATTTCTGCCGAAGGCCTCACAAACAACGTGCAAACGGCTACCGGACGCAATACTGTTTCGGCCACGGTCGGCTCAGCCGTAAGCGCGGCCAATTTCGGCGTCACGGCAAACGTACCGGGAGCTGCCGTGTCGATCACCGACTCAGCGGTGACAGTCAGCGACAACGTCAGCGAGGCGAAAGCTGGACGTAACTCCGCGACCAACACTCTGAAAGCCGTTGCTCCTACCTTGTCAGGGACGACCAATCCGGGCTTCGAAACGCGTAATGCCCAGACTGCGATTGGAGCCGTTACTTCGGCGACAAATGTGGGTACGGTCGGTGCTTCCACCACTAACGCAACGGGTAGCAGCGTAACAGTCGCAAGGAACCGGATTTCCTCGCTTTCGAACGCCAACACCGCAAGCAGCGATCTGACCTTGGATATCGACAGCGGCCTTACGGGCGCCGGCTTGGTCAATAACAACCAGCAGGCAGTCGGGGGAACGATTGATGCAACAGTGACGTCGGCGGCTGTGGGCGTGCGAGGGGATGCGATCTCCGGCACCACGATCACCGTGTTCAAGAACGTTCTCAATGCTGACGCCACCCGTAACGTCGGAACCAACACACTGACGGCTTCTGGTGACACAGTGACGGGTAACGTGACTGCTCCCGCCTTCAGAGTGCTCAGCAATCAGAACGGCGCCGGCGATGTGACGACGATGAACAGCCTGGGCCTTATCGGGGCTACGCAAACGACCACTGGCCGCGCTAACGGCACCACCTTCGGCGTTGTGGACAACTACGCAATTGCTGGCTCGAATGTCAACGTCGCTACGAACCGCCTGGTGCTGAATGCGCTCAGCACTTTGACGAGCACCGGTGAGGTGAGCAACACGCAAAACTCTGGCGTTGCTGGGCCCACCGCTGTGACAGCCACCGTCGGAGGACTGATTGGTACTCCCGCAACGATCGGCGTCACCGCATTCGGAGTGGTACCCAACGTTCAGACCGGCACGCCCGTGACTGTGACAGGTAACATTCTCTCGGCGCAAGGCGGCGGCAACACTGCCAACAACACGCTCGAGGCAGTCGCGAACAGTAGCATTGGTGGTGGTGTGTTCCCGGTTTTTGGTGTGCTGAACAGCCAGAACAACGCCGCAACGGTGACGACAACGGTTGCGTACGCCAATATCGGTAACACGGTCGGTGGTACTGCAACTCTCGTGACCACCACAGTGGCCAATAACCAGGCCAACGCTCTCAGCTACGGCAATAGTGCGTCCAACTCTCTGTTGCAGAGCGCGCTTGCCGGTGGTCTGAATTCGGCCAGCTCGACCGTGAACAACACGCAGTTCAATAGCGCGAACATTACCGCAACCGTGACGGGGGTCAATATCGGCATGGCCGGTGCCGGCACGAACCGTGGCTCGACGACGGTAGTCAACAACTCGATCTCGGCACGAGCGGTCGGCAACTCTGCCACCAACATCATCGGCGTCAAGTAAGCGAATCGAACTCCCAGCAAAAGGGGCTTTCATCCAGGCTGTGTAAGCACTCCAGCTGAGGTCAGCGGCAAATGCCCACCAGACGTTGTTTGGTGGGCATTTTCATTGGAGAGGCGACTCATGGAACATCGGCTGCAGCGCGCCAGCGCTTGGTCGGCCGCCACCTGCATGAGCACACTTTGAAATCCAACGCCCGGCAGATGGCCGAGCGTCCGGAAATGATGCAGCTGCGAAAGCAGATCGTGTAGCACCCCTTTGCCTGGAAGCGCACCGGCAGCAGGGCTGAGCCCCTTGTTTGCTTCGCATAACAAAAATGCCCCGCTTGCGCCGAGCATTCTGTTTGAGACGCTGTCAAGACTATTTACCCAGCCTGACAAGCAGGCCCATTTTTGTGCCGGAACTCTCGTCCGGTACGCTACTTGCGGCGTGCGTGCAGCTATTTGCGCTGCGACTGGCTTTGAGACGCCGGGCGTGAGGCAGGCGTGGTCGGAGCCGCTGGCGTCATCGCCCTGATTTCCTCTGCAAGCCTTGCAGCCTTCGCCGCCTCGATGGCAAGGCGCTCCGCCATGACCCGTTGATCTTCAGCGCGGTAACCTGAGATCGCTCCTGACGAAATGCTCAGCTTGTCCGGCCGCTTCGGCGGTGTGTTTCGCTCAGCCACGCGTGTCTGGATAGTGCCCGACGCGGTGCGCCCCTGCGATGCCGATGTGCCTGCAGCGAGGCCGGCAAGGTTCCGGCGGTAGGCGTCGAAGTTTGCAGCTTGCAGCTGGATCTCTTGCCGCGCAGCCTGCGCGCTTACTGCCGATGCGTCCGCCTGGCCCGGCATTTCGAGTACGGCGCCTGCCTTCAACCGGTTCACGTTGCCTTCCACAAATGCGCGTGGATTGGCTTTGATCATGGCCACCAGCATCTGGTCCAGTGAGACACCCGAAATCAGATGTGCGGAGGCAATACGCGAAGCGGTGTCGCCCGCCTTGACTACCACCTTCTTGCTGTCTATTGCAGCGCTGTCTGGCGGGGCTGCTTTCGCGACAGCCGGAGCCGGAGCCGGAGTCGGCGCCGGCGCCGGCGTTGGGGCCGGGGCTTGCGCAACGACCGCCGGGGGAATGACCGGCACCGCACCAGGCCCAGTCGCGTATCCCGGCGGAATCACGGGAAGGACAGGCGCCGCAGCGGCCGGCGCTGGCGCCGGAGGCGCAGGCGCAGGCGGTGGCGGTGGCGGTGGCGGTGGCGGTGGCGGCGGTGGCGGCGGTGGAGGTGGAGGTGGAGGTGGAGGTGGAGGTGGAGGTGGAGGTGGAGGCGGCGGAGCAGCCGCCACTACAGGCGCTGGTACTACAGGAGGTGCAGGTACCACTGCTGGTGCAGCTATGGGAGCGGGAGCCGGGGCGGAAGCTGCCGCAACGACTGCGGCGGGCGGAGGTGATGGTGGGGTCGGAACTGCGGCAACAACCGGACGCGGGGGCGTGGGCGCAGGCACGGCCTGAACCGGTACAGCAGGAGCAGCGGCCACTGGCGCAACGGAGACGGCTTGCGTGGCCTGTGTCACTTGCGGTGGGGCCGCAACCGGCTCCGCTGCAACTCCGATCGTGCCTGTCGCGACATTTCTTGGCGCAGGCGTGGCGAAATTGAGTGTGTAGTCGCGTACCAGCCGGCTCGATGGCAATCGTGCTTCGAGCAGCAATTCGAGCCGGGCCTCATTGACCGGTTTTTGGCTTGTGATGCTCAGAACCATTCGACCATCAGGCCGGGATTCAGTTCGAACCTGCACGTCTCGCAGGGCGGGGTCGTAAGGTACGCCGGCGGCGGCGTGGTCCGACGAGGGTGCGATGGAAGCGCCGATGAGCGCGGCCTGCGCCGGCGTCATGGTGGGGAGCGCGATCTCCGCTCGAAGCGGTTCGCCGCGCAGCGAAAGCACGCGGGCCAGGCCCAGCGCGATAGCGGGAATAGCGGTTTCCGGCGCGGCTAACGTCACAGGCGCAGCCGCGCCGCGTCGGGGTGCGACGACCAGCGTGTAGTCGCGTATCACTGTTCGTGTGTTTCCTTCGGCGTGCAGGATGATGGGGATTGCGCCTTCGCCCACCGGCTGTGTGCCGATCAGCCGCAGGTACGCCTGACCGTTCGCCCGCCTGTGAATCGTGAACGACACGCCCTGCAAACCCGGGTGAACCACCATCCCGGCGGCATCGAATTCCGCCCGGCTGGCAAGACCCGCCCTGAAGTTGGCCAGATCGTCTGGTGAAGCCAGCGGGATCTCGATTTCTGCGATCAGGGGTTCGCCGCCTGCCGATAGAACGCGGGCTGCGCCCAGGGAAACCGCAGTTGCTGACGTAGCGCCGAAGGCAGCCGAGATTGCGATTGCCAGTGCGGCCAGACGTGAAGAACGCGAGAAGGGAGGCTGCATGAACGGGGGGCGTTTGAATTAAGAAGGAGGAGTCGTCGCAAGCTCATCGATTATCAGGGCGAGAGGTGCGAAATCCATGGGGGAACCCACCATGCGCAACCCGCGCGGCGCATCAAAAAGGTGGTACTTTGACGGCATGAATACTCGCCTCGAGAAAGACAGCTTCGGCCCCATCGAAGTGCCAGCCAGGCGCCTGTGGGGCGCGCAGACGCAGCGGTCGCTGCAGAACTTCGCGATTTCAAGTGAGCGGCAGTCACCCGAGCTGATCCGCGCGCTGGTACAGGTCAAGCGGTCCGCAGCAGTTGTCAATCACCTGCTCGGTCTGCTCTCGCAGGACAAGGCGTCGGCCATCATCGCGGCGGCAGACGAAGTGCTGGCCGGACAACACGCCGAGGAATTCCCGCTCGTTGTCTGGCAGACCGGCTCGGGCACGCAGACCAACATGAACGTGAACGAGGTCCTGGCCAACCGCGCCAGCGAATTGCTCGGCGGTACCAGAGGCCAGGCGCGCAAGGTTCATCCCAATGATGACGTGAACATGAGCCAGTCGTCCAACGATGTGTTTCCGACGGCCATGCACGTGGCTGCGGTGGATGCGATCCGTAATCGCGTGCTCCCGTCGCTGATGAAGCTGCGATCCACGCTCGCCGCAAAGTCAGAAAACTTCAGGGATATCGTGAAGATCGGGCGCACCCATTTACAGGATGCAACGCCGCTCACTCTGGGGCAGGAGTTTTCTGGCTACGTAGCGCAGCTCGAGCAGGCCGACCGGCATCTGCACGCGAGCCTGGCGCATCTGTGCGAGCTGGCGCTGGGCGGCACTGCAGTCGGCACCGGCCTTAACGCCCCGGCAGGCTATGCGCAGCAGGTCGCAGCCGAGATCGCGCGTCTCACGGGCCTGCCCTTTGTCACGGCACCGAACAAGTTTGAGGTGATGGCTGCGGCCGATGCGCTGGTGCACGCGCACGGCGCGCTCAAGACCCTGGCTGCCAGCCTGATGAAAATCGCCAACGATATCCGCTGGCTTGCGAGTGGGCCGCGCAGCGGCATCGGCGAGCTGAGCATTCCCGAGAACGAACCCGGCTCGTCTATCATGCCCGGCAAGGTGAACCCGACGCAGAGCGAAGCGCTCACCATGCTGTGCTGCCAGGTGTTCGGCAACGACGTGGCCATCAATTTCGGCGGAGCTTCAGGCAATTTCGAGCTGAACGTGTTCAGGCCCATGATTGCGCACAACTTCCTGCAGAGCGCGCGGCTTCTGGCTGACGGCATGGCCAGCTTCAATGACAACTGCGCGGTGGGCATCGAGCCCAATCGAGAGCGCATCGGCGAGCTGGTTCAGCGTTCGCTCATGCTCGTCACCGCGCTCAATCCGCACATCGGCTACGACAAGGCCGCACAGATTGCCAAGAAGGCGCACACCGAAGGCACGAGCCTGCGCGAAGCGGCAATCGCTTCGGGCCATGTTTCACCGGAGCAGTTCGACCAGTGGGTCCGGCCGGACAAGATGGTCTAGTGCCTGCGGTCGGCGATGCCCGACATGATCTTGTCGGTGTACGCGATCGCCAGTGCCGACAACAGGAATGCGATGTGAATCACCGTCTGCGCAATCAGCACGCGGTCCGAGTAGTTGTCTGCGTTGATGAAAGTCTTGAGCAGGTGAATCGACGAGATTCCGATGATGGCCGTGGCGAGCTTCACCTTCAGCACCGACGCGTTCACATGGCTCAGCCACTCGGGTTGGTCGGGGTGGCCCTGCAGGCCCATGCGGCTCACGAAGGTCTCGTAGCCGCCGACGATCACCATGATCAGCAGGTTGGAGATCATGACGACGTCGATCAGCGCCAGTACCACCAGCATGATGATGGTTTCGTTGAGCGTCACGACAGGGGTGGTCACCTTGTAGCCGATGCTCGATATCAATTGCTGCAAGGCGGTCTGGCTGCCCGCAGCGGCTTCGATCAGGTGCCACAGCTCCAGCAGGAAGTGAACGACATAGACCGCTTGCGCTGCAATGAGGCCGAGGTACAGCGGCAGCTGCAGCCATCGGCTCATGAAGATGAGATTGGGCAGCGGACGCATGGGGGAGGTGGGCTTGATAAGTGGATCGGGTGTCATGGAGGGTCGGGAGGTGAGCGGAAGCCGGGTGCGATGTGAGGGTTAGTACCGGCTGGCGCGCCATTGTAGGGGGCGCGTATGACAGGGCGGCGCGGGTATAAGTTGAAACGCGCTGGCAGGGCGCGGCGCGTCAGTGCGCTGTAAGTGCAAACCCTGACATTACGGCCAAACTCTTTCAATCCTTCGGAGACAAATCCATGAGCAACATCGAGTCGGTCCTGGTTGAAAATCGCGTGTTCGCGCCTTCCGAAGCGGCCATGAAGGGCGCGCGCATTTCTGGCATGGATGCCTACAACGCACTGTGCGCAGAAGCGGAGAAGGACTTCGAAGGATTCTGGGCTCGCCTGGCGCGCGAGAACCTGGTGTGGAACAAGCCGTTCACCAAGACGCTCGATGAATCCAATGCGCCTTTCTACCAGTGGTTTGCCGATGGCGAACTCAACGCGTCGGCCAACTGCCTCGACAAGCACATCGGCACTTCCACCGAGAACAAAACCGCGATCATCTTCGAAGCCGATGACGGCGCCGTGACGAAGGTCACCTACAAGGAACTGCTCGCGCGTGTTTCGCAGTTCGCCAATGCGCTCAAGGCGCAGGGCATCAAGAAGGGCGACCGCGTCATCGTGTACATGCCGATGACGATCGAAGGCGTGGTGGTGATGCAGGCGTGCGCGCGAATCGGCGCAACCCATAGCGTCGTGTTCGGCGGCTTCTCGGCCAAGGCGCTGAATGAACGCATCATCGACGCGGGCGCAGTGGCGGTGGTCACCGCTAATTTCCAGATGCGTGGCGGCAAGGAACTGCCGCTGAAATCCATCGTGGACGAAGGCATCGCCATGGGCGGCTGCGACACGCTCAAGCACGTGCTGATATACATGCGTACACCGACGCCATGCAACATGGTTGCGGACCGCGACATCACCTTCACTGAAGCGCTCAAGGGGCAGGGCAGCGAGTGCACGCCCGAGCCTGTTGGCGCCGAGCATCCGCTGTTCATCCTCTACACCTCGGGCTCGACCGGCAAGCCCAAGGGCGTGCAGCACTCCACCGGCGGCTACCTGCTGTGGGCCAAGCTCAC
>JAZKFD010000085.1:0-10994 GCA_040386635.1 Pseudomonadota bacterium
CAAAACCTTCGGCTGCCAGATGAACGAGTACGACTCGGACAAGATGGCCGATGTCATGAACGCTGCTGAGGGTTACGAGCCGACTCAGGATGTCGAGCAAGCCGACCTCATTCTTTTCAACACCTGCTCCGTTCGCGAAAAAGCGCAGGAAAAGGTTTTCAGCGACCTGGGCCGGGTCAAGCACCTGAAAGCCAAAGGCGTGTTGATTGGCGTGGGCGGCTGTGTTGCCAGTCAGGAGGGCGCCGCCATCATCGAACGGGCGCCCTATGTCGATGTGGTGTTCGGGCCGCAGACCCTGCACCGGCTGCCGCAACTGCTCGAGCAACGCGGACGGCTGCAGCGTCCACAGGTCGATATCACCTTCCCTGAGATCGAGAAGTTCGATCATCTTCCGCCCGCCCGCGTCGATGGCGCGAGCGCGTTCGTGAGCATCATGGAAGGCTGCTCCAAGTATTGCAGCTATTGCGTGGTTCCCTATACGCGGGGCGAAGAAGTGTCGCGGCCCTTCGAGGATGTGCTGGTCGAGGTGGCTGGCCTGGCGGGCCAGGGCGTGAAGGAAGTCACGCTTCTCGGCCAGAACGTCAACGCCTACCGCGGCAAGATGGGTGACACCGCCGAGATCGCCGACTTTGCGCTCCTGATTGAATACGTCGCCGACATACCGGGCATCGAACGCATCCGCTACACCACCAGCCATCCGAACGAATTCACCCAGCGCCTGATCGACGTGTATGCCAGGGTGCCCAAGCTGGTGAGCCATCTTCATTTGCCGGTGCAGCACGGAAGTGACCGGATCCTGATGGCGATGAAGCGCGGCTACACGGCGATGGAGTACAAGAGCACGGTTCGCAAATTGCGCGCGATCCGACCCGATATGGCGATGTCGAGCGACTTCATCGTCGGCTTTCCCGGTGAGACCGAAGATGACTTCGCCCGCATGATGAAGCTGATCGACGACATCGGCTTCGACAACAGCTTCAGTTTCATCTTCAGCCCGCGTCCGGGTACCCCGGCGGCCACGCTTCACGATGACACCCCGCATGCCGTCAAGCTGCAGCGCCTGCAACTGGTACAGCGCACCATCGATGCGAGCATGAAACGCATCAGCGAAAGCCGCGTCGGTACCGTGCAGCGCATCCTGGTCGAAGGCCCTTCCAAAAAGGACGCGAGCGAGATGGCTGGGCGAACCGAATGCAACCGGATGGTGAACTTCAAGGGACCTGAGCGCCTGATCGGCCAGATGATCGATGTGCGCATCACCTCCACGGGTACATATTCCCTGCGCGGCGAAGTCGTGGTCTGCGAGCCTGTCGATGCCTGAGTTCTGGCAACCTGCCGGGCGACGTTGAGAAATTTTTGACCACACATGGAACCGACGGCTCTGGGCCGTTACTCAGGTTCCATGAGCCAGGAAAACCTCGACATCCAGTTGCAGCGGCTGGCGCAGGCCAAAGGGCTTCCCGACCTGCGTCTGGATGCGGACGGGCACTGCATGGTGCGCATCGACGATCAGCTGGACCTGACCTTCCAGTTCGAGGAAGACAGCCAGTCGCTCGTGCTCAGCGTGTGCTGCGGCAAATTGCCCGCGACAAGGCGCGAACGCGTGCTGTACGCCTTGCTCGACGCGAACTTCCACTGGTCGGGCTCAGGCGGCGCGACGATTTCCACCAACTCCGCCGAAGGCACCGTGTATCTGCAGTTGCGCGAACCTACCGCTCAACTCGACGCGGATCGCCTTGAAGACCTGCTGCAGGCACTGATCTTGAACGGCGAAATCTGGGTGGCCCGCCTGGCGCGGCTCTCGGGCAGCGGTTCGCAAGACAGCGGTCTGCAGGTCCAGGCGACGCCGCACTTCACCAATCAGTTCCATCTTCGGGCGTAAAGGTAAATGGCCGTCATTCCACCTTCGAATACCGGACTACGTGCGGGGCAGAACCTCAATAGTCGGTTGACCATCGGGCCGGACAGGCAAATTCGGCCAAGCGGCACCGAACAGCGCACGAATATCTTCGCGCGGGCATGGGATTTTCTGACCCGCACGCCCGAGCAGGTGGCAGCCAACCGCCTGACTGCGAAAACATTTGTGCAGAACCTGCGCGATTCCTACGGGGACCACGTGGCCGACACGGCATCGAGGGAACTCAAAGCGCATCTCAGACAAGGCCGCCCACTCACGACGCGGCGTTTCGAGCGCGTCCTTCAGAGTTCGCAGGCCATGAACAGCCGCATCCAGGCCGGCAACCTACGCATCCTCAATCGGGTCCTTGGGGAAAAGTCAGACGAGAGTGACGAACCTTCGACCGGCACGCGCGACGAGGCGACCCGTCTTACTGCGGCAGAGAGCCGTCAGGTGGTGAGACAGGCCATCATGAACGATCCCGCGTTCCGCAACCGCCAGTTCGAGTCGGATGCGCACGCAGTCGCCTCGGAACTCGGTGCCGACGAGGTGTACGAAAAGCTGGACCAGGAATTCGTTGAACACTTTTCGAAGGTGGGATCGGACGCGCTGAAGCATGTCTCCCAGTCGATGGAAGCTGTCGCACCGGCAGACATCGCATGGCTGCGCGCCCAGGGGCTGGATGTCGGCAAGACCATGCTGCGATTCACCCCTGGCGAGCTCCAGTTGTTGGGGCAGGCAAACCTGCCAATCGAGCTGGGGCTGCAATACAAGGACCGCGGCGTTCCGATCCATCCGCGCACGCTGGTCGGCGAGCTGCGCGGCAACAACATCATTGGAACGCCCGTTGCGCTGGGTGGCGGTTCGGTGAGCCGTCCCTACAGCGTGAATTACGCAGGCCACCAGATGGTGTTCAAGGAAGCAAAGCTTGCTGAGGGCTATGGGCCGCAGTCGGAACGGCTTGGCATCGATAAAGCCGACCCGCGAATGGCCGTGAGGAATGTGGCAACTGCGGTCGCCGATGAGCTGCTGGGGTTTCATCTGGTCCCCGAGACCCGGTTCGGCACGCTGAACGACGGCAAACTGGGAATCGCCATGGAATTCGCGCATGGCGCTTCTCCGGCAGCAAACCGCAAGATTGACATCCACGACTCGGACGCCGGCAAGCGCCTGCTCGCTGCGCTTGATGAATTCTCTGAGCAGGATCGCGAGGACATGCTCGATGCTGCTGGCTGCAAGTTCGAGGCCGGCCGGCTTGTCCAGGAGCAGCAATTCGGTGTGCAGGATCTCAACTATGAAGATCCGGCGCTTCGCTGCGCGCTCATCAAGCTCCAGCTGCTGGATGCAGTGACTGCGCAAGGCGACCGGCACCCTGGCAACTATGTCGTCGAACTCGATTCTGCAGGTGCCTTCAAGAGCGTACGTGCAATCGACAACGACCAGGCATTCAGCCCCACGCAGGTCAACCCCAACGATCTTGTCCATCTTGCAGCCAACGAACATCGCATCAACCTTGGCGGCCAGCTGTTCGGAGCGACGGCCTTTAACGGCGTGGCGTTACCCCCCGTTGTCGATCGGGACATGAAGGCCCAGATCGACGCGATCAGCCCCAGGGAGCTTCACACAAAGCTCAGCGGCCTGCTCACCGAGCAAGAGGTTCAGGCGGCCGTGGTCCGCCTGGGCACGATCAAGGCTCATCTTGCCCGCCTCGAAAAATCCGGCAACGTCATCGATCCGTCGCAGTGGGGGTCAGCCCGGGTGACCGCCCTGTTGCAGGACCCCAAGACCAGCTACGTCGGTCGTGACGCGGCGTATGTCAGCGGCTTGACCCCGATCACGTATCAAGAGGCGCGGTCGTGATCGACGCTCGCATTGAAGCGGCCGAGCTATTTGCCGCAGAAGGGCTCGAGTGCTCGCGCATTCCCGACACTCAGCCGCTCGTGCGCATCGGCCCTGCGGCGTATGCGACCCGGCCCCTGCTGTGGCATCTCTACGACTTTGAAGACTGGGTCTGCGCCTGGACCGCCGAACAACCAGCAACCTATCGGGCTTTCGGCTTTGCCGGTGCTGGGTTTCTTTCCAACGCCGTCCACTACTACAGCTTCGGCAACGAAGTGGCATTCGCGATGCAACTGCGCTGGGGCAGCATCGTGGACGACCCCGACGCCGTGCGAAGGCGCTATCACGGCTTGATGAAGCTGGTGGGAACGCTGGAGCGCACGGCCGCGCAACTGCGTGCAAGCGGCAAACTGCCTGCAGGACTGCGCCTGGCGGTGGCCCACAGCAGCTTTCATGGTTCACGCTGGGCCTGGCTCGACCGGGACCGGCCGCCCACATGGATCGCATCGCGCGAAGCTGCCGTCGAGGCGCTCGCGCAGACGGTCAGGCTGCTGCGCGAATCGCGTGAGCCGGTTCTGGAACGTCGGCGCGCGTGATGACGTAGGGACTAAAAGGGCAGCTTGGGCGTGACGCCGCCCTTGCCGCCCATGGCTCCCATGCGTTTCATCATCTTCATCATGCCGCCGCCCTTCATCTTCTTCATCATGCCCTGCATCTGCTCGAATTCATTGAGCAGGCGGTTCACCTCCTGGACGTGAACACCGGCGCCGCCCGCAATGCGGCGCTTGCGGGTCGCCTTGATGAGTTCGGGTTTGCGGCGCTCCAGCGGCGTCATGCTCTGGATGATGCCTTCCTTGCGCCGGATGTCTTTCTCGGCCTTGTTCATGTCAACCGAGCCGGCTTTGGCCTGCATCTGCGCCGGCATCTTGTCCATCAGGCTGGAAAGGCCGCCCATGCTTTTCATCTGCTGGATCTGGGAGAGGAAGTCATTGAGGTCGAAGTCACCGCTCTTGACCTTGGCTGCCAGCTTCTGCGCGGCTGCCATATCGACATTGGCGGTGACCTGCTCGACCAGCGCCACGATATCGCCCATGCCCAGGATGCGGCCCGCATGGCGCTCGGCGTCGAAGACTTCGAGCCCGTCGATCTTTTCGCTGACACCGGCAAACTTGATCGGCGCTCCGGTGATCTGACGCACCGACAGCGCCGCGCCACCGCGAGAATCGCCGTCCATCTTGGTCAGGATGATGCCCGTGAGCGGCAGCGCTTCCTTGAACGCCTTTGCGGTGTTGACCGCGTCCTGGCCCTGCATCGCATCGACAACGAAGAGCGTCTCGACGGGGTTGAGCACCGCGTGCAGCTCCTTGATTTCGCGCATCAGCGCTTCGTCGATGGCCAGCCGGCCCGCCGTATCGACGAGGAGCACATCGAAGTATTGCTTGCGCGCGTAGTCCAGCGCGGCCCTGGCGATGTCAACAGGCTTTTGATCCGGCGTACTTGGAAACCACTCCGCGCCTGCCTGCGCGGTCACCGTCTTCAGCTGCTCGATGGCCGCAGGGCGATACACGTCGCCCGAGACCGTCAACACCTTCTTTTTGCGTTTCTCGATCAGGTGCTTGGCCAGCTTGGCGGTTGTCGTCGTCTTGCCCGCGCCCTGCAGGCCCGCCATCAGGATCACCGCCGGCGGCTGGGCCTGGAGATTGATGTCAGCAACGCCCTGCCCCATGGTGGCGGACAGCTCGCGGTTGACGATGCCTACCAGCGCCTGCCCCGGGGATAGCGAGCCCAGCACTTCCTGGCCCAGCGCCTTTTCCTTGACGCGCGCGATGAAGTCGCGAACCACGGGCAGCGCAACGTCGGCTTCGAGCAGGGCCATGCGCACTTCGCGCAGCATGTCCTGGACATTGGCTTCGGTGATGCGGGCCTGGCCCCGGAGTTCCTTGGCCAGGCGTGAGAGCTTGTCAGTGAGTGCGGACGAGGCCATAGGGGGTGGGGTGGGATGGATTGGAGTCGCGGAAACAGAAATGAAGACCGGAATGCCAGAGCTGGACGCCGCCGGCGCAAGGCATGGCGATAAACTGTGGACTTCATTCTAAAGGCCCTGTGAATACCGCATTTGCCAGTGCATCTATCGCCAGCATGGTGCTGGCACTTGCTGCCGCAGCCGCCTACGCCGTTCCGGCTGCCGGTGCGGGCCGCCTCTCGGAGCGCGCCTCCCGGATCGCCCTGATCGCTGCCTGGTCGTTGCACGCGCTGGTTTTGCTGTGGGGAATGGGCGGCAATCCACCCCGGTTCGGCTTCGCACCCGCCATTTCGGTGACGGCCTGGCTGGTGATGACGGTATATGCGGTCGAGCGGCAGCTCTTTCCTCAACTGCAGGCGCGCTGGGCGCTGGCTGGGCTGGGTTCGGCAGCGGTTTTGCTTGCGCTGGTGTTTCCGGGCACGGCACTGCACGCCAATGCCTCACCTTGGCTCCCGGTGCATCTGGCGCTGGGCATCGCTTCTTACGGCCTGTTTGCCGCGGCCGTCGTGCACGCGTGGCTGATGACCCGCGCGGAACGCCAGATCCGTCAGGCAACCGACCCCCACGCGGGCGTGCCATTGCTCACGCTAGAACGACTGACGTTCCGATTTGCCTACGCCGGATTTGTGCTGCTTACCGCCACCCTGCTTGCGGGGTTGTTCTTTTCCGACACCCTGTATGGCCAGGTGCGTGGCTGGCGCTGGGACCACAAAACCATCTTCTCGGTGCTGGCCTGGGTCGTTTTCGCCGGCCTGTTGCTGGGCCGGCTGAAATTCGGCTGGCGCGGCCGAAAGGCCGTGCGTTTTCTCTATATAGGAGCCCTCCTGCTGCTACTGGCCTATGCAGGATCGCGCTTCGTCCTTGAAGTTGTACTAGGCCGCACTGCATGAAATACGTCATCGTCATTGCCCTCGTGATTCTTATGGTGTGGCTCTGGCGCAATGGCCGGGACCGCAGGAGCCGCGAGTCACAGGAGCAGCGCTCCCAAGCCGCACAACACGGCAAGCCCCGGCTCGAAGAGCCGCAGGACATGGTGCGCTGTCCCGTCTGCTCGGTGCATCTGCCGCGCGTCGATGCGCTGCCGGGCCCGGGCGGCCAGGTGTATTGCTGCGCCGAACACAGCCGGCAGGCCGGCAGCTGAAATGGCCAGACCGTCCTCAGCCAAAGCCGATCCTGCGGGCCTGGCTGATGACAGCCCGGTACTGACGCCCGACTCCGCTTTTTCGCGCCTGTGGCGCGGGTTCATGACGGCGCGCGTTGCGATCGCGCTGGTGCTGACCTTGCTGCTGGCCTCTCTCTACACGCTGTCGCCCTCGCTCAATGTGAGCCACTGGCTGGTGGCGCTCTGCACGTCGTACCTGGGTGCAGCGCTTGCCGTTCGCATGTTTGCGCGGGCATTGCCACCGGGACGTGCCTTCGATCCACAATGGGTGACGACGATCGGCGTCGACCTGGTTGCGTTCTCGACGCTGGAGTTCCTGCAGGTCGCAGGCATCAATTACTCGCCGCTTTTTGCACTTCCGGTGTTGATGGCCGGCGTTCTAGGCTCCGCGCTGCTGGCGTTGGGCACGGCTGCAGGCGTGACGCTGCTGTTGCTGACCGATGCATGGGTGCAATCCCTGCATGTACCGACCGAGACTGCCGCACGCTTCCTGCAGGCCGGGCTGACAGGCACCGGTTTTTTCGCACTCGCCGTTCTGGTCCACCAGCTCGCAGGCCGCCTGGCACGCGAGGAACAGGCCGCGCGCGAGGGCCAGCAGGCCGCGCGGATACAGGCGCAGGTCAACGAACTGGTGATCGAGACACTCAACGATGGCGTGCTGGTCATCGACATGACGAGCGGCGTGCGGGCCGCCAACCCGGCCGCCAGGACCCTGCTGGGCGCAGGGCACGCGCATTCGAGAGAGCGATTCGACCTGTCGGTCCAGGCGGGGTGGGTTCCGCTCCTGCGTCTGGCCGAAGAAACCTTCGCCATTCGCGCGCCGGTCGCAGGCGAGGTCACGATCAACGATGGCGCAGCCAATCCGCGCCGCATCTACGTTCGCACCCGCCTGACCGATGATCAGGGCGATCAGGGCGAAAGCCTTTGCGTGATGTTTCTGGAAGACCTGCGCGAAATGGAAGCGCGCCTTCGTACCGAAAAGCTCGCCGCCATGGGCCGCATGTCGGCGGCAGTTGCTCATGAGTTCCGGAATCCGCTGGCCGCCATCGCGCAGGCGAACGCATTGATGGAAGAAGATCTGCATGAGCCCGGACTTCAGCAGCTCAGTGCGCTGGTGCGCAAGAATGCCCAGCGCCTGGCGCAGATCGTCGATGAAATCCTGGATGTGTCGCGCGTGCATCCATCTGGCGCCGCCGCTTCGCCGTCACTGGAGCTCGATGCATCGGTCAGGGCGACCTGCACGGACTGGGCGCTGCAGACGCGCAGCGGCGCCAGGCTGCAACTCGTACTGTCCGCACCGGGCGTGCGGGTGCCATTTGACGCCGATCACCTCCGGCGCGTGCTGGTCAACCTGCTGGACAACGCACTTCGCTACGCGGGACACCAGGGCGATTCGATCCAGGTCTCCACGCAACTGGCAGGCAATCGCGCGCAGCTGCATGTGTGGAGTGACGGCGCGCCGCTGGAAGCGGCGGTGCAGCAACACCTGTTCGAGCCCTTCTTTTCCTCCGAGAGCAGATCTAGCGGACTGGGCCTGTATATCTGCCGGGAATTGTGCGAGCGGCATCGCGCAAGCATGACGTATGCGCGCATCCGGGGCGGCTCTTTCGGCCATCTGCGGGACGGCAATGATTTCAGCGTGGGCTTTGCGGTTTCAGCTCCGTTTGCCGGGGCCGCTTCATTTGACACAATAGCCGCCTGAACAAAGCGCACCTGATGTCCTCTGCCCCCGCATCCGCCCAGGTCCTTGTCGTCGATGACGAGCCCGATCTGCGCACCCTGTATGAGCTCACATTGCTGCGCGAAGGTTATCGCGTGGAAGCCGCTGGCACGCTGGCCGAGGCATGGGCGCAACTCGAGGGCAGGAAGTTCGACGCAGTCATCACCGACATGCGCCTGCCCGATGGACTGGGACTTGAACTGCTCAACGGCATGCTCGCCAGCCAGCGTACCGAGCGCTGCATCGTGATGACCGCCTACGGCTCGGCCGAAAACGCCGTCGAAGCCCTCAAGGCAGGCGCATTCGACTATCTCACCAAGCCGGTGGACCTCAAGCAGTTCCGCACGGTGGTTGCATCGGCCATCCAGGACGTGGGGGCAGCCACCCGGGCGCGAACGGCGACGGGCGTGCCCAGGCATCAGGCACCCGTGGAACGCCCCGCCGGAAGCGAGGCCTCGCTGCAGCGGCTCGTTGGCGACTCGCAGCCGATGCGCACGGTCAAGGAACGCATCGCCAAGGTCGCGCGCAGCATGGCACCCGTGCTGGTGCGCGGCGAGTCTGGCACGGGCAAGGAACTGGTGGCCCGCGCCATCCATGCGTGCAGCCACCGCAGCGATGGTCCGTTCGTGGCGGTCAACTGCAGCGCCATTCCCGAAGCCCTGCTGGAAGCTGAATTCTTTGGCGCGAAGAAGGGCTCGTACACCGGCGCGACGCAAGACCGTGAAGGCTATTTTCAGGCGGCACGCAGCGGCACGCTCTTTCTCGACGAGATCGGTGACCTGCCGCTGGCGATGCAGTCCAAGCTGCTGCGCGCCATCCAGGAAAGGCAGGTGCGCGCGATCGGCTCCACGCAGGAAGACGCTGTCGATGTACGAATCGTGAGCGCCACGCACAAGGATCTGGCTGCGGACATCCATGCAGGCCGGTTCCGTCAGGATCTGTATTACCGCCTCAACGTGATCGAAATTCTGGTGCCCCCCCTGCGCGAGCGCCGCGAAGACCTCCCTGCTCTGTGCGAAGCGCTGCTCTCGCGCATCGCGCAGGAATCGGGAATGCCCGTGCCAACGCTCTCGCCATCCGTTGTCGGGCAACTTTGCAATCACCCGCTCGATGGCAACGTGAGGGAGCTTGAAAACCTGCTGCACCGCGCCGTGGCGCTGTCTGACGGCGAAGCGCTTCAGGTCGATTTCGCACCCACGCAGACGCCAGCCCTGACGCGCGATGCAGCGACGCCTGTGGGCACCGCCGGTGCCGTGCCCGCAACGACGCCCGCCGCCATACCTCATCCCATACCCGCCGACCTGCAGGCCTACCTCGATCAGCAGGAACGCGAGATTTTGGTGAGGGCGCTGCGCGACAGTGGCTTCAATCGCACCGCCGCGGCGCAGCGCCTGGGGCTTTCGCTGCGACAGATCCGCTACCGCATCGCGCGTCTTGCGATCTCCGCGCCAGGTGAAGACGCGCATGGCGATACGACCTGAGGCTGCAGGGCCGCCACTGTGGAATGCCGGCTGGTACGGCTATGCGCGAAAGCTCCTGTCTCCCAATTTCGGACCGAGACCGCAGGGCGCGCTCGTCGATCTGATCGTTGTTCATTCGATCAGCCTGCCGCCCGGAGAATACGGCGGGGACGAGGTACAGCGCCTGTTCACCAACACGCTCGACTGGGAGGCTCATCCCTATTTCAAGCGCATCGAGGGGATGCAGGTTTCGTCGCACTTCTATATCCGGCGCGGTGGCGAACTGTGGCAGTTCGTCAGCTGCGACGACCGGGCGTGGCACGCCGGTGCATCGTGCTATCGCGGACGCGAGAATTGCAATGACGACTCCATCGGCATAGAACTCGAAGGCCTGGAAGGACAGGCATTCGAAACCGCGCAGTACGAATCACTGGCTAGTCTCTGCTGCGCCATCGCAGAGAACTATCCGATTGCCCACATCGCAGGCCATGAGCACATCGCCCCGGGCCGTAAGGGTGATCCTGGCGCCCAGTTCGACTGGCCGCTGATGCGGCGCGCCCTTCCCTGGAAGTCCTCTCAGTTTCCCGACCCCTCACTGTTTCAACCCGGCACACAACAGCCCGGGGCGATCTGAATAGTTATCCACCGGTGTTCAGGACCGACGAATCTGCACACGCGTTAAGCACGCCCCTGCGAACCTGTTTGTCTGCGCCTTGCGCCATGGCCGAGCGCACACCCGACCTGTTGATATCACTGTGGACTTCCTGTCGGCAACCCCTCGGAGCCTGTGACTAAGAGTTTCCGGGTAAACACTAGATGTAGGGGCTTGCAATTGCAAACACCCCATATATAGTGCTTGGCTGTACACTGTGCAGTGTTCGCAGGAGTCGAAA